>NZ_SLTL01000001.1:0-356306 GCF_014858585.1 Paenibacillus sp. 23TSA30-6 | reverse complement strand
TCCTCACCAAACGCTCACGTATATCCTACTCAAAAACAAGGGCTATCCCAAGCAGCCATTTCATGGCTTTTGGGACAGCCCCTTGCTTGTAAGAAGTATGAACTCTTATATTTTAAAAAATATAAAAATCAGTTAAAAACGACCGTTTTATTTTCATGAACCAAAATTCGGTCCTCCGCATGCCACTTCACGGCTCTTGCCAAAACGACTCGCTCAATAGTGCGACCGATCCGTTTTAACTCATTGACATCATCTCCGTGGCTTACCCGCTGTACGTCCTGCTCGATGATCGGGCCGCCGTCCAGTTCCTCAGTTACATAATGCGCGGTTGCGCCAATAATTTTCACACCGCGATTATAGGCTTGGGCATATGGCTTCCCACCCACGAATGCAGGCAGGAACGAATGATGGATATTAATGATCCGGTTGCGGTAATGCTCAATAAACTTGGGTGAAATAATCTGCATGTACCGGGCCAAAATAATGACGTCGATATCTTCACCAATGACCTCTAGTTGACGGCGTTCCGCCTCCGGTTTGGTATCGGCTGTCACCGGAATATGGTTATACGGAATGCCGAACGATTCCACATACTCCTTCATATCTGGATGATTGCTGACCACCAGAGAAATATCCGCGTCCAGATCCCCTGCCTGCCATTGCCACAATAGCTCCACCAGACAATGATCTTCTTTGGAAACGAAAATGGCGAGCTTTTTCTTGCGGCTGACCGCTGAAATCGTCCACTCCATCCGGAATTGTTCCGCAACTGTGGCAAAATCCTGCTCCAGTTGGGGCTGGGCTTCACTCAAGTTTGGCAAATCAAATTCAACCCGCATAAAAAACATACCGCCGGACGGGTCCATCGTGTATTGATCAGATTGAACAATGTTGGCGCCATGCTCGTACAAAAAGCGAGACACGGCCGCTACAATACCCGGGCCATCAGGACAGGATACGAGCATACGCGCACGGTTTTCATGCGCAGATTGAGTACTGTTTGGCTGATGTTTTACGTGAAGTTCCATGTGGCTACAATTCCCCCTTGGCTTATACCGTCACTGGCAAATGACTGCTGGCAAACCAGGCAATCAGACGGTGATTAATATGTTCTTCGCTCAACTCCGGAAACAATGCTGCTTCCGTTACCATGTCATACAGACGTTCCAGCGGCTCGCGCGGATCAGCTTTTTTCGCTTTGTCATCATTTTTCAATAGCGTCCAGGTATCCAGCACAAAGTTACGCACGTCCACATCCTGTTTTTTGAAAAACGAATGCAACTGCTCTACCTGACCCAAAAATTCATCGCCAAAACGCTCCTTCACATTCCCGCGAAGCAAAGCGATTTCAACCTCATACATTGGACGCTGAGTTTTGGCTTCCTTTCCGATCCATGGCGTTTCCAAAATAAATGGACGTCCTTGAAGTGCTTCATGATGCACCACATTATGAATGGTCTGATAGCCAATCCAGCCAGATCCAATCGGAGTATGACGATCTTTATGAGCGCCAACCGCATTTTTACTGTCATTAACGTGAACCACAGCGATACGATCCAGCCCGACAATACGATCAAATTGCTCCAGCACGCCGTCCAGATCATTCACAATGTCATAGCCCGCATCGTGAATGTGACAGGTATCCATACAGACAGTAAGACGCTCGTTGTACTCTACTTTATCTATAATGGAGGCAATTTCTTCGAAGCTGCGGCCCATTTCGGTGCCTTTGCCTGCCATCGTTTCCAGCGCAATGTTAACATCCGTCTCCTTCACACCGTTCAGTACCTCGTTCAAGCCATCAGCAATACGCTGAATCCCGTACTCTGCATCCTTATCGGTAAAAGCGCCCGGATGAAGCACGATGTTTTTCACGCCGATCGCGTGGGTGCGACGAATTTCCTCCTGAAGAAAGCTAACTGCCAGCTCATAGGTATTTTCTTTGTAAGAGCCGAGATTGATAATATACGGGGCATGCACCACGATATCATCCATCCCTTTTTCAGCCATCAACTGCTTGCCTTCCTCCAGATACATGGATTCCATCGGCTTACGACGCGTGTTTTGCGGTGCCCCCGTGTATATCATGAACGAGCTGGACCCGTAAGAAGACGCTTCTTTTGTAGCGTTGAGCAGACCCTTGTCCGAGAAGGACACATGAGAACCAATTTTCAGCATGATTCGGTTTCATCCCCTTATCCTTGTTATTCTGTTATGCTTGTCTTATTTTGATTTAATCATTTTAACGTGATTATTGAAATCAAACAACATGGCTTTTATGGTAGTGCACACACAAAACAGGATTACACGTAAGGGAAACGAGGTAAACGAAAGCATGGATTGACATCCTTTAGCGTATACAGGTACATTCGAATGAGGTTTTTTTCTCAAAAAGGGTTATATTCTATAACATATATATTTTTTGCGAATCGGAAGGAGAGTCAAACTCCATGAACATCGTCATATGCGGAGGTACTGGATTAGTAGGGTGTGCGATGACCAAAAGCTTGCTCAACGACGGGCATACGGTGAAGGTAATCACCCGTAAACCCATGGTAGGTCACGAAGCGAGCCCACGCTTGCAATATATGAGCTGGAACGAACTGAAACAAAAGCCTGAATCATTAGAGGGCACAGACGCGGCCATTAATTTAGCAGGAGAGACGCTGAATCAGCGCTGGACGGACAAGTCCAAGCAAAGAATTCTCCAATCACGCCTGCTGTCTGTTGCCAAATTGGCCCAAGCACTAAATGCTCTGCAAAAAAAGCCGGAAGTTATCATTCAGGCTTCGGCTGTCGCCGCCTACGGTACATCTCTTACTGAAACGTTCGATGAAACCAGCCCGCGCCGTTCGGAAGACTTTCTATCTCAAGTGGTCGAGCAGTGGGAGGAAGCCGCCAACGCCTACCCTTCCGATACCCGGTTAATCAAGCTGCGCATTAGTCTCGTACTGGACAGCAAACGCGGTGCATTTCCACTGATGAAGCTGCCTTACAGCTTCGGATTCGGCGGCAAAATAGGCAGCGGTAACCAATGGATGAGTTGGATACATATTGAGGATATCGTCCGCCTGATCACCCACTGCATCCATACGCCGGATATCACCAGGGCTGTGAACGCATCATCACCATACCCGTTGACGAATGACCAGTTCGGGGAAACCGTGGCCGAGGTATACCGCCGTCCACACTGGTTTCCCGTTCCCGGCGTTCTCGTACAAAAGCTAGTCGGTGAGATGAGTACCCTCGTATTGGACGGTCAAAAAGTAATCCCGCGCAAGGCGCTGGAGCATGGATTTCAGTTTAACTATCCTTCACTGAAGGAAGCTCTGGAGGAACTACATTCTCCTCATAAGCAGCATTGAATTTAAAAAGAGGAACTCTGGACTGATAAGATCTTTATCAGCTTAGGGTTCCTCTTTTATTTAGGTATGAAATATTTTCACACAAGATGATTTTAGTTACATATTGGAGAGCTATGACAGATTGCTTGCAATGCCTATTAACCTATGCCTCCAGCTATCCTTTCAACTATTTCTTTATCAAAATCATCAAGCTCAGTCATCAGCATTTCATATTGTTTTATAGATTCCGAAGTGTTCAATACTCGAAGCACAGCAATACTATAGTGTCCAAGAGTATCAATACCAAAAAGCTTGTTTACCTTGGGATCTCTGAACTGGCTAATATGTTTCAATTTTTCGATTATTTTCTCACTACACAGCTTCTTTTTAGCTATCTGACTCATAGCATTCAGCTGAACCTGATTATGATGGATATCCAAACATTCCACCAATTGATCGTCACTTATTTTTCCCTCTCGTATTTCTTTAGATAAAGTAAGTAGCTTCATTTTATGATCTCCATTCAATCTAGTTTAACTGGCCCATAATTCTCCAAAAGATACTGCCGTTCATCCCTGTAATTGTTCCAGAGGTGCTCTGCAAGTTCCTTATTTCCAATCCTCTCTGCTTCTTTTATCTCCACCATATAAGCTCTAAGCTCCATGATAATCCTACTTTTGAATTCATATGTTACATCCAAACTAGGAAATCCTTTAGCCTTATCATCAAGGAAATGTTGATACTCATGTCGCAATGCACTAATTGAAGCATCCTCATATATATTCAGTTGTCCGGGCTTGCCGGATCCTTTGGGGGCATATGCCATAATATCTCTATCCAGAATCCTAACTTCAACTCCGGCTTCTTGTGTATTTTTAATAATGTTATTCCACTCTTCTGGATGAGAAAGTCGGGCGGGGCCATATATATCCCTGAACGGGTCAGCATCATTCTTACCTAACATAGTATCAGATAATCGATTCGAAGTCCCTCAACTTGAATAGTAGCTCCAGATTTCACCTCATATTTTATTGACGATCCCAATCCAATCTTGGGCTTGATTACTGAACTAACTCCTCCAAATAATCCAGCTGTACCGATCATATTAGTCCAGTGTTCCTTTGACCATGCATTGGTGGGATTAAAGGCCCCCTGGATCATACCCGTTACTCCAAATGTACCGAAATTGAGCATGTCATTCCATGAATCGTTTTGTTTAGCTGCTCGTTCCATATATCCTTGATACATTCCTTTTGGAATACCATATGACATATAATCTAGGAAGCTCCATACCGAATCGAATTTCTTCTCATAGCGCACCGAATTGGCGGCTACAAAATCCTCACCCAGCTCGGTCAAGCTATCTGCCGATTTCTGGAACGCGTTTCGTGTATCTGGAGCAGGAACGGCACATGAATTAGGTGGAGGCGGTAAGCAACTTGCATCTATTTTCCCTGCTTCCATCAGATCCGCTAATCTGAATTTATCCGCATGGTGACGTAACTCCCTCGCAATGGAATCCGTCAGGGTAACAAAGTCATTCATATTCTTTTGAACGCTATGAAAATCATAGTAAAAGCGTTGCTTCGTTGTACCATCCCATGATTGTTCCATAAAAGAAATGCGCTGTGTCAATTGATTATTCATCTGATTCGCCGTTTTCTGTGCAAGCTCAAATTGCTTGGAGACAGACATCAGTTGTTCCGGTGTCACTTTAATGGTTGTCATAATTCACCTCGGTTCAAGTTCGTTATGACATGATAGCATTATTCAAATTCATGGAAAACCGTCTCAATTCCTAATTGTTATAAGAAAAATACATCTTTTTGCCTGTATCAAAAGACTCAGTCCCGAGTATCAGCAAATCGTCATTCACACGTTCTTTTCACAAGAAGAATGAGTAATCGAAGACTAATCCATTTACCGTCGCAAGTCTTGAGAAAAAGTTTACCGTCAATGAGTCTTCCGGTTTTGTACATAGATAAGCTCCTTTACGGAATAGAGGGATTGTTGATATCTTCTATTCGTTTATGTACTTCTCAAAGGAAAGACAGACTTGTTTCATCCTCAGCACGTTCTATCGCCTGAATCAAAGTCATCAAAGGTTTTTCAAGTTTATATTGAATGACTTTTTCACACGTACCACCAGCAGTTTCCCACTCCCAAAACGCAATAATGTCCACGGGTTCAAGGAAATATAAAGTTAAGGCATTCACTGGATTTACAGTGTACAGTTTCATAAATTCCTCGTCTGAAAGTTGATTATACGTAAGATATTGCTCTTGCATCGCGCTAAAAGAAGAAGTGTACTTTCTTCGTTCACATTAACCATTCGATTAACAAAGTCATTTCGTCTTTCAACTGTATTCAGTATAATTTGTATAGCATTTCGAGTACGCGAAGCATCAGAAGTAATACTGAGCATATTAATTAGATCATTAGTAGTGAGATCAGAATTATATGGGGCTTGCTCAATAATATATGTCCATTTATCGTCACATCCATTTTGAAATACTCGAATAGCGTCTGAAACGTTATAGCCAATCGTTTGCCATTTTCGATTAAGCACGTCCATAATGTGGTAATAATACAACTCTGTTTCTTCACTACTTACTTCTTGTCCCCAAACTTGTCGAATGCAAATAATGTTTTTAATGTCTTGTTTGTTGAATTTATATCTTGTAATCATAAGTATCATCTCCAGTTCTATTCTGGTAAAATGGCCATAGCAAAGCTAGGGTGCTGTACATCATTTTTTTAGGATGATATGATATAGCTTAGCTTTGTTTCACCAGTTTCTCTTTAAAACACTTTTTTTCACTTTGTCGCATATATTTACGACTTATTATAAATGATATCACCAACCTTTTTATTATTCAACTGTTTTCACGTAATTATTTCCGACTTGTTGGAATTATATCATATTTTTTTATGTTACCTGGTACTAAAGAAGGAGAATGATAAATGATTAGTTTTGAACCATTACAAATAACTTTAATTAAAAAGAAAATCTCTAAAATGGAGTTTATAAAACTAATGAATATTTCCCCGTCAACTGCCGCTAAAATGTGGCGTAACGAGTACATAGCTATGAAAATTATCGACGATATATGTAACAAGCTAGAATGTAATTTGACAGATGTCATTGAACATACTCCAGATGATAAATTGAATCAAAATACTCAATAGCTACCCCCAACTTAAACGTCAAAAAGAAGCCCAATACATTAAACGGGCTTCTTTTTCTTCTATACACACATAAATAAACTACCCTTCACTCAAGAGGCATTGGAAGAAGATTTAAAAGATTCCAGCCGATAAGTATAGGATACTCCGGCTATTTTAAAAGTGTCTCCGTCCTTCATAACATACTCCTTATATGGCACCATTGGCTCTCCGTTCAGAACGGTTCCGTTCGTCGAGGACAAATCCTTGACGATGTGACCTTGTCCTTCTGCATCAATACAAAGCTCAATATGAGAACGGGACGCTCCCTCCGTATGCTCCATAAACTGTACCAATTGTGGCTCTCTTCCGATGAAGAAGCTGCCTGCAACAAATTGGTCCGACTGCAATCGGATGCGCTCGGCCGCTCCACTTCCCGGTGGCTTGCGTTCCAGACAGGCAATCGGTGATTGCTGAACGTGTGGAATATGTACCCCTTTATCTGCACGAAGCAGCACCGTTTCTTGCCTTGATGTAGCATTTAGCAGCTCCGTCACACCAGACAGCGACTTATAATATGCCTCGCTGGTATCACTCGCTTCCAAATCATTTCTCCGATCCGCACCTACCCCCTGTGGCTTGTGCAAGTCGTGAAGTGCAGAAGCTTTACCTCTTTCTCCCGCATTCTGGCTACCCATATTTTCGGACTCGGAGTCAGGAAAAGACCAGCGCCAGCTTTCCTGTCCTTGATCACCTGAATTGGAAGAGTGCTTGTCCCTATTCTGATGCCCTGCTACGAATCCGGTTAGCTTATCGACCTGATAACGGTCATTTTTCCGCTGTGCAGGAGAAGCTGCGCCAAGCCATTCCGAATCCAGCACAGGAACTGAATCGGCATAGGCATACGACGAAACGCTCTTGCACCCCCATTTTCCCGTCCAGCTCATATAAGCAACGGCTGCGAGTACCAAGGTCAGCACAACGGAAATAACCAGCGGCACCGTATCTGGATGGTCCAAATAAATATAGCGCCACACGATAGCCGAAGCGAGAAGACAGCCTAAAGCAATGTACGTTTTATACTTCTGCAACGCAGGCTCCGTTTCTTCAATTTCTACATCTGCCTCATCATTCTCCTGGGGCTTCACGGACGGCTTGAGCCGATTGATCCGTTTAAGGTCCTGAATCTCCTGAAGCATCTCCTGATCCTCATGCATTTTTTTCTGAGATCTCTGGCTCCTTGAGGCGAAGAATTTAGATTCTTCTCCTTGCTCATATCCCGCTCGGCTCGTTGTATGATCGGCTGACGGAAAAGATTTTCCGTATACATCTTTTGAATGTAATCCGTCACGCTCTCCTTGAACTCCCATTCGAACACGGGTATCTCTGCTGCGTCCTTCTCCATCTTCACTTTGAGGCCTAAAGCTGTCTGCACCGACCGTCATCCCTTGCAGCAGCAGCTCCTTCAACGCTCTCGGATCAAATTCATTCTTGTCGCACAGTTCAAATATGCGCTGCATATGGTCCCCTTGAAAATGAACCACACGCGTCATCAAGCGAATAACCAATTGCTTAAATTGGCTCCCAGCCTGTCCTTCATACAGTACACCCTGCAAAGGAACATAGGTTAAACTGACGTTTTCCCTTGAGCCTGAACCGCTCATAAAGATATAATCCTCATGCAAAATAAATTGGCGCATATCCAGCATATACTGCGGACTACGATGGAGGGCATCCGCCACTTCAAAAAGAATCCGATAGAAATCGGAAGTCGACACTCCCCCTCCCTTCCATACCTGGGACAGCATACGTTGACCGGAAATATCGTAGTGCAGCTCCACCTGAAAATCGACGTCCTTGATTCTCAGCTCCAGAAGACCGGGAATCCGATTGCCAGTCATCATTCCGGTTTGCACGGAATTTAAATCATCGGTCTTAAGCCCGCCTTCCTTGTTCAAAATCATAAATGTCCCGCCGTTGCGGGCAAAATCCCTGCTTAAACCAAACAATTCATGACCTCCTTAGCATTTTCCCGATCCCCGTGAGCACCATCATATATACCCAACTGCTTAAGTTATGGCAAAAAATAAAGATAAGCACTGATCGCTCCCGGAATGACGGCGGTCATAAAAGGAAACCTGAGGTGTGCCTCCCTCCCGTTCGTCAGCGCCTTGCCGCTACGAAACAGAAAGAATCCTCCCAGATTAAAAGCCACACGCCTCAATCTCATCATGGTTTCCCGTCTCCACAGCAGGATCACCAAACCAATAATACCTGCGAAAAAAATCGAATAGAGAGCCGACTGCCATGCAAAAGCAGCCCCCGTCCATGCTCCGATCAAGCCAAACAGCTTCACATCGCCTGCACCGACAGCTCCCATCCAGTACAGAATCAACATGAAGCCGAATCCCGTCCCCAATCCAGCCGCTGCAAATAAAAATCCATGCCATCCTCCAAACATCGTATTAAACAGCACGCCCATCGCCATGCCGGGCAGCGTAAGCTTGTTAGGAATTTTCATACTACGTAAATCCGTCACCAGCGCAATCGCCAGCAAAACACCACATACGATATACATCCACGTCAATGCAATTCCCCCCTAATGATAAGCACGAAGCGTTTCAAACCTTTTCCATCGTTATTTTCTCTATCTATTCGCAATGTTCCCATATATCCGTGCTATGGCGAACCATCCGTGTTCCCCTCCCCGTCGGTCGTCTTCTCTACCGAAAATGGAACCTCGATACGTTGTCCATCGTCCGTTTCGATCACAAAGCTCCATTGACCGGGTGTCGTGTTTGTACCTACAAACCAGTTCCATTCAATAATCCCGTCCGCATCGGCAGAGGTCCAGCCCAAGTGTTGAGCCGTGCTTTGGCCCGACTTATAAAGTACAGAAAGATTAGCTGACGTTCCGGGTTCCACTTTGGCCTTGATCAAGTTATATACACCCTTCACGGCAGGCTCAGGCTTGGCAAGCAGCTGTATGGAACCCCGGGCATCCTTAACCGCTGTAGCATCTCCTGTACCTGCTCCCTCTCCCGTGTCACCAATCCAGAGACGTTCCTCTGCCGCTGTCTGGAGTACAATACTACGATACAGAAAAGGAACCTTCATCGGCAGCTCATAAGACAGCTCCACCCTAAAATAAGGGTCCTTAGTTCCCGTAAGAGACGGCACATGCACGTTCGTTACATGTATACGGTCATACTCCAGAATGCTATCCTCTATAAAAGGCTTTAACAGCGGCTTTAGAACAGGATCAAGCGCGGCTTCTGTCAAGCGCCCACGTAGCTCCTCCATGGGCTTTTTTCCCCCCTGCACAGCGCTTTCCACCCAATCACCGATGGGAGGTGGCAGCTGGGCAGCGAATTGGCTTGCATATTCACTCACAGATAACTTGGGCAGCTCATCCAGCGGCTGGCGGACTGCATCTATTTTCGCAGACGCCGCATCCACCGCCAAAGACACCGGATAGATTTTAGCCGAAACCTGTTTAACCGCTTCTGAAGCGGTGGTCTGCAAGGCCGTAGATACCAGCGTCATCTGTACCATATAAATCAGAAAAATAATAAAAAACAAAAACAACGGCAACACCAGCGATGCTTCTAAAACGATACTTCCTTGTTCACGACGACTCCGTCCACCAACTCGCTGTAAATACCGATTAATAAGAAAAATGTGCTGTTTTCGTAACATAGTACACACTTCCCTTAATGCTTTCGCCTTCCTCTGAGGCCAGGCCCAGCATCTTCATCACCCCAGGTAAAAACAACAGCCTCATCCCGTTCTTAACCTCGCCCCTTGCATACGTTTGCCGTTCAGCAGGATTGACATCTGTATTCAGGCGGATCAATGCCAGCATACGGGATATTTTCCGTTCATTATTGCTATGGAGCATGAGGAACAATCTCAAATGATCCTTGTACGTCATTCGAAATTTCAGAAAATCAGACAGAGGCACATACCCCTTCTGAGCCAGCATAATCATATCTTCAATCGCCTTCTCTACCCCATATAAAAGAGCTGCCGCCAAAACAACCAACGGATTGCCCTTGGAGCTATTTTTGACCAAACCCTCCATCGTGCGAATGGCCAGCCTCATAGCAAAAATCTCGCCATAAGCGGAGGCCAGATTTCCAGTCGGATTATGGAAACCGTACAGAATGTACTCGACCTCCTGATTATTCAGTTCCAGTTGATCTCCCAAAATTTGCGCTGTATTCACCACCCTCCCACCTGATCCGGCTAAACTGCCAAATCGGCTAAAATCCACGTGATTAAAGTAAGAAAGCGCATATTCATTCTGGAAAAAATCATCCCCTAGTTGCGTCAGCAAGCCGGATGCCGCCCCGTATAGACCATCCATACTGTCCATGGAAGCTCCTGCCGCATCATAGGTATCATAGGACAAATCAGCGGATACTGACGGGCTGGATGCAGACTGGTTAAAAGAGATACTTTCATTGTAATACTGCTCCAACTTTTGAAATGGTCCGGCACTTTGCGTACCTTTGGAAAGCATTTCAATGATCTGATAGGCTTGCTTGAGCTTGCTCTTCGCCTCTTTTTCCATTTTTTTGCGTTCTTTATCAGGTCCACGTCGCGTGTCCATTGCTCTGGCTTCACCATCGAGTACATTAGAAGGTCCTGACCAGGCATATGCATTCAAATATTGATCCATTTCCTTGAGCGTTGAGATCACTTCTTGTCTGAACATATCTGTATTGAGATTCGGATCTGTATAAAAGGATAGCGTACGGATCATACTCGATAATCTGTTGTTAACCGTACGAATAGCTATTCGTTGCTTTTCTATAGTCGCTTCCATCTGATCAAATTCCTTATCTGGAATCAATAAATCGTCAGCCTTCTGCCTTGCGCTTCCCACAGACGGATCAACACTGGAGCTCCCTCCACTCGGAGTAGGGGCTGCGGAAACCTCATCATATCCTGCATTGGCAGCCCTCTGTTTATATTGAGCAATGACTTGACGCATCTCTTCGTTAATTTGCCTGGCTTCATTCAGCGGCTCCTTAGCCTCTACAAGCAGCTCATCATGCTCTTTTCCTACCTTGGTCATGGCTTGGCCCAGACGATCAAGTGCCGATCTCGCCCTTCTCGCATATTTCTCGATCTGCATGATTTTAACGTCGTCTACACTCTTTTTATTATCCTCATACACATGCACGTAATGCTTATATTGGGCAGCAATATCGGCTACAACCTCAAGGGAATCCCAAATATACTGATTAGGAATATACGCGCCCCTCTGTTTAATGATCCGTTTGCGAACCTCTTCCATATAAGCTCCTGCCTCACGCTGCTTTTCCAGCATGTCATCCAGCTTGGCCTCACGTTTGTCATACAGCTTTTGCAGCCGTTTCAGCAAATCAACCGTATGCGAGGCTTCTTTCATGTTCTGAGAGAGCGGCTTCAGCTTTTCCAGCACTTCCACTGTAAAATCGACAGGCGCTTTATACTTCATTTCTTCACGAATCTGCTCGTTAAATATGGCATATTTACCAAGCTCTCTTTCCATGTGCAAAGAGCTTGAATCCAGCTTCGTGTTCATAAGTGGCAGTGTGTCTGCACGCGGCGTGCGCTTGGCGCTGTCGTTCAGCACTTTGACCATAATTTGCTCTCCGCTGCTCTCACCATAGGCAAACAGACCGTAATCCTGTTGCAATGCCGGATCATAGGCAGACATAACTGAACGAACCGCCGCATGGGTCAACCGTTCGGTTTGCACATGCAGCGCGGCAATTCGTGCATAATCAATAAAAACAGCAATAAAGCCAAACATGACCGCTAAAATCAGAATCAAAAAGACCGTGACGGCTCCTAGCTCGCTATCCTTAGCATTACGTCCTTTTCCAAACACTCGCTTCCTCCCTTCCAGTCCATTCGTGTTCTCCGCTTCTTACGGACCGTTCTGTCCATATTGCGTTAATACTTGTCCTGCAACTGCCGGATTTATCTTTTCACCTGAGCCTCTGCCCATAAATTTTGCTCCGTAATATCGAACCAGCTCTACCGTACGAATCCATTCCACAGGCTCTACCACACCCGAGCTCATTGTTCCCTGTAAATCCGTCTGATCCAGAAACTGATTCAGCAAAGGCACTTTCACTATTTTATTCAGCTCTGTTGTCACCTTACGGCTGATCAGGCTGTTCTCATATGTCATCTGTCCCTGCATACCGGCAGGCATGCCACTCTCGGCGTGGGACAGCTTCTGGGCGGGCAAATCGCCTCCTCCACCGCCACCGGGCACCTGCACACTTACCTGATTATTGGCTCCAGCCCAGCCAAACAAGGCACCCAGCATGGCATCATCCTTCAAGCGCCAATAAAGCGAATCTCGTTGTCCTTGGGTGAATGCGCCTGTACGCGGTTCCTTGAAGCTGTTATCCCAGCTATAAGCGGCTCGTTCCGAAGCCGTAGAAGCGACCTGCACCAAGATGGATTTTTGATATATATACAGGCAAAAAAACAACATCACAAAAATGACCAGCAACAGTATGGGAAAGACGAGGGAAGCTTCCAATGAGAAGCTCCCTTCCTCTTTGTGTGCCAAATTACGCAGCATTATGAATCCATGAAGTCGTTACTCTTTTTATCCGCTTTTTTCAACAGACCTTCTACAATCTTCTTGATCTGATCCTTGAAAATAATCGCCACCGCAATCAGAATCGCGATAATCAGAATCATTTCTAACGTACCCAAACCGTCCTCATCCTTGTACAATTTACGAATACTACCTGTTACTAATGTCATCATCGTTGTATTCCTCCTACATATTCATCATCATTAAGGCGGGAGCGCCCACCAGCACAATAACCGTTAGCAAAATCAGCGCCATCGGAAATACCAGCTTAGATGAAGCCTGCTCCCCTCTTGTGCGGCTAATTGAGGTCCGCTTGCTCCATAGCGTCTGGGACAACTCACGTAAAGCCATCACAAAATCGCTACCGCCGCGTCTCATATTCAGTAACACTGTTGTCGTAAACACCGTCATTTCCTGAATGCCGCAGCGCTTGCTCAAATGCTCAAATGCCTGTTGAAAGGAATAGCCGCTTTCCCATTCCCCCACCGTCTGACGCAGCTCCCGGTACAACGGATGTACCATATCCGCCCCTTTGCGCTCCACGCAATGAAGCAATGCCCGTTGTACTGTCTCGCCTGCGCCGACCAAAAGCATGATTTTACTCAGTAATTCAGGCAATTCCATTAAAATTTGCTGATCCCGCTTCTGTACCTTTCCGTGCAGATCCTTGACCAGCGCGATGGGCACCAGAATACCCAGCCCCAATCCGAGCACCAGCCCGGTCGCATCTCCGCCCATCATGAGCGATATTAAAGCTCCACCAGCCGCCATCATGTATCCGTAACCCACCATTTCGGCCAGAAAAAGCATCGTTTTTTCCCCACTGTTGCGCATACCGTACAGCTTTTGTACCGAGCGCTGGAGCTTGAACATCAGCAAAGGCAGTCTTTGGGCGGCACGTGAAGCATGGATCATGTGTACGAAAGGAACCGAGAGCCTTTGCAGGCGCAGTCCTTCCAGCTTCATATGGCGAAAGCTCGCATACTTAGCACCGTACATCCGGTTCAGCACCACCCAACCTCCCACTTGCAGAACCAGCATGACCAGACAAACCAACATCACCACGCCTATCTCTCCTTACACCTCAATTTTCATAATGTGGTTAATCCATACGAGGCAGCCACCAAGCACCAATAGGCAAAAGGTAGACAAAATCATACCTGTCCCGCTGTATAACGGCATCATGTAATCTCCCGCAGTGATTGTCATAAACAGTACAAACAGAAAAGGCGCCGCAAACATAACCCTAGATTCAAAACGTTTCTGCGCGATCATCACACCGATCTCTTGCTGAATTTCCAGCTTCTCCCCTATAACACTTGAAGCCCGTCGCACGACCTCCACCAGATCACCCCCGGTTCGTTTGCAAGCTGCAAACACGTCCGCAAAATTCGTAATGTCCTCCATCTGCGCCCGACGAGCAAAATCCTGCAAGGCCGTCTCCACAGGTTGTCCAATTTCCAGACAGGCTGTAATAATGTTAAATTCAAAAATCAGATCATGATCTCCATCCGGGCTAAGCAGCCTCAAATCCTCTACGGCCTCACGAAAGCCGTTCTCCACCGACCTCCCCGCCGAAAGGGAAGACGAGAGCGAATATAAAGCCTGCTTGAATTGAATGCTTAGAGCTGACCTGCGCCGTTGCAGCAAAAACTGCCTAAAATAACGAGGCGTCAGCAAAGCTCCAGCAGCGCACAGCAACGACAATATCCATTGATGATAAAAAAGATAGCCGATCATTGCGAATAGCACGCCACTAAAGAGGATACACAGGCTTTTTTGCACAGGTGACAGTGTATATACCGTATAGTCCGGCAGGGAAGTAGTCTGACGGGATGCTTGCTCCGGCTTCACAGCCGCTTTTCCTGGCTTCATACCGACGCTTCCCCCCTGCTCCAGCTTTCCGGCTTCATCCCGGCCATTTGCAGCTTCAACGTATGTTGCAAACCTTCACCGCAACGCTCCAGCCCTCCGACGATGCGTCCTTTACTTTCGCCCCGTTCCTGAAAACGATAGAGCGGATTGAGCACCACTTCACCATTTTTAAAGCCAGCTACTTCGCTAATTTCCAGCACCCGTCTGGATTTGTCCCGCAACCGTGACAAATGCACGAATATATCAATAGCCGAGCTGATCTGCTGCCGTACCACACCTAGTGGCAGCTCAGCCCCGCCCAGCACCATCGTCTCCAGTCTACTGACCATATCGCGGATATTATTTGCGTGTCCCGTCGATAGCGATCCATCATGTCCTGTGTTCATCGCCTGCAACATATCCAACGCCTCACTCCCCCTGACCTCACCCACCACAATGCGATTGGGACGCATACGCAGGGAGGAACGAATCAGATCACGAATCGTGATTTCGCCCTTCCCCTCGGTGTTGGCATTCCGTGTTTCCATGGAAACCAGATTAGGTACGGTTACAATTTGCAGCTCTGCTGAGTCCTCAATCGTAATAATCCGTTCTGATGGCGGGATAAATTGGGATAATGCATTCAGAAAGGTCGTTTTACCAGACCCCGTACCCCCGCTTATAAAAATATTGTACTTGCTGCGTACCAGATCTTTGAGCATACTGGCGGTTTCTGTACCCAGTGCATCCATTCGTATCAAGTCATCCATCGTCATCGGACGCTCGGGAAACTTCCGTATCGTCATCGTCGGTCCCTTGAGAGCAACTGGCGGTAGCACAATATTTACACGTGACCCGTCCTTCAATCGGGCGTCGACAATCGGTGAAGACTCATTCACAATCCGATTCACTCCGGCTACAATCGTCTGGATCAAATCCTCCAGTCGCTCACGGGATTCAAATTGATCGGGTGCCTGGATCACCTCACCTGCCCGCTCCACAAAAATTTCCCGATGACTATTAATCATAATTTCCGTAACCGTGGGGTCATCAATCAACGGCTGGAGCACATCTAGCCCACGGAAGGAATTAAAAATTTTACGGACCAGCGCATGCTTTTCTCTGGAGGTCAAACCTGCCAGCTCTGTGTCATGCAAAATTCGATTTTCAATATGCCGCACTAACTCTGCATCCCCTACCGAGGACGTGACGTCCAGGCCTCCCCGGATATCCGCTCGTAGTGCACGAAACCGTTCTTCATTCATGTTCATCGGCCCCCTTTAAGACCAAGCGGCGGGCGGCTGTGTTACAGTCTCCACATTCAGCAGCTCGCGGCACAGCTGGCGAATTTCCCGCTGATAAATCGGTGAACTAAGCAGCAACTCACGATGCTGCATCTGCTTCCATGAAGGAATGTAGGGCAGCGCTCCGCTCAGCTCCATAAAGTCCCGAGGCAAGGTGTTAACCATCGTCCCCATATAACGGTTCACCACAAAACGGGTTTTGGTCAGCATGGCTTCAAGTCCTTCAGGCTGCATGGCTTCCAGAACATCCAGCCATAGCCCGCACTTGTGCATGCTCATTAAATCGTCCGCCAGCAGCCAGATCAGCTTATGGCTGGCTTCGAGTACAGCCTGAGCCCGGTCGCCATTTTTGGATTCGCCATCTACGATTACAACATCATACTGTCCACTTTCGGCAATCGTCCGAATCAGCTCTACCGCCTCATCACAGGTCATGTCCATCAGTTCCTTGCGGTTATCGACAGGCTGAAAGGTGTCGGCCTGAATTTCAGAACGGCGCACACAATACGAAGCGACAGATAAGGGATTTCCCTTATGCCCCGCTGCCTTGAGGTCATAAAGCAGTCTGGACAGCCCCTCTCCTTCTGCTCCGCTAGAACTGCCGGAACCCGTGAACAACGAACTTGAATCCACCGTTTCCAAATTCAAATAAAAAACCGAATACCCCTCATTTCCCAGCTGCTTTGATATATTGAGCGCAGCCGTTGTCTTACCCAACCCACCGGAAGCCGCAACCATGCCAATAATCATTCCGCCTTCCCGGCTGTTCACGCTCTGCCGCCCACTTGTCCGCTGTCTCGCCGTTTCCAAAATAAAGCCCACCAATTCAGACAAGGGCTGATATTTTAATAAAGGTTGTCCGTATTCGCTCACCTGTTCTCCCTCATGTAGCACCAGACAAGGAATATCGGAAGCTTCCCGATCTGCCCACAGACTCAAAAAAGCGGCTTCACCCACCACTACATCCGGCTTTTTCATTCCAGCCGTTTCCATCATGTATTGGCGAAATGCCTCCGGCTGCGAAAATGCCGTTACTCTCAGCCTTCTGGCGTACTCGCTTCCGTGTACATAATTCAGCAGTGGCTCAATATAATCCCGGCTTTCTACAGCCAGCACTACTTTTACCGGAATCATGACGCTCATCCCCTCCCCCAAAACAACAACGCAAAAAAGCACCGTTCATCAAACCGTACATACATACGGTTGGTGAACGGTGCTTCCGTCACGTGCAATCTATTTACTGGTAGAATAGCACAGCGCCTATTTTAGAGCAAGCATTTTTTATGTTAGAATTTCTTCAAATCCTTATGTAAACGAAAGGCGGGCATTCAAGCCCGCCTCCCATTGCCTTAATCTTAGTAGAATTTGTGGTGACGACGATGACAGTCATGATGGCGATGATGGCGATGTTTCCGACAATGACATTTTTTACCGAAATCTTCATGTTTCCGGTGATCATGTTTAAATTTAGGCTCAAACTTAATGACAGTCACCTTAATAATCTTCTTAGTAACGCGTTTTCTTGGCTTAGGAAAATGACAATGATGCGAACGATGTTTAAACATTTCAAATTCGCCTCCATTTCTTTGAGATAGAATATACTATGGAAGCACTGAACAACCGGAACCCAGCATCTGACTATTTATAAAAGGATTGGGCGATTCAATCCCCTTCCTCCAACTTGATGTCCGGGTCATAGTCCGCCACGATCAAAACATCCATATGACGCGCTTGACGGAGAATTTGCGGGACGACCGCATCCTTTCCCCAACGACTGCTTCTGGAGGACTGCCCCACAATTAACTGCGTACCCGTATACCCTTCCACCGGAGTAATCAATATGTCAGCAATCTCTCTCCGACTGGAAACAAGCCGGATTTCGAAGGTTCCTCCCAGACGGTGGGTTAGCATTTTCAACTGTTCCAGCCGGGAGTTTAGCTTCTCCGGTATGCTTATACCGACATGAACATAGGTCACGATCCATACCGCCTTCAGACGAAAAGCAATACGAAAGCCGCGTCGAATCAGCCTTTCAGCATTGTTACTAAGCGTCACCCCTACGAAGATTACTTCCTCTCTACGCCACGGCCCTCTCAGCGATTCGTGTCGATCCCAGGATTCCAGCCGTTCATCTACATCATCTGCCAATTCCCGCAAAGCAAGCTCCCGCAAGGCAATCAGATTGCCTAATTTAAAAAAATGGCTAAGCGCTTGCTCCACCTTGGCAGGATCGTATATTTTGCCATCACGCATACGCTGCTGCAACGATTTGGGAGCCACATCAATGAGCTGTACCTCATCGGCCAGCCGCATCATACGGTCGGGAACCGTCTCCCTCACCCGAATGCCGGTAATCTGCTCGACCGCATCATTCAGGCTTTCCAGGTGCTGTACATTCATTGTGGAAATGACAGAAATCCCTTGATCCAAAATCGTCAATACATCCTCATAGCGCTTGGATCTCGAACTGCCGGGAACATTGGTATGTGCCAGTTCATCAATAAGGACCACCTCGGGATTGCGCTTGAGAATCGCTTCCGTGTCCATTTCCTCCAAATATACGCCATGACGCTCGATAATCTGACGGGAAACGGTATCCAGCGAGCCTACTTGTGCCAGTGTTTCCGCCCTTCCATGTGTTTCCAGCAGTCCGATAACAACATCAATCCCGCTTGCCAGCAGGTCATTTCCCTCTCTGAGCATCGTGTACGTCTTACCGACACCGGGGGCAGCACCGATATATACCTTGAGCTTGCCACGCCGGATTTTGGCAGCCTCAGCCTGCGCTTCCTCGTCGCTCAGACGATGGTATGGATCATTGTCTTCTTCCTGCCTCATCGTCGGCAAAATACGTTCTCCCTCCTGCTCGGCGCGGTCGGCAATAAGCAACAGGTCCATATTTTTCATCCGCTTAAAAATCCCATTCACCAGCGAACCTCTAACCAGCTCCTGCCACCGGGTCTGCCGGGAATGTCCCATAACGATCCGGGTAACATTACGCGCCACCGCATAATGGATAAGCTGCCGAGGCAATCTTCTGCGGGTAATGAGCGGGATTTCTTCAAATTCCGATCCTACCTTTTCAACCAGTTGCTCAATCGAGCGCTTGAAGGCCGCCGATTCCTTGGACAGCTTGCGCTTCGGATCGACAAAGGAGGCCACCAGCATATCTCCACCCAGCCGCTTGGCGACCTGCTCTCCCCTGCGTACATATATGGACCCGTTCCAGTGATACTGGACAGGCACCAAAATACGCTCTGCGGCTCCTGACGCCCCGTGCAGACCCAATTCCTCCCGATGCCGTTCCAGTGAATCGTTCACATCCTCTGCCACCAATCGCAGAGCCAGCTCACGAAGCTTACCCAAATTCCCCCGGTGAAACATCTCAGGATTGGGCGCATACATGTATCCTTTCGCCAGCCGCTCCAAAATCGTTTCCGGTGTAACATCAATCAGACGAATTTCATCCGCCAGCTCCAGCGTATCGATAGGAACTGTATATTCCGCTTCTATTCCTGTTAGCTGATAAACCCACTCCGTAATTCCTTCCAGCTCATAGACATTGATCGTCGTAATGACACTGATACCCAGATCCAGCAGATATTGAATATCCTCCAGCCGCGTTGGAAATGGGGCGCCTTCCCGGTTGCGATGTGCCAAATGATCCACCAGCACCACCTCGGGATTGCGTTCCTCCAGTGCTTTCAGATTTAAATCCTTCTGCTCTACCCCATCCTGAACCCAATGAATACTGGGTATCCGCTCCAGCGTGCCCACCTGCTCCACCGTCTCGCGCCGCTGCATGGTCGACACTGCACAAATCACAACGTCGATACCTTCATGCTGAAGCAATTGTCCTTCCTGAAGCATATGATACGTTTTGCCCGATCCACTGACCGCTCCAATGTATATTTTGAGTCTGCCTCGATGCAGTTTATTAATGGAATCCAATATTTCCTCTGGTGATTTACGTTTAAAGCTCTCCATCTTCGTGCCTCCCTGCAACGTGACAGATCGTTCCGTCCGTTCTTGTATCGCTGTAATGAATGTACTCCCGTGTCCCCAACAATTCAAGACGATCCGCTCCAGCCTGCCCCAAATAAGCCACACAGGGCAGCATACGCGCAAAAAAACGCGCATTCAGGCGTTTTCTACCTGTCTGCACGCTATTTTAGGCACTCATAGATGATCGCCTTCTGCGAATTACTTGCTGTCTTCACGAACCAGTCCTCGTTGCTGGAACAACTTTTGCCACACCACCCCATGGGACGGGGAAAAGAGAAAGGCCAGCAGCAACAGCAAACCCGATACACACAGCATACATGCGGCAATAGAAGCATCCAGTACACTTGCTGTGTAAAAGCCTGCTACCGAACTGATCGCCCCAAACCCGACGCTGTACACAATCATACGGGATAGCTTCTCCGTCAGCAGATAAGCCGTAAGAGGCGGTACCACGAGCATTCCGACCACCAGAATCGCACCCACGCTCTCAAACGATGCCACTGTCGTAAGCGAGACGAGACTCATCAGCAGATAGTGAAAAAAAACAACCGGAATACCTACCGAAGCCGCCAGCGCAGGATCGAAGGAAGTGATTTTAAATTGCTTGAAAAATCCCCCTACCACGAGCAAATTAATCAAAAACATCGCGCCCGTAATCCACACAGCCCTCGGACCGACATCGAAGCCAGCAATCTCTAACGTATTCCACGGCACATAAGCAATTTCCCCATACAAAACGTGATCCATATCCAGATGGGCATTGGAAGCAAACACACTGACCAGCAAAACACCTATGGCAAACAATGTTGTAAACACTACGCCAATGGCAGCATCACTTTGCAGACCGCTTTGTTGGAATAGCTGAATCAGGTACACCGTTAGAAGACCCAGCACGGCCACACCAAACATCATCCACACCGAGTCCCTCGATCCGCTGATTAGAAAGGCAATAACAATCCCAGGCAGCACCGCATGGCTGATCGCATCACCAATCATAGCCATTTTCCGAAGCACGAGAAAGCAGCCAACAATGCTGCATCCCCCTGCCACTAACATTCCCGTCAAGATCACATAAAATGAACTCATAGGGCACGCTCCTCCCTTGGCTGTGTTCCGACTGCCTGCTCCAGATTTTTCCTGACGTTCAACCGAACGATAGCCTTGGAAATCATTCCGCGCTGCGGCGCAAAAATCAGGCTCACACCGAACACGACAGTCGCACACAACACACACAACGGCCCTGTGGGCAGATTTTGCCCCAAAGAACTAATGACCGTTCCACCGAAGCCCGCTATAGCACCAAACAAACCCGATAGACACACCATGACCCCCAGCTTCTCGGTCCAGTATCTTGCCGATACCGCAGGTGTAATCAACAAGGCCGCCATCATAATGACACCCACCGCCTGAATACCGGCAACCACCGCAATAACAATCAGCAGCATCAACAGCTTATCCAGCAAGCCTGCCGGAAAACCAAGTCCACGGGCAAAGCCGGGATCAAAGCTAAGCAGCTTAAATTCCTTGAAGAACAATATACAGATCCCGATTAGCACCACCGAAATTGCCGCCATCGTGTAGACATCAGACAATACCATTGCTGCCGCCTGACCAAACAGAAATTTATCCAGCCCGCTCTGATTCCCCGCTCCGCTGTGCTGAATTTCCGTCAAGAGCATAATGCCAAAGCCGAAAAATACAGACAGCACGGCTGCAATCGCCGAATCGCTTTTGATTCGTGAGTATCGGGTCAGCGCACTGATGGCAAAGGTTGCAACAATACCTGCAATGGCGGCCCCGATCATAAATCCAAATACGGATTTTGTGCCCGTAATCATAAATGCTACACATACCCCCGGCAAAGCCGCATGTGCCAAAGCATCCCCCATGAGCGACTGTTTGCGCAAATACATAAAGCTGCCAATCACACCGCTGCTTAAACCGAGCAAGATGCAGCCCAGTAGAATCCACTGCATATTCGGATCGGCCAAAAGCGTAGCCAAGCTTGTCATACCGCTCACCTCACTCCGAGTATCGTGCCGGAATCCGGACCTGTTTTGAGTATGCCCAGACGTCCGCCATACGTACGTTGAAGATTTTCCTCGGTGAAAATGTCTGCCGTCTCTCCGAACGCCATCAGATGGCCGTTCAGCAGCATGACCTGATCAAAATAATCTGTGACCGTAGACAAATCATGATGAACGACAAGTACCGTTTTCCCCTGCCGCTTCAAATCTGTGAGCAATGAAATAATGGCTTTTTCTGTTGCAGCGTCCACACCTACAAACGGTTCATCCATAAAATAAAGCTGAGCGTCCTGCGCAAGTGCTCTGGCTAGAAAAACACGCTGCTGCTGCCCGCCGGATAACTGACTGATCTGCCTGTCCGCATAGTCGCTCATGCCTACCTTGTCCAGACTTTCCAGCGCAGCCTGACGATCAGCGGCTCCTGGCCGCTTGAACCAGCCGAGTCTGCCGTATCGTCCCATCATGACCACATCCAGCGCGTTCGTCGGAAAATCCCAATCTACCGACTCACGTTGCGGCACATAACCAACCTTGAGCAACTGCTGTTTATAAGGCTTGCCGTAAACCAACACCTCGCCTCTGAGCTTCGGGATTAGTCCAAGCGCAGCCTTGATCAGCGTGGACTTCCCAGCCCCGTTCGGACCGATAATACCAATCAGCTTGCCTTCCGGCACCTCGAAGGAAACGTCAAGCAGAACGGGCTTTTTTTGATAAGCTACAGATAAATCACGAACCACAAGTGGTGAATGCTCCATGTTGTTTCCTCCTCCTTTATTTAAGAGCTTTAACAATCGTATTAACGTTATGCTTGACCATTCCAATATACGTACCGTCTTCCGTGCCTTCCTCACCCATCGCATCCGAATACAGCTCGCCGCCAACCTTGATTGTATGGCCCTGCTGCGCTGCTCCCTGGATGACCGCATCTATGGCCTTTCTTGGAACGCTGGATTCTACGAATATAGCCTTGATTTTATGTTCAACCAAATAATCACGCAGCTTGGTCACATCCTGAGAGCCCGCTTCGGATTCTGTGCTCATTCCTTGAAGGCCTCTCACTTGAATGCCGTAGGCATCTCCGAAATAGCCAAAAGCATCATGGGCCGTGACAAGCACGCGCTGGGCTTCTGGTATGCTGGCAATCTGCTCCCTCGTGTAATCATCCAGCTTCTGCAGTTCAGCGAGATAAGCTTCTGCATTCGTCTTATAATCCTCCGCATGAGCAGCATCCAGCGTCGACAATTCATCTCTGACGGTTTCTACTGCAGACATCCAGTTTTGTACGTTAAACCAGATATGCGGATCATGCTCCGACCCCATTTCCGGGCTACCTGAGCGCAACTGATCCTGAGCAATATTTTTGGACACAGGTACGACAGGTTTTTGCTTGCCGATCTTCTCCAAAATATCCTGCATTTTTCCTTCCAGATGCAGTCCGTTATAAAAAATAATATCCGCCTGATCCAGTTTGCGCATATCTCCCTGAGAAGCCTTGTACAAATGTGGGTCAACACCTGACTTCATAATGCCTGTAACCTCCACATGATTACCCCCTACCTTGCCGACAATATCAGAAATCATGCCAATGGTAGCTGTTGCCTTTATTTTTTGCCCCGCCTCTCCGGTAGCTCCCTGCTCCGCCTTCTTACCATTAGTGCATGCACTTGCTACAACTAAAACCAGGAACAATGTTCCTGCCATCAAAGCCCATCGCGGTACAGTCGTCTTAAACCGTTTATTCATGTTTCAACATCCTCCTCTATTTATATGTATTTGGGACAAACTATTTCATGATGTCAATTATTTTTTCCTAATACTATATTTTAGAGTATACACTAAAATGTTTCCCCAAGGAAACATTTTAAATATAAAAATCTATTTATCCTGTCAGTCCGTTCGATTTTAGCTCTCCGAATGTGTAATATATAGAAGATATCCAATCGTTAAACGAAAGAACATATATAAAGAAGGGGAAGATCATGGAGCAAACAGGATACGGCCCTTACCGGGACAAGCATCAACAACATCGAACACGGAAAATGCTGCTCATTTTTGTGCTGCTGTGCTGTCTGATCCCTCTCACTTCCTGTGCACGGGGGGACGTCCATGTAGATGTTCATCTGGATCAAAGTGTGGATATGGATGCTTCGTTCAGTGTAAACAATCAGACGCTAGTGATGTTGGATAATCCAGGACTGCTGGACCGCTTGGCCAAGCGGATTCAAAGCAACAATCTAAATGTTCAGCCACTATCTGAGCAGGGAAGAAAGGGTTATCAAATCAAGGGGCACTATCAAGGAGATTGGAGTGCAAGTGGAAAAAATCCCAATCAGGGTCTAAATCTACCTGAGGGATTAGAATTTAAACGTGCTGTGACCCCACATTTTTTCACAACTAACTATGATCTTACAATGAAGCTCGATCTGCCACAGATGCTTCCTGAGGAAGCTCGGGGACTCGGTGACAAATTAGAGCAAATGAATGTGTTCGCACGCAAAATAGTGGAGCGGCAGCTTGATCTAAATTTTAGCATATCCTTACCGATCCAGCCCGCAGCCAGCAATGCCGACAGTGTATCGGCAGACGGAAAAACGCTGCGTTGGAATATTGCCCCATTAGAATCTAATGAGCTAAAGTTATCCGTCAACGTACCCAATCTGCGTCATATCATATATGTAGCCGTTGCGGGCCTGATCCTGATTGCGGCAGTTGTGATATGGCTGATTCGTCGTCATCGCTCCAAAAAGGACTCTAAAAAGAAAGCTGCTCCTCCGAAACCTGAATCCTGAACAGTTAAAAAAATCGTTGCCTAATTTCTGGTGGGGGGATCTGACATTGATCCTCTTCATCCTTGCCAAACCAGCGGTATCGGTTACGTGCCACCCAGTTATAGACTGCGTTGCGTATAAAGCGGGGAACGAGGATAAAGACATAGGCCAGCGGATATGGAAAACGCAGATGTCTGGCAATCCGCAAAGCCGCGGTTGACCTTGTGTAATACATACCGTCTTCGATCAGTACGAATGTATCCAACTGATCCGTTGACAATCCTCCTGCACGCAGAAGCTTCTGTCCCTGCTCGGATTGCAGGGAACCAAAATGAAACGTCCCCTTCGGGTCACGCTTAATAATGAAGCGGGCCGCCCCCTGACAAAAATGGCATACACCATCCACCAACACAATCGAATGATCAGACTGCTTCATACATGCATTTCACCTCCGGGAAATAAACAACAGAATACTTCAACAGTATGAGTATAAACAAAAAAACGCCGAAATCATCCGACGCTTGTTTAACAATGTATAGGCTTTTACCTGTTTTGAGAACTAGCTCAATGCTTTCTCAAACAGCTGTTTCGAATTAATTTGCTCTAAAAACTCATCATGGAACTTATCCATACACTTGCAGATAAAATCCTTATGGCATACCGGGCAAGGCGTCGTTAGCAATCGACTGATATTCGTCAAGGTCCACTCCGGATTACGTTGAGAAAAAACGCGGCACTCCGTTCCATCGGCCAAACTCATTTTAAACTCATAAAGCCCTTCTTTTTCGTTGCTGCCAGCCAGCGTGAAATTAACAATATTCGGTCTGTAAGACATCATATCACCCGTATTTTTCAAATTTGTTTCGTACCTGATGACCAGAATCACCTAAGCCATCTTAATGAATTTTGGCGATGATGTCAAATAGTCTCGGATCTCCGCGAATCAAGGTCTATATGCAAAAGCCGCCGATGAATCGGCGGCAGGAACGTAGAGATTATGTGCTTCGCGATCAAATGACGTTCAGCTCGACGTCAATGTTGCCACGAGTCGCCTTGGAATACGGACAAAAATCATGCGCTTGACGTGCCAAATCTTCGGCCTGAAAACGTTCAATACCCGGTATTTTCACGTCTAGACGCACCGCCAATTGGAAGCCGCCATCGCTCGGGTCCTTACCGATGGACACGTGGCTGGTGACCTCAACATTATCCACTTTTACCTTGGCTTTGCGGGCTACATTAGCCAATGCACTCTCATAACAGGCGCCATAGCCTGCCGCAAACAATTGCTCGGGATTCGTGGCCTCTCCACCTGCACCACCCAATTCCTTCGGTGTACTGAGCTTATGCTTCAAAACTCCGTCCGATGAAGCGACAGAACCGTCTCTTCCGCCATGTACCGTTGCTGATGCTGTGTATAATGCTTCCATGATTTCATCTCTCCTTCTTTACATGGTTTACATTCGCTGGGATCATCGCCATGTTAATGATGATTTCCTTCTCGTATGTACTTTAAACAAACCACACAAAATGAATCACTGGAGAGCGCGGATTTATAATATGACCGACAACCTGTCGTGGGTTAAAATAAGATTAACTTGCTTAACCGCACAAAAGTTGCACTGGACAAAAACTATTGTGGGTGTACAATAGGGATAAAGCAATAGTTATGTCACTAATAATATATTCCAACATGGATAAAGAAGGTGAAGCGTATGAGAAATACAAAAGGGAACCTGGCGGAAATCGCTTCACTATCGGAAGTGAATCGCTCCTTGAACGTCCCGAAGGACGGCACGTGGTTTCGAAAATTCCTCGCCTTTGCCGGACCCGGCTATATGGTCGCTGTCGGCTATATGGACCCCGGCAACTGGGCTACAGACATTGCAGGCGGATCGCAATTTGGCTATACACTGCTCAGTGTCATTCTGATCTCCAATCTGATGGCCATCCTGCTACAAGCCTTATCCGGCAAACTCGGCATTGCCACAGGCAAAGATCTAGCTCAGATGTGCCGCGAAGCCTATAGTCGCCCGGTGGCAATCGGCTTGTGGCTTTTATGCGAAATCGCCATTGCAGCCATGGATCTGGCCGAGGTCATCGGTTCAGCCATTGCACTCAAGCTGCTGTTCGGTATACCACTATTGTACGGTGTCCTGATTACCGCATTTGATGTCATGCTTATTTTATTACTGCAAAATAAAGGTTTTCGTGCTTTGGAAACGCTGGTCATTGTACTGATGGTGACGATTGCCAGTTGCTTTGGCATCAATCTCATTTTGGCTAAGCCGGAATGGAGCAGCGTGATGGGTGGCTTTGTACCGGACTCACAAATTTTGACCAACCCAAGCATGTTGTATATCGCCATCGGTATTATGGGCGCTACCGTGATGCCTCACAACCTGTACCTGCATTCGTCCATCGTACAAACTCGTAAATTCGAGCAGACGTCAGCAGGCAAACGAGAGGCTATCAAATTCGCAACATGGGATTCGAGTATAGCGCTCATGTTCGCCCTGTTTATCAATGCCGCGATTCTGATCGTCGCCGCAGCCGTGTTCCATACAGCAGGAAAAACCGATGTGGCGGAAATCAGCGATGCTTTCTATCTGCTGTCGCCATTACTCGGAACCACGCTCGCCAGTATCCTGTTCGGGGTGGCGCTGCTCGCTTCCGGTCAGAATTCAACCGTAACCGGTACCTTAGCCGGGCAAATCGTCATGGAGGGCTTTCTCAGCCTTCGTCTCGCGCCTTGGCTGCGCCGTCTGGTAACCAGACTCATCGCTATCATTCCAGCGGTGATCGTCACAGCAATCGCGGGGGAAAAAGGGGCCGAAGAATTGCTCGTGCTAAGTCAGGTCATTCTGTCCATCCAGCTTCCCTTTGCCATCATCCCGTTGCTGATCTTCACCAGCGACAAAAAGCGTATGGGTGAGTTTGCGAACAAAACATGGCAAAAAGTATTAGCCTGGATCGTGACCGCTGTCATCATTATCTTGAATGTGGTGCTCATCGTACAAATGATTTCAGGTCATTGAGAGGCAAACAACACTTTAAAATCAAGAAAAAGGTATCCCCTTGGCTTATTGCAACCCGGGATACCTTTTTTTAATTACCCTAATCCATCGTCCAACTTACCGCTTGTCAGGCTGTGCCTGCGTTTGCGCTTCAAGCGCGAGGTTCAGCTTGAGCACGTTCACACGTGGTTCACCGAACACCCCGGCACTGCGGCCTTCGGTCTGCTCCTGTACCATTGCCTTCAGCTTACCCTGTGTAATACCCGTCAAGCCACTAATACGCGGGATCTGAGCCAATGCCGCCTGTGGCGAGATATGCGGGTCCAGACCGGAGCCGGAGTTTGTAATCAGGTCCACCGGAACCTGACTGATTGGTACATCCGGATTATTTTTCTGCCAATCCGCTATCGAATCCTTGACCCTCTGTATTAAGGCCGGATTGGACGGTGCGTAGTTACTGGAGCCTGAACCAGCCCCATTATAATCAATGCTCGATACCCGCCCCTGAAAAAACGCCGGATTGGCAAAGGACTGCCCGATCAGCTCGGAGCCGACTACCTGACCCTCTGCATTACGAAGCATACTGCCGTTCGCCTGCTGCGGAAACAATACCTGTGCCACGCCCGTGCTAACCAGCGGGTAAGCGAGACCGCACAGCAGAATCATCAGCACCGAGGTGCGCAAGGCCACTCCTATAATGGTGCCTCCCCGCATCTCTTCTCTCTCCGGCTGTCCATTCGGCACAGCATCCGTCTCTGGACGCTTGTTATTCCCCTGCCCGGCAGACCCGACTTTTTCGTGTGCAGCAAATCTGCGTCCGGACATCATCCGATAAAAGCCACTCATGTTGCTCATCCTTTCTGCTTCCATTCAGTATCCGAAATGCACACCTTCACAGGCTGCGTTAAATCCACAAATGCACCAGCAAATCAATGGCCTTAATGCCGACAAACGGCACCACCATACCGCCCAAACCGTAAATCAGCAAATTCCGTCCCAGCAGACGATCCGAACTCATGGGCTTATACTTCACGCCCTTCATGGCCAGCGGGATCAGAAGCGGAATAATAACAGCATTGAAGATCAGCGCCGACAAAATAGCAGATAGCGGAGAACCAAGCCCCATCACGTTTAATGCGCTCATTTGCGGAATCGCCAGCATGAACATCGCCGGAATAATGGCAAAATATTTGGCAACATCGTTTGCGATACTGAACGTTGTCAAAGCACCTCGTGTCATAAGCAACTGCTTGCCGATAGCGACCACCTCAATAATTTTGGACGGATCGGAATCCAGGTCTACCATATTGGCGGCTTCCTTGGCCGCGATCGTACCACTGTTCATGGCCAGCCCGACGTCAGCCTGTGCTAACGCAGGAGCATCATTCGTACCGTCTCCGGTCATGGCAACAAGCTTGCCCAGCTCCTGCTCACGGCGGATGACTGCGATTTTGTCCTCCGGCTTGCTTTCAGCCACAAAATCATCCACACCCGCTTCCCGTGCAATTGTCGCGGCTGTCAGCGGATTATCCCCGGTACACATGATCGTGCGTATGCCCATTTCCCGGAGCTGATCGAATCGCTCCTTCATGCCCGGCTTCACCGTGTCCTTCAAATAAATAATGCCATATATCCGATCATCCAGCGCGACAGCCAGCGGCGTACCTCCTTCAGAGGCCACCTGATTCGCTTTTTCCTCCAGATCGGCTGGAACGCTGCCGTTTTGCGATAGTACCCACTGCCGGACAGAGTCCACCGCGCCCTTACGTACCTTTTGTCCATCAGCCAGATCCAGACCGCTCATCCGGGTTTCCGCCTTGAACTCGATAAAGGTCCCGCCTGCTGCCAAGGATTCATCCAGCGTGTGCTCCTGCTTACGCATCAGCTCCAGAACTGAGCGCCCCTCAGGCGTCTCATCCTTCATCGAACTCATCGCAGCCCACTTCACTAACTCTGTCTCCTCTACGCCGCCTACAGGCACGAATTGGCTCGCCATCCGGTTACCGAAGGTGATTGTCCCTGTTTTGTCCAAAATCATCGTGTTGATGTCCCCGGATGCTTCTACTGCCTTGCCTGACATGGCCAGCACGTTAAACTGGGTGACCCGGTCCATACCGGCAATCCCGATGGCTGACAACAGTCCTCCAATCGTTGTAGGAATCAGGCAGACCAGCAACGAGATCAGCACGGGAACAGGCAGGTCAATGTTAAAATGACGGGCAATCGGTGCCAGCGTCACCACCACGATCAGAAAAATAATCGTCAAGCTGATCAACAGGGTATTCAGCGCAATTTCGTTCGGCGTCTTTTGCCGCTGTGCGCCTTCCACGAGCGAAATCATTTTATCTATGAACGTCTCACCCGGCTCTGTCGTAATCCGCACCTTAATTCGGTCACTGACCACGCGCGTCCCGCCGGTTACCGAGCAAAAATCACCACCTGATTCCTTGATCACTGGAGCCGATTCTCCCGTAATCGCCGATTCATCCACTGAGGCAAGACCTTCAATCACCTCACCATCGCTCGGAATCATGTCGCCCTGGGACACCATCACAATGTCACCTTTGCGCAGCTCGGTCGAGCTGACCACCTGAATCTCATCCCCGACAAGCTTGTTGGCTTGTGTATCCTGCTTAGATTTTTTCAAAGAGGCAGCTTGTGCTTTACCCCGACCCTCTGCGAGCGCTTCAGCAAAGTTAGCAAAGAGCAACGTGAACAACAGGATGATAAAAACAGCCAGGTTAAAGCCCATTTCATTACCCGTTCCAAAATAACCGGGAAACAGAAGCATGAGCAGCACAACCAATGTGCCGATCTCCACGACGAACATGACAGGATTTTTCATCATGATCATCGGATTTAATTTCATAAAGCTATCCTTGATCGCATGCTTTAAGATGCTTTTGTCCAGCATGCGTTTGCGTTGTTCCTTCATGATCAAGCACCCCGTTCATCCATTCTCATTTTCTTCTTCATGTTCATCTTCTTCACATGGTCAGAAATTCAGCCACAGGTCCCAATACGATGACGGGCAAGAAGGTCAAAGCACCAATCAGCAGCACAACCCCGATCAGAATCGCCCCAAACAGCTTGTTGTCCGTACGAAGTGTGCCCGTCGTCACTGGAGTCGGTGCTTTGGCATTCAATGAAGCCGCTACAGCTAACAGTGCAACAATCGATACATATCGTCCGAAGAACATAACAATCCCTGTTGTCGCGTTCCAGAATACGTTGTTATCCGTAAGACCTTCAAATCCCGAACCGTTATTAGCCGCAGATGACGCATATTCATATAACACCTGAGTCAACCCGTGATATCCGGGGTTTGTGACCGCATCGTATCCCCAATGACTCATAAAAGCGAGCGCAGTCGGCACCAGAATGAGAAACGGATGTACCAAAATGGCAATCGCGATCAGCTTCATTTCCTTGCCTTCAATTTTCCTGCCCATAAATTCCGGGGTCCTGCCGACCATCAATCCACATATAAACACACCCAGAATCGCATACATCAGCATATTCATCAGCCCGACGCCCTTACCGCCGAAAATGACGTTCAGCATCATTTCACCCAAAGCAGCCATACCGCCCAGCGGGGTCAGCGTATCGTGCATATTATTCACCGAGCCAGTGGTTGCCGCCGTCGTTACAGCCGTGAACAACACCGATTGTCCAATGCCGAAGCGAACCTCTTTCCCTTCCATGCTTCCCTGAGAAGCATCCACACCCAGTGCATGAATCAACGGATTGCCCGTTTTCTCCGACACATACGTAATGGATAGGAAGACGAGGAACAATACCATCATGGAGCTAAAAATAATCCAGCCCTGCTTGCGATTACGGGCGAACAGTCCAAAGGTATACGGCAGCGAAGCCGGCATCACCCACATCGCCAAAATTTCCAGCACATTCGTCCAGGGATTTGGATTTTCAAAAGGATGCGCCGAGTTGGCCCCATAGAAACCGCCCCCGTTCGTGCCCAAATGCTTGATCGATTCCATCGAAGCAACGGGTCCCAAAGCAATCTGCTGCTGTGTTCCGCTCAGCGTTGTAATATCCGCCGTAGACTGAAGCGTCTGCGGTACCTTCAGTCCGACCAGCACCAGCGTAAGTACAAAGGCCAATGGAAGAAAAATCCGTATAATCGCTTTGATAAAATCCTGAAAAAAGTTGCCCGTCCCTTCACCGCGCCGCGTCAATCCTCTCATAAAAGCCGCAGCAACCGAAAAACCGGAAGCAGCCGAAGTGAACATCATCATCGTAACGAACGCCATCTGCGTCAAATACGTAAGTCCGCTTTCTCCGCTATAATGCTGGAGATTCGTATTGGTCATAAAGCTGATCACTGTATTAAAAGCAAGTGACGCTTCCATATTGCCATTTCCAGACGGATTAACGGGAAGCAGTCCCTGCAAGCGCAGCAGCACATAGCTGATCGCCACAAGCACGACATTCGTAGCAATGAAGCTCATAACGTACGTGGTCCAACGCATGCTCTCCAGCTTTTTCAATCCTATAACCTTATAAATCAGCTTCTCCGTTCCGCCAAACACCCGATCTGTCCGATTCGGTTCATTTGAGAATACATGATATATATAGGTGCCCACTGGTTTCACCAAGAGCAGCAATATCACAATCACAATTCCAATTTGCAGCAGCTCCATCATCTATTCCCTCCTTCAAAATGCTCCTGCGTTTGGAACAACAGACGGGTTCATAGCACCAGGCGAGTGCACACGTTTGCGAAAACCCGCTGCCTCTGATGTCTCATCCACGATCTGCTGTCCCCCGCCCGCTTGATCCTGTTCACCTGATTAGAACTTTTCAGGATTCAGGAGTGCGTAGATTAAATACACAAACACAATCGCCGTAAGCGTAAGCACAACCATCATCCTTTTCGCCCTCCTTTGGAGGTCTGCGCATCACACCAGCGTACAAACAGCAGTATCACTCCATAACTCACAGCCATCACGAGCAGCATGTATATATCCATCATGTTCATACCCTCCCGTATCGGTCCTCAGATCGTCATTCTTACATCCTCGTAAAATCACCATACAATGAATTCGAAAATATTAATTTATATTATCCATACCGTAAGCGACTATCCGTTCAACAGGAAACCCACCTCTCCATTCAAAGTGTAGATCACATGGTCTGCTCCCAAACCTCGATAAATCCCTTGAGGATTACAGCCTTGTGTAATGACATAGACCGAATCTGATGTCAGCGGCCGGCATATTTGCAGAAAACGGCACGTCAGATTCAAGCTGTTCTCAAACAAATACACGCAGCCAATTTCTTTTTTGGGAAAATTCCATTTTCCTGCTTGCATCGTATTGATGCGCACAATATGCTCCACACCCATTTTTTTGAGCTGTCGTTCCTCCTGAGCGCTATTCGTCAGAACCGCAAACGCCAGTTTTTTGTACATAAGCAATTTCACAAAATTTCTGCCCGATTCATTCGGTGCAGTGACAATGATTAGCCGACCTTCCATCAGTAGCTCCTCTCCCGGTATAAAAAGACAACAAAAAGAAGCCGAAGGAAAAAGGCTTCCTCCGGCTTCTTACGTAACCATGATAAAATAAACCATGGTTGCACACGGCGGTTTGTTGCCTCTCCCTGTACGCTTACGAGGTTAGCTGTCGGATTCGGACGTGAGAGTCGCCCTATTTCTGGCACTTGGCCGGAAAATTCACCCCATGAGACACACGGCCCTCTAAAAGCCGCATAGATCTCGCTTGGTTCCCCCGCTTTTGCAACTGCAAAATTCAGCGCTATAGACAATTCGTTGCTGCTTCATTCACTTAATTTGAAATTACGTCTTGAATCATACACCCGCGCAAGGAACACTGTAAAGCTCACCTGCAGGGTTATAAATCGGCCTTTGGAGCAAAGAAGATGAATAATAGCGCTTACAACTGGAATATCCTTCTCCCAGCTCCTTCAAGCTCGGTTTTTCATCCCTTTTCGAAAATGATGGGCATGTCAATATTGGCGTATGGAGAGCTTTTTGTCCCTTTTTTTTGTAAAAGAGGAAGAAAAACTGCTGTATGCACCTGATAAACGCCGATTGAGCCTGTTTTTACGATGAGAAACACCGCAATTCGCCCCATTTGCAGTGCCATTTGCCGTTTTAAACAAAATACGATTTTACAGTTTCAGACAGTGCAATACATCTATTATAGACTTGCAACCCCTCGTTAAATTGCTTACAATTTAATTGTAAAATAGTAAATAGGAGAGATACCATGACCGTTTATGAATATGATGCACAAACCCTGCAAGGGAAAGAGATTCCGTTGTCCACATACGAAGGAAAAGTTCTGCTTATCGTGAATACAGCCAGCAAATGCGGGCTAACCCCTCAATACAAGGCGCTACAAGAGCTATATGACCAGTACCATGAGCAGGGGCTTGAAATCCTGGGCTTCCCCAGCAACCAGTTTGCCAAGCAAGAGCCGGGTTCCAGCGAGGACATTTCGGAGTTTTGCCAGATTAACTATGGAGTTACGTTCCCGATGTTTGCCAAAACAGATGTCAATGGCGATCAGGCACACCCTTTATTCCGCTACCTCACCCGGACAGCTCCGGGCGTACTAGGCTCCAAAGCGATCAAATGGAATTTTACTAAATTTTTAATTACACGCGAAGGTAACGTATTTAAGCGCTACGCCCCACAGACAACTCCGGATAAACTGGCGGGGGATATAGAGAAGCTCTTGTAGCAAAGCTTACAAGCCACTTCATCACTGTTCACAAGCAGCCGAACCAGGCGGCTGCTCCTGTGGCTAGGAAAAAAGGGATATAACAAAAAAAAGCATCCCTTCACGCCAAAAACGTGTCAGGATGCTTTTTTAACTGTGTCTTGCATGTAATGCGGTCGAGAGGACTCGAACCTCCACGGGCGTACGCCCACTACCCCCTCAAGATAGCGTGTCTGCCATTCCACCACGACCGCAAATTCTAATGTTTTGAGGCAACAGATTTATTATACTCCCTTGTATTCTATTTGTAAACATAAATACAATAATTATTTTTAAAGTCATATAATCTAACATATAAAAGCTATTAAAATATTTAATTTGACATACAAGCATCTTGAGTGTAAATATATATTACATAATATCACTAAAATTTTTCTTAATCCGATTTTTAAAGTCACTTAATATAACATAAAATTATACTCTAAGGAGGCGAACCGCTTTGCAAAAAGGCAATCGTTTGCTGAACTACGCATTGCTGTTGGACCCTTCCCTGCCTGTCGGTGGCTTCACTCGTTCCTACGGGCTAAAGGAGCTGTTTCGAAATGGTCGTTTAACCTGTCTGCAAGACCTGGAACACTATGCACGCACCGATCTGCATCCTCAATTCACATCCCTCGATGGCATGGCTATCAAAAGCCTTTATATCGCTGTTCAGCAAAATGATGGTTGGCGTATCGCTCTTATTGATAAAATGCTGCACGCCCAGCGTTCTTCCCTACAGCACATGAAAGAGTCACGCTTATCCGGCCAACGCCTGCTCAAGCTCGCTAAGGCTTTGTACCCTTGGCTTGAATTCGACCAGCTCGAAGCTATACTTATCCAATACAATGCGATTGGCACACTCGCAACCGTTCATACCTGGATTAACGTTTCTCTTGGAAATGATGTAGAGCAAACCATTCACGGCTACCTTGCCGCAGCAGTGTCCTTCTGTGTCGAAGATGCTTCCAAACTACTCCATCCTCCTTATGAGGAAAAAAATCCTGTTATTCAACGAATGACCAACGAGCTTCTAGACGCATGGAAACAATTCAACACCCCTGAGACTGAGCCAACCGCATTTCAGCGTCGCCTTCTGCAAAGACACTGGTCCAACTCCTACATTACGCAGCCACCCTATATGAGCAGCAACCACCAGCGCGGGTAAGATTCGACTAATTCCTTCGTCTGTCCCCATTATACGCCTCCAGCATCCCCCTGATGCCTGTTTTCACCCTTCCAGCACAACGCCAAAAGCACTTCCACCACTTTTTTCAGTGGCAGAGTGCTTTTTTTATCCAGATTACAACTGACATTTCTCACATTTACAGGCTCTGGATGGATTATTCAAACCATTTATCACTTAAATAAGTAATAAATTTATCTCAATTACGTATTTTAGATTGTAAAAACACGTATAAACGTGTATCATAGTTTTAGATGGTTAATTCTAACATGTTTACTGATGATTATTATAACACACCAATTATTCCGCAAGAATCCGTAAGGGGCGATTTCACTTGAACAACAAAATGCCTGTCACCTCCTTCGGGTGGGCCATCAAACAAAGGCTTGTCGAACTTCGACTGGATCAGAAATCATTTTGTGAAACGCATAACATCCCGCCTTCACGCTTGTCCAATCTGATTCACGGCACCCGCAAAGCACAAAGGTACAGAAAACAAGTTGCTGCAATCCTCAACATCGACGATAACGATTATAAGGAGGCATCACCACTCTGAAACCAACGATGTGAGCGTCCCCCAAGCATGCGGCATGCTATAACATCGGCAACCCAAATAAACTCGTCAATCGAACCCGTCGGTCCGTTTTACGGGTTTTCAACCTGAGTGATCTTTAGCGAGAAGATCATTCAGGCTGTGTTTTGTCATTCTCACCTTTTTGCTTACGATATTTCGCAAATTCCACATATTCTAATATGAAATCCTGTTCTTCTGTATCCAGATCCTCTGCCTGGCAATTCAATGGCCCCATCACTCCAAAAAAATAAGCAGCCTTCTGCTCCTGAAGTACGCCCTCACCCGGCTTGACGCCTTTCATTAACCAATCCAGCGATACATTAAAAAAGTCCGAAATCTGGATTAAATGCATCGTTCCCGGTGTTGTTTTGCCTCTTCTCCAGTCTCCAAGATTCCCCGAGCTGATTTTGAGCTTTTCACAAAACGCCTTCTTTGTCATTCCCCGATCCTTAATCAAGGATTCAATCCGCTGATAAATCGTTTGGTCTCCCAAAATTATCCCCTCCGACACCCTAACTTTTCTTGAACTATTCCCAAAATTTCAACCTTCATTGCAACCATACTTATTCGGTAATCATCACTTTAATATTCTGCACCCGTTTATTCTGCCGTTGAATCTTCCTGTTTTTTCTCTTTACGGAAGCGAGTAAATTCAATATACTCAAGTATAAATTCCTTTTCTGTTTCGCTAAGCTGTTCCCCCTGGCAATTCAGTTGCCTATCTGCATCAAAAAAATAAGGGTCTGTCGATTCCTTCAGCACCTCACTCTGAACATTCCGCCCCAACATGATCCAGTCCAGACTGGCATCAAAAAACGAAGCGATTTCAATGAGCTTATTCGTGCCCGGTGTCGTCTTGCCTCTCTTCCAATCACCAAAATTTCCTGTACTGATACCCAACTGCTCGCAGAATGCCTTTTTTGTCATTCCACGCTCCTTGATAAGCTCCTCAATTCGTTGGTAAATAGATTGCATAGAAGTTCCTTCCTCCCTAGCAGGCTCTCAAATAACGATATCATGTTTCCTGTTTTCATTTCAAAGATCACGTATGTTAAAATTGCCGAATTATGTATGTTGGTTTTCATTATACCACAATATGCAACAAAAACCGCCTGTTTTCCGAAGAAAACGGCGGCCTTCCGTCAGTTCGCCTACATCAATTACGGAGCAACGTTGTCGATTTTAAGGAAAATCTGCTTTAATTCGTTCAAAGTTTCACTCAGGTGCAATAAATCCTCTTCCGACAGAAGCACCAGTCTTTCTTGAATTTTACCGGAAAAGGTATTGAATACCTGCTCACAAAAAGCATCGCCCTCTTGTGTAATCGCCACATTCACGACTCTGCGATCCGAGTCACACGACTGGCGATCGGCCAACCCATGCTCCACCAGCTTGTCCAAAAGAGGGGTCATGTTCGGACGCGAGACATTAAGCTGTTTGGATAGATCAGATACCGTAGACAAGCGCACCTCCCGCAGAAGCATTAATACCTGAAAGTTATTAGGCGACAAATGTAAAGGAATATCAAGCGTGCCGAAGGTAAAAAATTTCTTCTTCACAATCGGAAACAAACCCAAAATATTTTCTGATATATCTCCCAACAGTTGAGTGTCCATATTTTTCACCGTCACTTCATCAGTTTATACTTATCATTCTATAACATTATGGCGTTATATTATACTATGGAATCATTATTTTATAATTATGACTACTTTATTGTATCATTACACAAACAAAAAAAGCCTCTACCGTGAGAGACCTTTCCGTTCATTCCATTGATGCGGTCGAGAGGACTCGAACCTCCACGAGCGTACGCTCACTACCCCCTCAAGATAGCGTGTCTGCCATTCCACCACGACCGCATAATAAAATATAAATGGTGAGCCATGAAGGACTCGAACCTTCGACACCCTGATTAAAAGTCAGGTGCTCTACCAACTGAGCTAATGGCTCATGCTGTTCATCCAAGATGTCCGCCATCAGACTTCAGGAATTTCCCTTAAGCATGTAACATGTAGTCCATAAAGACAACAATGACCCGTAGGGGAATCGAACCCCTGTTACCTCCGTGAAAGGGAGGTGTCTTAACCGCTTGACCAACGGGCCGTATTTTTATACACCAACTTGGCGACAAGAAAGAGTATATCAAATAGAAGAATGAATGACAATACTTATTTTAAAAAATTTAAAATAAGTTGTTTATCGAGAATTAAAACGCATTTTTACTTACGTAAATTTGCTTTATTCACGTTATTAGAAGCATAAAAAGAGATTATATTGCAAAATAACTTAACTTTACTTATAATCACTTACAGAATACCGAAATCATTTTAAACAGAGGAGCTTTTTATGTATCAAGAAGAGCGGATGCTAAAAATTGTTGATTACCTACAGCTTCACAAGCGTATTTCGGTGGATGATATTTGCGAATTTTTTAATGTATCACGAGATACGGCCCGCAGGGATCTGGTAAAGCTAGAGGAGCACCAGAAAATTATTCGAACCCGTGGCGGTGCCCTTCTACCCACACTGGATCACGAATTAACCAGAAACTATAAAGAGAGACTACTCACTGTATCCGAGGAAAAGCAAGTCATTGGACAAATAGCTGCCAGTATGGTTCGAGACGGAGATCGCATCATTCTCGATTCCTCCACCACCGTACAGGCATGTGCCGAAAGGCTCCATGTACAGGAGTGCTCGGTCATTACCAATTCGATTAATCAGGCTGATGTTCTTTCCGAAAAGGACGGCGTTTCGATTCATCTACTCGGCGGACGCTTGCAAAAGGAGCACCGTTTTGTCTACGGTTCTTCCGCCATCGCTACCCTGTCCCGCTATTTTGTAGACAAAGCTTTTGTTGGGATCGGGGGCATTTCTGTCCATGGATTGAGCATTAATCATGAAGAGGATGGTATGCTCAAGCACCAAATGATGAAACAGGCCGATCAGGTGATCATTCTTGCGGATCACTCCAAATTTGGTAAAAACCTTCCTTACCGCTTTGCCGATTTATACGAGGTGGATATCGTTATCACCGACTGTTTGCCGGACCCGGCCATGCTGGATGTTTTTCGCCGTCATGATGTTGAAATTATTGTTCCGTAATGTGGAAGAAGTATGAGACATATAGAAGAAGACAGGAGATGGAGAAATGAAACTGTTTGCGATTGATTTGGATGGAACACTGCTAAACGAGGAAGCAAAAATAAGCAAGGTGAACGCAGACGCGATCCGTAAGGCACAGCAGCAAGGCGTTCAGGTGACCATTGCCACGGGCAGAGCTTCTTATGATGCCTGGATCAAGCTGGAGGAAGCAGAACTCGTGACTCCCGTCATCGGAGCAAACGGTGCGACCGTACACGATGCACATCGTCGCCAGCTAACCTCTACACCGATGGACCGGAGTGAGACGTTTGAAGTGCTGAGCTGGCTGCGCGAAAACGATTTTTATTATGAGGTCATGACAGACCGTGCTATTTATTCTCCACAAAACGGACATCAGCTACTGGCTGTTGAAATGGATCGCCTGTTAAGCGCCAATCCGGATATTTCGCTGGATGCTTTGTTACATGCAGCCGAGAAACAATATGAACAGACCGGGCATACCCGTATCCCCTCGTATGAAGACATTCCGCTGGATGTAGAGATTTATAACGTGCTGTGCTTCTCCTTTGATCAAGCCAAATTGAACCGGGGGCGCGAGCGTTATCGGGAATTCCCCGGCCTGAACATGGTCATTTCCTCGGACCGTAACTTTGAAGTGGAGCATAAGGATGCCTCCAAAGGAAACGCACTGCGTTATCTTGCAAATCATCTGGGTATTTCCATGGAGGAAGCCGCAGCGGTAGGAGACAGCTATAATGATATTTCGATGCTGACGATGGCAGGTAAAGGCATCGCTATGGGCAATGCAAAAGACGACATCAAGGCCGTCTGCTCTGAAGTTACCCTGACCAATGTAGAGAATGGCGTAGCTCATACTCTTCTAAATATACTGGATAAACTCCCGAAGCCGACCTTGTAAACTGAAAATCCACAGGCTTTCATAGACAAAAAAGGACGCTCGCAAGCATCATTCCGATGCATACGAGCGTCCTTTTTCTGATCTGAAAAATCAACGGAGAGAGAGGGATTCGAACCCTCGCACCGCTTTCGCAGTCTAACCCCTTAGCAGAGGGTCCCCTTATAGCCACTTGGGTACCTCTCCATGGCTCCCCGAACAGGACTCGAACCTGTGACAACTCGATTAACAGTCGAGTGCTCTACCAACTGAGCTATCAGGGAACATTGCTGTAAATTATCATACAGTACGTTTAATTTACCATGATTCATGGGGCGCCGTCAAGTGCCAGCAGATGAAGTTTGCCTCCGCATTTACCGCAGCGGTAACGCTGGGGGTTCATTTTACGTTTCCGCAAGTATTCCTGACTACAAGAGGCACACACCAGCTTGTAGCGATAGGGCTGCGGCTTTCGTTCCGCTCTCCCCGGCAGAGTTTGGCAATGCCTGCTCCCTCCTACACGGGCCAGCCATGCTTTAAAATCCGCATCTCGGTGCTGGTAACCCATCCCGCGCAAATGCAAATGATAATGGCACAACTCATGCTTAATAATTTTTTCCACCTCAGACCGTCCGTAGGCTGCAAGTTGATGCGGATTAATTTCAATATGATGGCTTTTCATAAAATATCGACCGCCTGTGGAAGACAGACGCGAATTAAAGCTGGCACGATGGCGAAACGGTACGCCAAAACTCTCCATTGAAATATGCTCCACCCATTCCTGAAGCTCTTCATCGCTCATGGAATGGTTCATCGAATTGCTAAGGGACTTGGACTCCATCCTTACACGTTCTCCTCCTTTGCTCCATACTGCCAAGCATATTACAAAATAGCGTCCAAAGTCTAACCCTCAATTCATAAGCCATCCAATTGATAAGCACACTTTAGGCACCCACCCCATATGCTAAACATACAGAAGTAACGCAGAGGAGGAGATTGGCTTGCCTCAATGGCTCAGCAACCAGCTTATGCGGGCCTTTTACAAAAAGGACCGGCGCCAGATCAAACTGTTGAATGATTGTTGGTTTTTTTATCATAAAGCACCAGGCGTAGAGTTTGATGCCAACAATGGGTAGAAGTTCAGGGCAGTAAAAATGAAAGCCGGAGTCTCCGAAGTGGTTCGGAGATTCCGGCTTTTGTTATACCCTAATAAAGCGGTTATACGGATTTGTAGAGTATTATGCCTGCGATTGCGCTTCTGCCGGAGCTTTCATCGTCAGACCGACCCTGCCTTTTTTTAAGTCTACATTCAGCACCCACACGGTTACGTTATCACCAACGGATACGACATCCATCGGATGCTTGACGAAGCCGTTGCGCAGCTGCGAAATATGAACCAATCCATCACTCTTGATGCCGATATCGACGAACGCACCGAAATCAATTACATTGCGGACGGTTCCCTGAAGCTCCATGCCCGGTTCCAGATCCTCAATCTTGAGCACATCCTTGCGGAATACAGGCAACGGCAGCTCGTCACGCGGGTCACGACCTGGACGCTGGAGGCTGTCCAGAATATCCTTCAATGTCGGCACACCGACTTCCAGCTTCGCGGCCAGTTCGTCAATGTTGGACACGTTCAGCGCTTCCGTCGCAGCCTTGGTGCCCAGATCGTGGGCGCTGATGCCCAGTTCAGCCAACAGGCGGTCTACGACAGCATACGATTCAGGGTGAATCGGCGTGCGATCCAGCGGATTTTCTCCACCCGGTATACGGATAAAACCAACCGATTGCTCGTAGGTTTTCGCGCCAAGACGCGGTACCTTTTGCAACTGACGACGGTTGTTGAATTTGCCGTTTTCCTCACGGTATTTCACGATATTTTTGGCAATTGTCGCGTTAATGCCCGCTACATAGGACAGCAATGCCGAGGAAGCGGTATTTATATCCACACCGACATGGTTAACTGCCGATTCTACAACATCCTTCAAGCTTTCATCCAGATGCTTCTGTGACACATCATGCTGATACTGGCCTACACCAATGGCCTTCGGCTCAATCTTGACCAGCTCGGCCAGCGGGTCCTGCACACGACGTGCAATGGATGCCGCGCTGCGCTCAGCCACGTCCAGATCCGGGAACTCCTCCTGCGCCAGCTTGGAGGCGGAATAAACGCTCGCGCCTGCCTCATTGACGATCAGGTACGCCAAGCTGCTGTCGCCAATATCTGCGATGACTTCAGCCACGAATTGCTCTGTTTCACGCGAAGCCGTTCCGTTACCGATGACGATCAGCTCAATATTGTATTGGGCAATGAGCTGCTTGAATTTCTCGGCAGCTTCAAGCTTTTTGTTGTTCGGCGGTGTCGGATACGTCACCGCGACTTCCAGCAGCTTGCCCGTATCATCTACTACCGCCAGTTTGCAGCCTGTCCGAAACGCCGGATCGACACCGAGCACACGGCGGCCCTTGATCGGGGCCTGTAACAGCAGGCTCCGCAAATTGCCCGCAAAGATAGAGATGGCCTGCTGCTCGCCCTTCTCTGTCATTTCTGCGCGCACCTCACGCTCAATAGAGGGTGCGATGAGCCTTTTATACGCATCCTCAATGACGTTGCGCAGCAGCTCTTCCACGGCAGATGAGCCTTTAATCACTTGACCTGCGACGTAATTGTGAATCGAATCAGGCGCTACCTCCAGTCCGACCTTGAGAATGCCCTCACGCTCTCCGCGATTAATCGCCAAAATACGATGAGGCGGCATTTTCTTAGCCAGCTCACGATAGCTGTAGTAGTTCTCGTAGACAGACTCTTGCTCTGCATCCTTCGCTTCGGAGGTTAGCATGCCATGATCCAGTGTATATCGACGCACCCATTGGCGAATACCCGCGTCGTCCGCTATATTTTCCGCTAAAATGTCCAAAGCTCCTTGAATAGCAACCTCGGCACTGTCCACTCCCAATTCCGCATTCACATAGGACTCAGCTTCCTTCAGAGCATCGCCCTGCTTCGGCTGGCTCCAGATCCAGATGGACAGCGGCTCCAGCCCCCGTTCCTTCGCCACACTCGCGCGGGTTTTGCGCTTTTGCCGATATGGACGGTACAGATCCTCCACTTCCTGAAGCTTAACCGCAGAAGTGATGGCAGCCTGAAGGTCTTCTGTCAGCTTGCCCTGCTCATCAATAATGCGAATGACCTCTACCTTACGGTCCTCCAAATTACGTAAATACAGCACACGATCCTCAATTTCACGCAGCTGATTTTCATCCAGTTCCCCTGTCATTTCCTTACGGTATCGCGCGATAAAAGGAATCGTATTCCCTTCATCCAGCAAACTGATCGTCGTCCGGATTTGCTTGAGTGCCAGCGACAGCTCTCTCGCCACTTGTTTGACAATCCGCTCCTGGCGATCTGCTTCGTTCGGCTCCTGCCGGATTTCCGTTTTCGTTTCCTCGTTAGACAAAGCTATCCCTTCTTCCTTACAACTCTTGTCTTTCATCATGTCTTTCATTATCACAAAAAAAGAATCAAAGCGCCAGCACGTAACGATGAAGCCAGGCCCAGCCTGCATTTTTCATCGGACACGCAAAAGGACAGCGCCCACGCGCTGCCCTTTTCCCGTTTCACTCGTCGTTACAAAATGCTAAAAATCAATCAAACCGAGACTGATTTGTAGCGAATCGCTCACTTTGCGCATGGTTTCTTCATCCAAATGGGTGATTTTGTCGGTAAGCCTTTGCTTGTCGATCGTCCGAATTTGCTCCAGAAGAACGACAGAATCGCGATCAAAGCCATGCGTCGCCGCGTCGATTTCCACGTGTGTGGGCAGCTTCGCCTTCTGAATCTGGGCGGTGATGGCTGCCACGATCACGGTGGGACTGAACCGGTTGCCGATATCATTTTGAATGATCAGCACAGGTCTGACGCCACCTTGCTCGGAACCGACTACGGGTGAAAGGTCTGCAAAAAAAACGTCGCCGCGCTTTACGATCAATATGGATTACACCCCGCTAACTGTACGGCCCAAGGTGCTGTTTGCATCTTCCTCCGCATGAAAGGCTTCGGAGGCCATGGTCAAGTTAATTTTAGCCATCTCCATATAACCACGCTGCATAGCTTCACGAATGTAACGTTTTTTTCGTTCGCCTACATACAGCTTCATGGCCTGCCTGATAAATTCACTGCGGTTGGAATTTTCCATAGCTACGATCCCGTCCACTTCCTGCAAGAGATGATCCGGCAAACTGATCATTATTCTTTTGGTGTTCTGCAAATTGGCCAACTTCTCTTCCACCCCCAAAACCTTGTCGCCATTGTACCATTATAACGTTATTCCCGGTAATTTATTCAAACGGAATACAAGAGAATATATATGATATTCATATATCATCTATGCTGCATTCCATTATAAACTACACAGTTCGTTTTCGTACAGGCGTTTGATCCCCGAAATACAAGTGTCAGCGGAGCCTGATGCGTCGATTTGACAGTTACAGCGCTCTTTTCTTTCCTTTGTACATATTTCGGGACGTTCTGCGAAAACTCCTGCTTTTAACCGGTAATTTGCGTCATGAAATTAATCCCAGCGGGTTGGAAGAAGCGAATTCACTCGAACGACAGGAATATCTCCCCGTGTATATACACGCGGTACCCTGTGTGCGATCATGCAGATCACCTCATAGTGGATCGTACCAAGCTTGGATGCCAGCTCATCCGCCGCGATAGTTTCGCCGGACTGCTGGCCGATGAGAACAACCTCTTCGCCGGTTTGGATTTCTTCCGCATCTTCTGCGAAAGATTGTAAGGATACCATACACTGGTCCATGCAAATCGTACCGAGTACCGGGACGCGGCGACCGCGTACCAACACTTCGATCTTCCCACTCAGCATGCGGGAGTATCCATCCGCATAGCCGATTGGCAGTGTACCGATCCGTTCTTCACTTGAGGTCACATACCGGGTGCCATAGCTAACTCCCCAGCCGGGAGGAAGCGTCTTGGTATAAACCACTGCCGTCTTCAATGACAATACAGGCAGCAGTTCAATGGCTTGCCGGTTAACCTCATCAGACGGATACAGACCGTATATACTGATGCCAATCCGCACCATATTGGGGGAAAGGGAAGGGGTATCAATGGTGGCGGCGCTGTTGCCCGTATGTATAATGGGAATGGTGATACCTTGTTCCCTTAGCGCTTCCGCCACGCCCCGAAACCGATCATATTGTAGCAGTGTATAGCTTTTGTCTTCTTCATCCGCGCGGGCAAAATGGGTGTACATGCCTTCCAGCAGTACTTGCTCTAATTCGTGAGTCTGCCGGACAAAAGTCACAGCCTCTTCTCCAGGCAGCAAACCCAGTCTTCCCATGCCGCTGTCTATTTTGATGTGCACCTTCAGCTTGCGTTCGTTTCCTTGTCGGTCCAGTCTGCGGATACCCTCCAGCACTTCCTCACTGAACACAGTCAATGAGATATCATGCTCCCAAGCCATTTGTACAGCTTCCGGTGAGGTATAGCCGAGTACAAGAATCGGTAGCTGAACCCCCGCATGACGAAGCTCCAACGCTTCATCCAGAAAAGCGACGCTCAAATAATCCGCACCAAGGCGTTCCAATTCCTTTGAAATTTCCACGGCACCGTGTCCATAGGCATTAGCCTTGACACAAGCCAGCAACAGCTTATCCGCTGGCAATGCCCTGCGAAAAGCCTCATAGTTGGCGCCAAGGTGATCCAGGTTGATTTCGGCCCGGGTCGATCTGTATTGTGCTTGCAAAATCCAGTCACCTTCTTCAATTGTTAGCCTGTAACATACCTTTTACCATTCGGAATGTGGCAAAGTCCTTACTTCCAAAGGTTAATGGTAATGTTCTGAAACGTGGCTGTCAATGGCAGATGGCGTTTGCCAGCATCCTCCACAAAGAACATGACTCCCAAGCGAGCGGTGCACACCTCTAGACCTCGAATGAACAAAAGACGGATACGGGCGGAAGCAGAGTAAAATACACTCTAAACCGTCTGCATCCGTCTATAAAGTTTTATTTACCCGATTGATCCTGTATAGAAGCGGCAATTTGTATCATTTCGCTCACGGGCAGGTCAGCACTGGTAATACGGAACTCTATGCCGTCATTCATCCAGGTCATCGTCTGCTGCTCGCTACCCGTCAGAACGGCAAAGCTTCCTCCAATATCGACCAGTTCACCCGCAGCCAGCGATACGGCCCGATCTTTCGGACGCGCCTCCACTATCGTATAGTTATACGTCCCACTATACCGTAGCATCACCGCATGTGTACCATTGTCCTCCAGCTCCGGCGTATCCTTAATCTGTACCCCGGCTGGCGTATAGGACGGTTCAATCAAGCCGAACTCACCCATCACAGCTTCAGCAGCATCCGTGCCTGCCGATGTCCCTGTTGCTGCATCAGATGCACCCGGAGTCTGCTGTTGCGCCTCTGTATTGCTCGCTGTATCCGGCTTGGCCTCCGTATCCGTGCTACCCGTCGCGTCCGCGCTATCCGGTTTTGACGTATCGCCTGTGGCAGCTCCATCCATCGACGCTTCTCCTGACGGCTGCTGTGCCTTCTCTCCTGCTGTTCCCTGCACTTGTCCTTGCTCGCCCGAGATTACGCCAGTCGTGCCATCAATCGTACCTGTAGGATCTAGTTGCCCGCTGGAATCCACTGCTCCGGCTGAAGGCGTTCCTTCATTTCCCTTACCTGTTTTTCCAGAAGCCATATTGCGCTCCATATCAAAAGAGTCCTTGTCGAACTTCGTATCAAACGCAAATTGATCGAATTTCAGATCCACAACTACCTTCGCATTCGCATCAGATACCTGTACCTGAGTGGGCGCATAGTTATTTTTGGACAGCCATATTTTTTGCCTTACCAGCGCATGGCTGTTGTAGTTCGCTGCCACATCGAATACATAGGATTTATCGTCCGAAACCAGTTGACGTGAGGCATCACCAATAATGCTGCGAACCAGCGTTTCATACAAATAGACTTGCCCCTGGTTGTTCGGCCAATCGCTTTTGAAGCGGAAGCTTTTGTTCAGACTGGGCGTCAATACGAATACACCCTCATCATTGCGTAACACGATCTGAGTAACATCCTTTTTCTCGTTCGTCATGGCAATTCGGTAATAGGAAGGCTTACGGTAGGAAATGTCCACCTTGTACTCCTGCGGCGTGTCGCCGGTATGCAGCGTCATCAAAGCTGTACCGTGGTAGCTGTTCAGGTCGCTCACCACGTCACTCAAATCTTTAACCACATCATCCGCGCTCTTCTTGCCGCACCCGGCCAGCAGCAGCGTTACACACATGACCATGGCAAGCATCCATGAAATCCGGCGCATATCATCAACCCCTTCAGCACATGTTTTAAATGAATTAGTACATGTCTATGAAGGACTTGTTCGATTTATGCAGACTGGCATGACAAGCTTGAGAGCTTGGATGGCGATTTGTATTGCTACAAAAGCTTTTGAACACTAATGATAAATTCATACCAAAAATACGTAATCGTACCCACAGGCAGTGCTATAGAAAAGCCTAGTAAAACATATGTAAAAAACAATTCCATTACAAAACCTCTTTCATTAATAATGTATAAAAATACATTGTATACTATGGAAAATAAAAATCGATACATTTTGCCTACTTTTTGCGCACGAAAAAAAGCCGTTCCCTACACGGTAAAATCCGCACAGGAAGCAGCTTTGAAATTACTTTGAAGGCTGTGTTCTCTAATCACATTACACGGTAAAACGCACATCTGCCTTATGACTCGTGCCAAACTCTTGCATCTTCCCTTTGACCACAGCAGTAATCGCTGCTGTGCCCGGTGTGAGAATGGTCTTCGGATCATAGACATGGGAATCACTCGTTAATGCGTTACGAACGGCCTCAGCCCAAGCCTGAATGCATTCGGTATTGACGTTGATTTTGGCGTGGCCCAATTCAATCGCCTTGGTAATCTGATGCTCAGGGATGCCGGAACCGCCATGCAGTACAAGCGGGATGCCCGTCAATTCCGAAATATGCTTCATTTCAGCAAAGCCCAGCTTGGGCTCTCCCTGATACGGCCCGTGAACCGAGCCAAGGGCAGCCGCCAATGCGTCGATTCCGGTTTCCTGCACCATACGTGAGCATTCCTGCGCATCTGCATACCGGATTCCACCTACCAGCCCGTCTTCCATGCCTCCGACCGTACCGACCTCTGCTTCCACAGAGACTCCATAGGAACGCGCATAATCTACGACTTGCCGGGTCATCGCTATATTGACGTCAATCGGATCATGAGAACCGTCAATCATCACAGAGCTGAACCCGGCCTCAATCGCTCGCTTGCAGTTCTCTACTGTCCTGCCATGATCCAAATGAAGCGCCACCGGAACGGTAATTGACATTTCCTCCATTAAGGCACTGACCATTACCACAATTGTCCGATAGCCTCCCAAATATTCTACCAGCCTGTCGGAAGCAGCCACAATGACGGGGGCATGTTCTTCCTCGGCTGCCTGTAAAATCGCTTTAGCCCATTGTAAACCGTTTAAATTGTACTGTCCCACCGCATATTTCTCGTCTTTGGCTTTGAGCAGCATCTCTTTCATAGACACGAATGGCAACGGCATAGTGGCCCTCCTTTCCGAGTATCTCTATTTCCAGATCATCTGACCGATTATCTGACTTCCTGCCGAATCTCATAAACGCCGGACACCGCCTGAATGGTTGTCTCTTTGGCCGTCCGGATGGCTTCCTCTGCATCCAGCTCATAATATTCAGGCCGGAATAGCTCCACCGATACAACGTCCGAGAAGCCAATTCCTTTTAAAGTGGACAAAATGCTTTCCAAATCAATGGCGCCAAGTCCCGGCCATACCCGGTCCTCATCGGTCAGAAAACCAATTGGGAAATCCTCGGTGTCGTCAATGTGTAAAATAAATATTTTCGAGCCGTCCGCCTTTTGCAAATCCTCCAAACGTGAACCCATCGCATGGAAATGGAAACAATCCAGCACCAGCCCGACATTAGCCCGATCCACCGCCTCGACAATATCGTAAGCCTGACCAAATGTATTGACTGTACATTGCGGATGCCCCACAAACTCAACCGCTATACGGATGCCGTAAGGCTCAGCTAAATCCGACAGCTCTTTCAAAACAGACACAGCGCTTTGACGAATATCCTCTTTGCGTATTTTTTCTTCTGTCACCAGCGGAACGGCAACGATGTATTGAATCCCCAGTTTTTGGCCTGTAACGAGCATTTCTTTAAATTCACGAATAATTTCCTGATATGCGGCTTCGTCACGATTGTTGAAAAAGACTAACGCGTTGAACGCCAACGGCTTAATATGATGAGTGTTGAAATACGCTACCAAATCGTCAATCGTATGATCCTGCAAGTATTCCGGCAATTTATCCATTGTGCGAATTTCAATGTAGTCGTAGCCGTGCTGCTCACAAAGCTGCAAATCCTTCACCAGATTGGAATTTCGCAGGGTCGTCGCCTGATTAAAACATAGCTTCATCGTCTGCACCTCTCTCCTGTTATGAGGAAACACCGTAGTCGCAGCTTGAACGGGTCTGCCCAAGGCGTTTCGTAAAATATCTTCAAGTTCCGGTTATTGCCTTGATCATTTCGTCGGTGACGCAAGTCCCAAACCATCTTTGATTTTGTTCAGCATAAAGGTGCTGGATTCATCTGCCTTTTCCATCCAGGCAAATACGGAGTTGGTGGCAATCCCGTCGAATTTCATCTCTTTTAGCTTACGGAAGATGGTGTCAAAATCCACTTCTCCCTCGCCAATGTTCAAATGCTGATGTACCGTCGCTTCGACGCCGGGAGGGTTGACGATATAACGCAGGCCGTCAGCAGCTTTGTGGTTAAATGTATCCGCAAACAGTACATGCGTCAGACGGTCGCCTGCATAGTCGAACATGGGCGCAATATCGCCAATCCCATCATCATAGAAAAAGGTATGCGCCGTGGAATACACCAGGTTAATCCAAGGTTTGTCGAGCGCCCGAATCATATCCACTGCGCCCTGATTGGTTTCGATAAAATCATACGGATGCGCTTGCAGATTCAATTTCACGCCTTCCCTCTCAAAAACCGGAAGCAGCTCATCCATGGATTTGATAAACTTTTCCTCGCAAATATCCGCGTTAAACTTGGAACCGTTAAATTCACTGTTCATCAGGTCCACATCCAGCTCCACCGCGATTTCAATGGCACGCTTCCAGTTCCGCACGGCGGCCTCGCGGCGATCTTCGTCCGGTCCGGCCCAATAATATAGCGGTAGCAACGATGAAATTTTCACTCCCGCGTCATTTAGCCACTTTTTCAGGTTTTTAATCTGAGCCTTATCGACCTTGGGATATTTGTAAAATGGACAGAAGTCCTCACGAGGTGACAATTCAATGTAGTCATAGCCCAATTGCGCCGTTTTATCTACCATTTCTTTCAACGGGATATTTTTGTACAGGGTTGGGTCCAACGCTAATTTCATGTTTCATTCCTCCATTTTTTGTGATGATTTTTTAGCCTTACATCAAAAGCTGTGCTAGACCAGCATATGAGCATCTAAGGCGCTACGGGGTCGGATGAAGTCACACACAAATTTTTGTTATAAGTCTTTTGTTGTGATTATTGATGAACGACATTTTGGTAGAAGGCTGGCTTATCTCCGATTGTAACCGCTTCCTTAACTCCGCTTGCTTGTGCCTTCACACACGCATCGGCTGTCACTGCGGCAATGTAGCCGTCCCATGAGGTTGGGCCTTTCGGTTCGCCTGTTGCCTTGATCGAATCAATGAAATCCTGCAACTCCCGGTCATAGGCATCTATAAAGCGTTGCTTCCAATCCATCAGCAAATCCACGCCCAGTTGAGCTTCCTTGCGGTACACAATGCCCGGCACCTCTGGCAGCTTCGCTACACCCTCTTCACCAATAATCTCGCATTGGATGTCATAGCCGTATTTGCAATTCACGAACACCTCGGCTTGAATAGCGATCCCGCCTTTGGTTTCCAGCATAATAATTTGAGGGTCCTTCAAATGGCTTGATGCATGGCGCGTTTTCTTAGGATATATGACCTGTACGGAGGTATAATCATCATCGACGAGCCAGTGCAGCACATCTATTTCGTGAATCAGCGTATCGGTAATCGCCATGTCAGTCGTGTAGTTGTCGTCTACTTCCGGATTTCGGTGTGCTGCGCGGATCATGAGCGGTTCCCCGATAAAACGATTGTCAATCGCTTGCTTCAATTGCTCGTAGCCCCGGTCATATCGGCGCATAAAGCCCACTTGAACCAGTCGCTTGCCATGCTTGATCTCTGCTTCCACGATGCTTTTGCAGCCTTCGGCTGTCGTAGCCAGGGGCTTTTCACAAAAAACGTATTTTCCTGCCGCAATCCCCGCCAGCACGCTCGCTTCATGTGCAGGTCCCCAACTCGTAATAACGATTGCGTCGACATTGGGCGCAGCAACCAGTGATTTATCATCCGGGTACACGACGGCATCCAGCTTGAATTGCTCAACCGCGCTTTTGGCCGCTTCCGGGTTCACGTCTGTGACCGCTACAATTTTACCGCCGGACAGGTTGTTGGTAATTCGTCTGATATGCTCACGTCCGATAGCTCCTGTTCCAATAACTCCAATATTTAATGTCATGATGTTGCTCCTCCTCTAATTCATCTGTACGATTATTTCATTTGTACGATCTCTTCAAGATGCTTGCCAGCAACGGGCTGTTTGCCGTGATTACGGAAATTATGCTCAACTTGCTCCAATGTAAGCCCTTTCGTTTCTGGCAGGAATTTTTTGACGAACAGGATGGCGAGAATGCCAAGTACGACGAAAATGTAAAATGTAGTGGACAATCCCAATCCGCCGAGCAATACCGGGAACAACAAACCGATAATGAAGTTCACAATCCACAGGAAGAAAACGGTTAGTCCCATACCAAAGCCACGCAAACGAAGCGGGAATATTTCCGACAGCATCAGCCAGGTGACCGGAGAAATGGCTCCCTGTTGGAAAGCAAGGAACGTGACGGTCAATGCCAATACTACATAAGGCAGAGCAGGTGATCCTGCTAATGTGCTGGAGAAAATGGAAATGAGCAGCAGCGCCGAGGTGGTCCCGATCAGCCCCGTCATGAGCATTGGACGACGGCCCACTTTACCGAGTAGCCATATCCCTACAAAGGTCGCCAGTACGGAAATCGCACCGTTAGCAATGTTGCCTATCAGAGCGGCCTGGGTTGCAAACCCCGCATTTTTTAATATTTCGGTGCCGTAATACATGATGGAGTTCACGCCTGTAATCTGCTGAACCACCGCGATACCGATACCGATAAGCAAAATACGACGTACCCAGGGAACTGCCAAATCCTTAAAGCCTGCTTTTTGAATATCAGATTCTTCTTCCAGATTAGATTTAATTTCTACCAATTCATTGGATGCCTGTTGTTCATTACGGATTTGTTTCAATACACCCAAAGCCTGACCATCTCTGCCCTTGGATACGAGCCAACGTGGACTTTCCGGTACACGCAGCATGCCGAAGAACAGGAATAAGGCGGGTAGTGCTGCAATGATGAGCATATAACGCCAAACATGTGGATGCTCGCCCATCGTTGTACCGAGAATAGCATTGAAAATAAAAGCAAGCAACTGACCACTTACGATCATTAATTCGTTTTGGGTGACGATCCGGCCGCGCCTGTCGGCGGGAGACATTTCCGCCAGATATGAAGGCACGGTTACGGATGCGCCACCAACAGCTAACCCGAGCATAAAGCGGCATATAATCATCACCGTGATGTTCGGTGCGAGCGTACAGCCAAGCGTGGAGATAAAGAACAAGATAGCGAGGAACAGTATATTTTTTCTGCGACCATTGTAATCGGATAATCTGCCGCCGAACACTGCACCAAACGCAGCGCCGAACAGCAGCGCACTGGCAACTAAACCTTGTGTAAGCGCTGTAAGATTAAGCTGATCTTTAGCTGACATGTAAGGAAGCGCACCGTTAATAACTCCAGTGTCATATCCGAACAGCAGGCCACCCAAGGTAGAAATGATGACGATCTTGCGCAAAAATGTATTTTGAACTGCCCCGTTACTCAATTCGTTCACCTCTCCTCTGTCTTCCCTAAAGTGTGAGCAAGTAAAGCTTCATTAATATACTTGCGAGCGATCAGCGCGTACTCCAGAGGGTGCGCAACCGCCGGGTCCTGTTCCGCTTCGACAACAATCCAGCCTCTGTACTGATGCTTCAATAGCACTTCGTACACTTTGCTGAAATCAATGCATCCATCGCCAGGGACCGTAAACATGCCCATCAGGAAGGAGTCACGGAAGGATTTTTTCTCTTTTTTACAGCTATCCAGCACTTTCTTGCGTGCATCCTTGAAATGCACATGCTGAATACGATCCATATGCCGATGCAGCAGCGTCAAGTAGTCTCCGTCTGACACATAAATATGGCCTGTATCATAGAGCAAATGTACATGCATGGGATCAGTATTTGCCATGAGACGATCTACTTCTTCCAGTGTCTGCACACCCGTTCCCATATGATGATGAAATACCAGCTTTAACTGATATTGCTCTGCAATCCTGCCCAGCTCATTCAGTCCCTGGCACAAATGGCTCCATTCTTCATCTGTAAAATAAGGTTTGTCGGAAAAGACGCATCGGCCTGTGCCTTGTATGCTGTATGTTTGCTCGGAAACAACTGCCACACTGGCATGCACCTGCTGCAAATAAGCACAATGCTTGTGGAAAGCCGTCGCTGCTTCCTCGATACCGTCACGAATGATGTAGCTGCTGAACCACTGTCCGGCAATTTTCAGATTGCGTAGCTGCAATTCTTTATTCAGAATTTGGGGTTCAGGGAAAAAACCGCCCACCTCAGTTCCGTCAAATCCGGCAACGACAATGTCACTAAGTAGATGCTGAAGCGTGTTGTCTGCCCCGATTTCCGGTATATCATCATTGCGCCAGCCAATCGGGGCAATCCCCCACAAAATAGACATGAGCCAGACCTTCCTTCCTAGTATTGTTTGGCGTTTTCCAGCTTTTTCTCTTTGGCCTCATACGCCTGCTGCACGCCGTCTGAATCGGATACCTCGGCTACACCGACATGCCACCAGCTATCATAGCCGTCCGTCATTGTCTTCGGTAGCACCTTCAGTTCAATGAGTGTGGAAACCGTCTGGGTTTTCGCGTCTTCGAGCGCTGCTTTTAATTCCTCTACCGTATTGGCACGGTAAGTCTTCGCTCCATAGCCTTCGGCTACTTTGGCATAATCTATATTGAGAATCTGATTGTCATGTGTACGGAATTCACAATAGTAGCTGCCGCTGCCATGCTCCATCTGCAAATTGTTAATACAGCCATAGCCCGAATTGTCGAATAGCACAATGTTGATTTTCTGATTGTATTGAATCGAAGTAATCAGTTCGGAATGCAGCAGCAGGAAGCTGCCATCACCTACGATGGAGTATACTTCCTTATCCGGTTCTGCCAATTTCAGTCCCAACGTGCCGGATACCTCATACCCCATGCAGGAGTAACCATATTCGAGATGATAGGTGTTCGGGACGGCTGGATTCCATACGCGCTGCAAATCCCCTGGCAAAGATCCGGCTGAGCTAATGATGATACTGTCTGGCGCAATCGTATCGTTGACTGCGATCAAAGCCGTCGTTTGCGGCAATTCGGTCTGGAGAGCGTCCGCATATTCATTTAGCACTTCCTGTGTAAACTGGTTTTTCACCTCTGGTGTAAAGCCTTCTCGACTAAAGGTTACTTGACTTAGACGGTCACGTTCGGCTAACCAATCCTTCTTCAACTGTGAAATGGTGTCTCCCCACGTGCTTGTGTAGCCTTCCAACCGGGAGCCAAGCTGTTCCAGGGTTGTTTTGGCATCTGCGACAACCTGAAATGCATCCAGTTTGTACGCTTGCATACGACTGACATTGATATTCAGGAACCGGGTCGTATCCCACTCAAAAGCCGTTTTCGAGGATGTGGCAAAATCGGTGTATCTCGTGCCAATCCCGATGATCAGATCCGCCTGTCGCACCGCCGCATTTGCTGCTGCCGTTCCGGTGATACCCACGCCGCCCAGGTTGTTTGCAAACGTGCTTTCCACCGTCGATTTCCCGGCCTGTGTTTCGACCAGCGGAATCTGGTATTGCTCGGACAGCGCGATCAAAGCTTCGCGTGCCTCAGAGTATTTAGCACCGCCGCCGACCAGAATCACGGGCTTGCCGCTCGCCTTTAAAATATCTGCCGCACCCTGTAATTCCCGTTCGGACGGCAGCTTGCGGTCGATATAATGAATGCGCTTACTAAAAAACGATTCTTCGTAATCGAACGCTTCGCCCTCCACATCCTGAGAAATACAGATCGTCGCTGGTCCTGCCGTGGCCGGATTCGTCATCGTTTCGAACGCCCGAATCAGGCTGGACATGAGCTGCTCGGGACGGGTGATGCGATCCCAATAGCGGGACACGGGCCGCAGCGCGTCATTGGTCGTGATGGCTGCGCTGTGCTCCTGCTCCACCTGCTGTAGCACCGGATCGGGCTGGCGCGTAGCAAAGGTGTCCCCCGGCAGCAGCAGCACAGGGATGTTATTCGCCAGCGCTGTACCTGCGGCAGCCACCAAATTAGCTGCGCCCGGTCCGACGGATGTCGTGACTGCGTATATTTTTTGCCGCAGTAGCTGTTTGCTGTATGCAATAGCTGCGTGGGCCATGCCCTGCTCATTTTTCCCCTGAATAATCTTCAAGTGACCTGATTCCTGCTCCAGCGCCTGTCCGATGCCCAGTACGTTTCCGTGTCCAAAAATGTTAAATATACCTTCTACAAATGGAAACTCTCGGCCATCGATATGCACGTATTGCTGATTCAAAAAGCGTATTAACGCTTGTGCGGTCGTCAAACGAATTGTTCGCATCGTCTGCTCTCCTCCTATCTGTACTGTTTGGCTTCATTCTCCGCGATCAGTTGCTCGATCTCTGTGGCTGTCGGCATGGCATCGGAGGAACTGTGCTTGCTCACCACAATAGAAGCCGAGGCGCTGCCGAATTTAAGAGCCGTTTCAATATCCTTGCCCCGCAAGAGTGCATACAGGAACGCGGAGGCGTAGGAATCGCCCGCACCAAAGGTTTTTAAAACCTTCGTCTTATAGGCTCGGCCGCTGAACGTTTCTCCTGTGTTGGTATAAGCGTAGGAGCCTTTGACCCCATGCTTGATCACGATTAATTCTGGCGCATGCTGGAAGAGATAGCGGATTGTCTGCTCATTGGCTTGCTCTCCCTGCTCCTGCTGATCACCGTCAACCGCTCGATTTTCCAAAGCGTCATATTCGTCACGAGTGCCTATGACTACATCTGACTGCTCGGCAACCAGTGCGTAGTACACTGCCGTTTCCTCCGGTGTGGCCCACGAATACGGACGGTAATCCAGCTCAAACACCACTTTAACGTCATTTTTCCGTGCCAGACTTACCGCTTTCAGCACCGCCTCGCGGGAGGGACTTTTGGACAAAGCTGTCCCTGACACGAGCAACAGCTTGGCTTTGCGGATATATTCCTCATCCACCTCGGACGGGGTCAGGTACAAGTCCGCCACATCCTGACGGTACATCAGAATACTGCATTCATCCGGACTTTTAATTTCGGTAAAAGCCAGCCCGGTCTTGTGCCCTTCCTGATCCACCACGATATTGGAGGTATCAATGCCTGTGTCGCGCATGTATTTTTCAATAAAACGTCCATGCTGGTCGTCAGCAATTTTGCCAATAAATCCGGCCTTCAAGCCCAACCTGGAACCCCCAATCGCGATATTCGCCGGGGAACCCCCTACATATTTGGTAAACGTCATCGTCTCTTCCATCGGGCGGTTATATTCCGTTGCGTTCAGATCAATACAAGCTCGACCGATGGCAATCAGATCATATTCTCTCTCGGTGGGACTGTTGAATTCATATTTCACGGGCTGTTTCTCTCCTCTCCGGTTAACGCTTCAATATCCATTCATGCGCAGGATCATTATGAAACTTCCAAATACGTGTCGGTCCAGCCATGACATTCAAATAATAGGACGTATAACCGTCCGGCACACCCACCGGATGATACCCCTTCGGTACAATGACCACATCGCCGTTCTCCACGGTCATCGTCTCATCCAGCGAACGGTCATCGGTATAGACACGCTGAAACACAAAGCCCTGCGGCGGGTTGATTTCATGATAATAGGTTTCTTCCAGCAATGATTCATCTGGCAGACGATCCCGGTCATGCTTATGCGGAGGATAGCTGGACCAGTTTCCGCTATCCGTGAACACTTCAACCACTAACAGACTGTTCGCACCCGGATCGGAATCCGGTAAAATGTTATGCACCGTGCGTTGATTATGATACTGCCCCCGATGCTCCACCTGATTATCTGCAGCCCGAATGAGCCGGGTCGGTAGCTGCTTGGTCGAAGGAGAGTAGCATAACGCAATCCGGGCTGGCGTGACCGCCTCCACCTGAAAAGCACTATCATTGGATACATACACACTATCGGTCGGTATTTTCTCAAACACGCTCGTTCGCGTGCCTATATTCTCATAAGTTTCTCCCTGCGCGGTAACATGAATGCGGCCTGTGACCGCCACAATACAGCATTCCGTTTTGCCCAGTTCCTCGGCGTACACTTCACCCGGAGCCAAATCCACGATTTTAAAACCGATATAGGATAATGGCGAATTACTCGCTGTTACATCATGGACGAGGGTCCCCGTTTTCGTAGTTGGTGTAGTTGTTGGAGCTTCGTTATTCGTGCCTGGTTTTCGCAGCAATTTACTCATATCTCTACTCCCCCCTCACTCAAAAACAGGCTTGGGATACCGCGCTGTCACAACCTTTTTGCGGGTATAAAATTCTACCCCATCCTTACCGTTGGCAGGTAGTGTTCCGAAGAATGAGGATTTCCATCCCGAGAAAGGAAAGAAAGCCATCGGTGCGGGTACACCCAGATTTACGCCCAGCATGCCTGCGTCGATATTTTCACGGAAATAACGAATCGCTGACGCATTCGTAGTGAAAATACATGCTCCATTTGCAAATTCAGATTGGTTGGCAATGTCTACCGCTTCCTGGAGATGCTTCACACGGATAATGGACAGCACAGGAGCAAAAATTTCTTCCTTCCAGATCGTCATGTCCGTAGTTACGCCATCAAAAATCGTTGGCCCGATAAAAAAGCCTTCGTCCGACACACGTTCACGCCCATCACACAATAAAGTGGCTCCTTCTTCAATGCCTTTTTCAATGTAGCGAATGGTTCGTTGCTGATTTTCTTCCCGAATGACCGGACCGAGGAACACCCCATCATCCAGCCCATTGCCGATTTTCAGGCTGCCTGCTTTTTCTGTCAGCTTGGCTAGAAGTGCGTCCGCAATTCCTTCCTCCACAGTAACCACGGCGCATGCCATACAGCGCTCACCTGCTGAACCAAAAGCCGAAGCTATAATGTTCGTCACCGTATCGTCCAGATCCGCATCATTCAGCACAATCGTATGGTTTTTCGCTCCCGTAAGAGCCTGAACACGTTTGAGATTTTCACTACCACGCTTGTAGATGTATTCCCCTACCGGCTTGGAGCCGACAAAGGAAATCGCCTTGATCTGCGGATGATCCAAAATACCGTTGACCACATCATGAGCGCCGTACACCACGTTAAATACACCCTTTGGCAGTCCGGCTTCCGTAAACAGCTCCACCAGCTTTTCAGTTAACAGCGGCGTTCTCTCGGAAGGCTTCAAAATAAACGTATTTCCCAGCGCAATCGCCATCGGGAACATCCAGCACGGTACCATCATTGGGAAGTTAAAAGGGGCAATGCCGCCAACCGCTCCTATCGGATACCGATAGTTCGCCACTTCCACATCCGTTGCAATTGTCGCCAACGAGTCACCCATCATCAAGGTAGGCGCTCCAGCGGCAAACTCCACATTTTCGATCCCACGTCCAACCTCACCCAACGCTTCGGACAAATTTTTACCGTTCTCAATGGTGATCAGGCGGGCCAGCTCTTCTTTGTGCTTTATGAGCAACTGTTGGTAATTGAACAAAATGCGGGCACGGCGTGGAACAGGAACCTTCTTCCACTGTTCAAAGGTACGGGCCGCAACCTCAGCCGCGTAATCTGTATCCTCCTGCGTCGAAATCGGCACCAGTGCTACAACCTCTTTCGTAGCTGGATTGTATACTTCCTCATAACGTGTTGTTTTGCTCTCTACCCATTCTCCGTTAATGTAGTTTTTCAGTTTCCGTGCTTCAGACATACATTGTTCCTCCTTGCGGCTATTTGGTTGATGCTGAAGTAAGCTCTTGGTTATATTGGGACAAAATTCATTCACAAGGGTGCTAAACCATGGTGTTCATCCCTCTTTTCATCGTTTGTTTGTTATCTTTTTGTTATGTTTTGATCATAATCTGATAACATCATAATATTTGAAGCGCTTTCAGTCAATACGTAATTTGAATTTTTTATAAATTTATCTATCCAAATTACGGATATATATCGAAATAAACATAAAAGACAAAAAAATGATTAAGTTTTGGTTAAATGTTGTTATAATGAATGTAAGAGAATCTTTTACCGCTGTTCAATTGCAATAATCGCTCTCATTTACCAAATTAAAAGGTGGATTTACATGTTAAAGACGAAACGCATTAAACAAATTCAGGAATATGTTTTTGAGCACCAGACGGCTTCATTAGATGAGTTAGTTAATGTATTTGATGTTTCCAAAAATACGATTCGTCGCGATGTTCAGGAACTCGTGGAACGTGGAGAGCTTAAAAAGGTATATGGAGGTGTGGCGGTTAATCATACGACACTGGAGCCTTTTAACGACCGAATCACACGGCACCAGCAGGAGAAGACACTCATCGCCAAAGCGGCGGCTAGCTATGTGGAAGACGGGGATATTATTTTCATAGATTCGGGAACCACGACGCTGGAAATGATCGAATTTCTCAAAAACAAGCAACTGACGATTATCACTAACAATTTTGATTTTATGATCGACTCTTTCCCGTTTCCGGGTTTGAATGTCATTTCGACAGGCGGTATGCTGGAGCGGAAAACCAAATCTTTTGCCAGCTTCAAAAATATTGAACTCTTAAAATCCTATAACATTAACAAAGCGTTCATGGCTTCTACCGGCATTTCCATTGCCAATGGGGTCACCAATTCCTCTCCCCTGGAGAGCGAGATCAAGCAGGTAGTGGTCGAAAAAAGCTCGGAGGTTTTCTTGCTGGTGGACCACTATAAGTTCGACAAATACGCGCTCATGACCTATTGCAGTCTGGATCAGATTCATTATCTCGTCACAGACACGATGCCAGATAACACGTATCAGGAATATGTGCGGGAGCACGATATTCAGTTGATTATTGCGGATCGGGAGTAGAAGTAGAGCGACCAGACAGGACGTTGTGACAGAACAAAACACACGGATAGAACCGGGACAGCCCGGCTTATCCGTGTGTTTGTGTTTTGTACAAAGTTAAATTGAGTGCATTCCAAAAAACTTTATATAAGCTGCACTAAAAGTAAATAGTTACATTTGGAGCCACTGCGCAATCGGATGGTGCTTCCCATCGCCACCGCCCCTGGATTTCTTGAATAAAGCTTATATTAGGGTAGAAATCCGGGGACAAAAGCGACCGCTTCGCTTGTACAGCACCATTCCGCCTACTCCGTTTTTTATGTGCATTTTTTAGTGATTTGCCAATATGAAAAAAGCTTGCCCTTTTATACTATCAAGGAGCAAGCCACGTGAACTATTCGTTTTCTGAATCTTTGTCCCATATTTTATCAAACTTTTCGTCAGTTAATCCATCCCTTTTGTATGAGGCGTATAATAATGTCCATTAGGATCAATAAGATATTTAACCTTTGCTTCTGCATCTGAAATCACAATAGTATATTCATTGTCTGCTTCAAATATAGTTGGTATGATACTTACTAATACAAGCCAAACAGGAGCATTGAAACGATCAAATTGATAATAAAATTTTGCATTTTCAAACCCCTTCCATCCGGTGGAGGCCATTCCCTGTTTCTTAGTTTATAAATTGTACTTCTGCGAAAACAATATTTCCTCTTTATTAAATAACTAATTAGACAAAAGCACATGGGGCTAGCTCAAAAGTAGTTTTAACTACTATAGAGCGGCCTCTTTTTTGCGTGAGACAAATTGTAGTACAAGGTGCGGTACGTGTCAGCTCTATTCGTGCATCTTCATTTTGTACAAAATCGAATTCCGTGACCAAGTTTGTCCATTGAGTATTGAAGGTGCATCGCTTATCATTGCTTCTGTGATAATAATTCTCATTTACACAACCCTGAATCCATCAATCATACGGAGGTTACCATGATCAATAAGAAATCCACTCGACAATATACGACTATGCTCGGCCTATTCTCTCTTATGGGAGCGTTGCTGTTGGGATGCGGCACCTCGGAGAAACCTGCTGCAAATAGTAACACAACAGCACCCACTGCAGGAACGACGGCATCTACCAAGGCTTCAGAAGCGGCTGCAACACGCTCTTACACAGACTATAGGGGACACACGGTAAACATCCCCACGGCTCCCCAACGCATTGCCTATTTCGGAGAAAACTATGGAGATCTGCTGGTTTTGGGCGTTCAGGCTGTAGGCACATCCACTTCCATGATTGAGGGCAAGGTGTATGAGAAGCAGGTTCAGAATGTGGCCGATCTGGGGTTTCCGATTAACTTGGAAAAAGCGTTGGAGCTACAGCCCGACCTGATCATTACCGCCAATACGGATGAAAAGCAATACACAGCATTAACTAAAATCGCACCTACGATTATGTTCGATACCTTTGCTCCACTGAACGAGCGTTTGCTGCATCTCGGAGACCTGGTAAACAAGAAAAAAGCTGCCGAAGACTGGCTTGCCCAGTACAAAATCAAGGAAGCCGAAATGTGGAGCAAACTTCGCGCGAACGATGTAAAGCCGGGGGAAACCGCTTCGGTCTTTACCTACTATCCCGGTGACCGTTTGTTCGTGATGGGACGGACAGGGCTGTCACAAATACTGTATGAAAAGGATGGTCTCAAGCCTACCCCTCTTATTCAGAAGGCGCTGGACGAGGACAAAGGATTCGTCCAGATATCCCAGGAAGTGATCGGACAATACGCTGGGGATCGGATTTTTATTCTGAATTCTCCGATTTCGGAAGCCCAGCAATCCACCAAACAGTTGATGAAAAGCAAGCTGTGGCTCCAGCTTCCTGCCGTCAAGCAGGGGCATGTGTACGCTCAGGATATTAGCAAAACCGACAGCGATGCTACTACCCGGGAATGGTTGCTGGACGAATTACCTAAGCTCATAAAATAAGGATATAGAAGCTTATCGACACTTGTGGATAGGCTTCTTTTTTGTTGAACCAAAAGGAGGTATACTTATGTACATATGATAACCATTCTCAATAAAAGGAGCGTTACACTGTGAACCAGCCCCAGTCGTCTGTATTTCCTCCTCCGCCCAACTCGTTGCTTTATCATTTCAAGGGGATTGAGTTGGTTCGCAGGCCTGCCGAAGTACAATCTTCCGGTCTTTCAGCATCTGCATTTGCATCTTCTTCACACCCGGTTCCATATCACTGCTTGCTTATGTTCATTGGTGGCACAGGTATGGTGAACATTGGTCCGGAGCAGTGTCTATTCCATGCGGGTCATGGGTATTGGCTAACTCCCGGTGAATCCTATCGAATCGCTCCCCTGGATGGAACTGTACCCGAATACTACAAGCTCATGTTCGAGGTCATCGTCATGTCATCGGAATCAGGATCAGACACAGCTCTGATTGAAAATATAAATAGCAATCCTTCCATATATAAGGGTCCTCTCCTGTCGGGGTCACGTGAGCATATCGTTACCTCTTCTTCCAAGTCCATTCGGTTGACCGAAGAGCTATTCCATAGCGCCCATCAACCGGTACACCTGCATAACCCCATTACTGCGTTGCGGCAGCAAATTAGGTTGCAGGAGTTACTGCTATTGTGGCAGGAATCCCCAACCTATGTAGAGGATAAGGATAATTCTTGTCCGACATTACCAGCATCAGTTGAGGCCACCATTACCTACATGGAGAAAAACTATGAGAAACCAATGACCGTCAAGCAGCTTGCCGAACAGGCGAACGTTTCCATATGGCAATACTCGCAAATGTTTCGCAAAAGGACAGGCAAAAAGCCGCTGCATTACCTCACTGAGCTGCGCTTGAATCATGCCAAGCGGCTGCTGCTGGAATGCAAACGGCCTTTACGTGAAATTGCCCGCCAAGTTGGTTTCTCTGACGAATATTATTTTAACCGCCGCTTTCGGCAAATGACCGGGATTCCCCCCGGACAATACGCGCTTAACATTCCCTGTTCTGTCCGCGTCAAGGATTGGACGGGCCACCATATCCATATTCCACGCCGCCCCAGCCGCATTATTTATCATGGAGAAACGATGGGCGATCTGTTCGCGCTAGGGGCCAAAGCCATCGGCGGAAGTCTACGATTCAGTGAATACAGCGTCTATAAGCATCGTCTGGGACATGTTGCTGATGTTGGTCTTCCACTCGATACACGCTTGACCCGTGCGCTTGATCCCGATCTGATTATCATCGCCAATTCGGATGAACAGGAATATGAGCGCATTGCCGGCATTGCGCCCACCGTCACCTTCAACTCCTTTGCCACGCTGGAGGAACGACTGCGGACGCTCGGATCATGGCTTGACAAGGAACGCGAAGCCGAACAATGGCTGTCTGCCTTCGCCACCCGTAATCTGGGCATGTGGCAGCAACTCGGCACAGAAATTACAGTCGGAGAAACGGCTTCCGTCTTCATCTTCGATCATGGTGATCGACTATTTGTGATGGGGATGTCCGGCTTCTCGGCGGCTCTTTACCACCCGCAGGGCTTTCAGCCCGCTGAGCCGATCCAAAAGGTTCTCGACGAAAGACTTGGCTTCGCGGAAATTGAGCCCAACCAGCTCCCCGACTACGCCGGGGACCGTATTTTTATGCTCATTCCCACTGCTCCAGACTCCAAACGTACGTTGGATCACATGCTGAACAGCGCTCTCTGGCACAGCCTACCCGCTGTGCGTCAAGGCCAGGTGTATTTTGTAGAAGCAGACCGCTGGAATTGGAACGATGCCATGACCCGCCAAAAGCTGCTCACCGCACTGCCCAAGCTGCTCGGTGCTTCCTCATAAAACACCTAACATTTTTCGCAATAATATTACATCAACCCCTGAATGCTCCCATCCGGCTCCAGCGACATATGCTCGGCTGCCGGGGATTTGGGTAGACCGGGCATGGTCATTGTGTTGCCCGTTTCCACGACCACGAAGCCTGCTCCAGCGGACAATGACACTCTGGACACGTGGATCGTAAAGCCCTCCGGTGCGCCTAGCAGAGACGGCTGATCTGAAAAAGAATACGGCGTTTTGGCCATGCATACAGGCAATTGTCCAAAGCCAAGCTGCTCCATACCGGACAACGCCCGTTTAGCCGCAGGAGTATACGCTACCTCTGCCGCGCCGTAAAGCTCCTTCGCAATGACACTAATTTTCGCTTGCAGATCAAGCGCATGATCGTACAGCGGTGCAAAATGGGCTTTGTCCTCTTCGAGTAGATTTAGCAGACTTTGAGCCAACTTTTCTCCCCCTTGGCTTCCCTGTGCCCACACCTGCGATAGCTCTGCGGGTACACCCAGCTTGCGGCATTCCGCGAAAATCAGTTCCAATTCGGCTTCGCTGTCCGTTACAAAATGGTTAACCGCTACCAATACAGGCACGCCGAATTTTTGCAAATTCCACACATGCCGATTCATATTGGCTAATCCGAGCTGTAAATGCTCCAGATTTTCCGCGTCCAGCTCATTTTTAGCTACACCACCGTTATATTTCAGCGCTTTGGCGGTTACGACCAGCACAGCCGCATCCGGCTGCAAACCGGACTGACGGCATTTGATATCAAAAAACTTTTCTGCCCCCAGCTCAGCCCCGAATCCAGCCTCCGTCACAACCACCTCTCCCAGCTTTAGCGCCAGCTTCGTACCGATCAGACTGCTGCATCCGTGCGCAATATTGGCAAAAGGCCCACCATGCACAATGACGGGTGTTCCTTCCAGCGTTTGCACCAGATTCGGCTTTAATGCTTCCCGAAGCAACACAGCCATGCCTTCCACGGCTTGCAAATCTTTAGCCGTCACCGTTTCGCCTGCTTCGTTATATCCGATGACCATTCGACCCAAGCGCACTTTGAGGTCGTCGATATTTTCACTCAGACACAATACCGCCATCACTTCCGACGCGGAGGTAATTAGAAAGCCGCTTTCTCTCACCGCTCCATTCCCTGTTCCCAATCCGGTTACTATACTTCGCAAACTCCGGTCATTCATATCTACAGCCCGTTTCCACATGATTCGTTCCGGATTCAAGCGCAAAGCATTGCCATGAAACAAATGATTATCGATCATCGCTGCCAGCAAATTATGCGCCGCCGAAATCGCGTGAATATCGCCTGTAAAATGCAAATTAATATCCTCGGCCGGAACAATCTGGGCTTGTCCTCCCCCGGTTGCTCCCCCTTTCATGCCAAAGCAGGGGCCTAGTGACGGCTCCCGCAGCGCAGCTATGGTCTTGTGCCCCAGCGCATTTAGCGACTGCGACAGCCCAATGGTCGTTAGTGTTTTTCCTTCTCCCGCCGGAGTCGGATTCATTGCCGTGACCAGCACCAGCTTTCCGTTCGAACGATCCTTCACCTGCTCCCACAGGGACGGATTCAGCTTCGCTTTATATTTTCCATACGTCTCCAGATGCTCTTCTTCGATTCCTGCTTCTTTGGCTACTTCAATAATCCGTTTCATGCTTTGTTATGTACCCCCTGTTTTTAAGTCTGACCGATGGTGTCAAACACTGTATCGTTTTATTTTACCAAAGTGTGCCGCTTTTTGCGCTATGATTCATTTCATCGCAAGCTTTGCTTTCCTGTGAGTTGTAAAAAAAGAGCATCCCCCGCCCAGATGGACTTTGGTGGATACTCTTTTGGCACTTCTGTTTAACGACCAGCTCTCCAATTAACTCGCAGCGTTAGCAGCGTAATTTTCAGCAAGAAATCCTTTGGAAATCAGGACAGCTTGGGCTTTCTTGGTCGCAGGACCATAGCCTTGGGACAGCAGATCATTAATATGTAAGCGATTATAAATGAAGCAAAATACAAAGCTGGATAACCCGCTCGTAAGGAGGGATACCAGAAAAATAATAATAGCCCACTTCCAATCCCCTCTAAACAACGCAGGAAAAAAACCAAAAAACAGCGTGGTCCAAGAAAAACCCACTTTGCGTTCCTTAATCATCCCGCTTTTATTTCTTAGTTTAATCTTCATATTACCCCTTACCTCTCTCTATATAGTCTTTTAGAACTATATTAGATTATATAGTATAGAGGGAATAAGTGGAACTTATTTTCGAAAAAATAGTAAATTCTCTTAAACATTCTCTAGTTTATAATGCTTTTCCAAAGCTTCTTTAAAAGCATCGACCGGATACTGGTATTGAACCATTTTTAATACAATCCGGTTATTCCACTGGTTTTTTTCCAACTCGCATCCATGCTCCATATCCAGTTCCTTCATGACAAAAATAATCTCATCCAAGGTTCCCATCACACTATGGCTGTTCGTCGTAGTAGCCAGCATCTGCTTGCCTTCCTGTGTGTACGCCTCTACAATTTGTTCATCAAAACCCTCACTGAGCATGAGTTCCTTCAAGGCTTGGACGAAAAGAGTTGGTAGATTTTTGTACTGCGCCTTTTTGATTCCGAACAGTGTGACACTCAAGCGGGATGCATCATGCATAAACACAATATTTTTTCTCCGATTAAGCAAAAACAAGTTGGCATGCCAACTATTCAAAGGCGGATAAATGTCAACTTGTAGTGGTTCGATATCCCATTCCTTCAGCAGTTTTTGTGTTCCCCGTATGACAAACATCGTTGCTCTCCTTTATGACGGTTCTGTGCCGTAGCTCATGTTTCGATCATGTCCAATCTTTCGTATAAGGCATGTCCCGGATATCATAACACTGTATTCCAAACATCGGTTTGTAAACTCTTTCAGTATAATATAGGAAGGTGGCGAATTTCCAGTAATTTGATTACATCTTATGCTGGGGATGGATAAAAAATCTACTTCAGTGCCTTCAGGTTGAGAATATTTTAGGTATCTCATGTTGAAGTTAAAGCGATTACCTAAGTGTGAGTAATTGATTATATTTGAGACTGATTTCATTACTTTTAACGGCACATGTTTGAGAAAATATTAATGGTAATTTTGGAGAAAGCCTTGCCTCTACAAGGTATTCTCTTTTATCTAAAAAAGAATAGTTAATTCTAACTGAGTAAAGAATATAGTAGAGTTAAGTCACATGTCAGCAGATTAACTGCTCTAAGCCAAAATCATAAGAAAATCTGTATTAAAAAGCTGACTTCTCGGGATAAGAAGTCAGCTTTTTACGATTTAGGCCAAGGCCTTTTCTGATTATTCACAAATGGATTGCGGTTTAAATAGAGTTTTTTATTCTTGTCTACTAACTATACTTTTAATATTTTCTTTAAAAGTACTTAGTTTTTGCCCATCAATATATTGATTGTTTTCTGCGTCAATACTATTAAGACTAGCTTGTTCTTTTAACGCCTGATTGACCGCATAAACGTTTCCGTTTTTAATGTCAAACTTACCTTGATATTCACCAGCCACAAAGTAAATTGGATTAATTTTAGGATCTTGGCCCTTTTTCAAAAATAAAACGAGTTCATCGCCTTGCTTAAGGTAGGGGTTGTCTGTTTTTTCAACAATATCGTCTTTTTTTATTCCTAATTGGGTAATAACAATATTTTTTTCTGATTCTGTTCCTTTAATCACATCAGTCAATTCTGCATTATACCGTGTAGAATCCTCCTCTGGTAAAGTTCCCTGAATACCTGTTATTTTTACCTGTGCAACCAAATCTACAGCATTAGTCAAAGCATCAAGTGTATCATAAGATTTACTTAGGCTTAGGCTTGTAATGACTTTGGTTTTTCCGCTTTTTTCAGGCTCAGGTTTATTCGGTGTCGCTTGTTTTGAGTCTGCAACGATTGGTGCATTATTTGTTGTTGGTTGGAGAGCATCACTTTTTACTAAATACCCAACCACACCCACAATGGCTACGGCAGCTATTGTTGTAACAATATATTTCTTCATTTAATTTACCTCCTTATTAATAAAGATCATTAATACCAAACACATCTTCGCTAGGCTGTGGAGTGTAAATTCCCCAATTATCATAGCGTTGTGGTGTAGTTGGATACATCAAGCATTTACCAAAGTCTTCATCTAGTCCTAAGACATGTCCTAGCTCATGGGCAGCCACTGATTGTGCCTTCTGAGAAGAATAATTTTGGGTGAAGGCAGTATTGAACCAGCTATAGGAACTATAGATATGGTTGCTACTGTCCGCATATGCCTGAGTTCTTCCGTCTGCATCTGTATTGGTTATATGAACAGTTGATAATCTTACTTTCCCGCTACTAGATCCATTGTTTACAAAATGGATACTAGATGTAGCATTATTCCAACTATAAATAGCGCTATTCCATATTTCATTTGCACTTGAGCTTGAATCACGGTAGTATGTTATGTTCTTTGCAACCGAACTTGGCCAAGTTATACCTAAATAGCTATACCTAGCGTCTGCAGAATGTACAGGCAATAGTACCATAGAAAAAATTAAAGAGCCTAATACGATGCCTAAGAAAAATCTTTTTCTTATAATTTCCATAAAAAAGTCCTCCCTCTTTCCTAATAAAGTTAATTTTAACTACACATTCAAGTTAGACGCAATGAATTCAGAAAAAGTTTCCAAATTAATTGAATTTTTTGGATTTTTTTAATTTGAGTGTTTTAAATGTCATAGATAGATTGTTTTTTGATGAATTTTTTATAAGCTACTTAGTGGAACTGGAAGTAGCGTTATTGAGTTCATAATAATGACGGATTAAATATCCAAATTGCAAATCTGTGAGTTTGTCTATCAGCTCTAACAAATCAGCCATTGTAAAACCAGCATAGCCCCCTTCCAAAGAAATGTGGAACCCAATCATAGACGGAGTTGTCTCATAACGTTAGCTTCTATTCAGGCTTAGGAACCATGAACCCTATATCAGGTCGAGTTTCCACATAGTATTATGCACTGACCATGCACACATATGTTATGGCGGCGTCTGCTATTGTATGAAGAACAGCTAACATTATTGGACTGGAGCAGAAAGATTCTGAAAACAAGAACTTGATTGAATTTGGCTGCGAATTAGCAGAATCATAGGACCAGACAGAGTTGTGTTAACGAACCCTATCCCAAGCAAATAGGAAGAAACCGTTTACGTAGAATTGACTTAGCTAAAATACCATCAATTAAGCATTGGTTTGATCCAACGTTTCACTAGGAAGTAAAGCTATTCGGATTCTCTTTAGCTATCAGCACTCCACAGCAGAAAACAATCTTTTATGGAATGTTACAAAAGTAGGACGCTTACCATGATACAGCTGATTTTTTAAGAAATATAGCTAGCCTCAAAACAAGATGCTGGACACAGCATAGCTATTTTGTGGATTTATAAAAAACTAAAAAGTTTATCAGATCATTAGTTCGCCCAGAAGAGTAGTAGTCGGAGACATTCATTACGAAAAGTATCAATTTATAATATAATTATTCGTAAGCATAAAATGGCCTATTTTATGCTTATTTAATCTCATTTATAGATATTACTCACACCAAGCGTTTTTAATCAGACAAGCCAAACGTTCCAATACATCCCATGTTGTGGTTAAAGGCTAGTAGAATCAAGCTTTTCAGTTTTAACAATGTGCTTATTTTTATTACGCCACCAGGGTTTCGAATTTTTTACCCAACCGCAGTCAACTTCTTACCACCTGTCATATACAAAAATGGCTGTATGCCTTGCTTCTCTTAGGTTTTTCAACTTTTCATCGTGTTGGAGGTTGGGAAAAAACAGCCCTTTAACCCTCCTTCGAAAATTCCCCTATTCCAATTCGTTGGATATTTTTTATGGAAATCCACTCCACTGCTCTATATAATTCAGGTACAGTTCGTCACACGAGCTTAATCTAAAAATTAGGGGTGTTCCACACCTATGAACCCACACATACTTCTCATTGAAGATGATACAGCCATTGCCGAGATGCTGCTCAAAGCACTCAGCAAAGAAGGCTACACATTAACCACCGCCTATGACGGGGAAGAAGGGCTGCTTGCCTTTGAACGTCATACCTACGATCTGGTATTGGTGGATCTGATGATGCCGAAGGTCGATGGTATGGAGGTCATCCGTCGAATCCGTACCCACAGCGCTGTGCCGATTCTGATTATGTCAGCCAAGGACAGCGACGTGGATAAAGCGCTTGGACTAGGCTTCGGAGCAGATGATTATATCGCCAAGCCTTTTTCGATGGTAGAAATGACCGCGCGCATACAGTCTGCGATTCGCAGAGCCACTACCTATGCACGCCAGCAACAGCAGGAGGAACAGCCGAAAGCACAGGTCCTGACCTACGGAAATCTGCGCATTGATTTTGATCATTTTATGGTCACCCGCAACGGAATCCAAATTCAGTTAACAGCTAAGGAATCTGATATTCTGAAGCTATTTGTCACCCATCCAAACCGTGTATTTACCAAAGCGCAACTATACGGGTTTATCTGGAAAGAGGATTATATGGGTGACGAAAATGTGATTAACGTCCATATCCGCCGCTTACGTGAGAAAATCGAAGAAGACCCCTCCCACCCGGTTCATATCAAGACCTTATGGGGCATCGGCTACAAATGGGAGAACGGGTGATATGAACATCGAGAGCTTTTCTGAATGGATCGTCGTCCTCATCCTGTCCATCGTTATTGTATGGCTCTGGCGGGAACGGGTGGCCCAAAAGCGCAAAATAAAGGATATCCGAAACGCACTGGAACGAATTGTAACCGTTAATCATGCGGAAAAGCTGCTATATGTCACAGGTGATACCGAGCTGCAAAGGCTCATGACGGAAATTAACCGTTTGCTGGACTTGAATTTGAGAGTGTCTGTGGATTACAACCGAAGCCAAATCGCCATGCGCAAAATGATTTCAAACATTTCCCACGACCTTAAGACCCCGCTTACGGTGGTGCTCGGATATGCCGAGATGCTGGATGCCGACCCGCATATTTTGCTGGAAGAACGTGCAAAGCTGCTATCCAGGATTCATCAGAAGACAAGCGAAGCGATTGAGCTGATCGGAAGCTTTTTTAGCTTGGCGAAGCTGGAGGCTAATGATACGGACATTCCGTTGACCCGGCTGGAGGTGGGAGAGCTGTGCAGACGCAGCATTTTGCAGTTTTATGATCTGCTGACAGCTCAGGGGTTTGCTGTGCATATTGATATCCCGGAGCACCCCATTCATGCCTTGGGGAACGAAGGAGCGATTGGGCGGGTGCTGAACAATCTGATCTCGAATGCGATTCGCTACGGTGCCGATGGTCGGACACTGGGACTGACTCTAACGGAACAGCAGGACACGGTGCGTATAGAGGTATGGGATCGGGGGCAAGGCATACAGGAGCCTGAGCAGGACAAGGTTTTTGAACGTATGTACACGCTTGAGGATTCCCGCAATAAGGCGATACAGGGCAGCGGGCTGGGTCTTACGATTGCCAAACGTCTGGTTGAGACGATGAACGGAGAGATTCATTTGAGCAGCATACCTTATGAGCGGACGGTCTTCTCTTTTACATTGAAAAAAATCAACTATTAATCGAACTTAATAATTTTGTAAGAAACGGGAAAGAAAAATGAACATTTCACCCTTTATGCTTGAATTATCAACAGTATACGAAGGGAGAACACCCATGACTTACATATTACGGACGCATCAACTGACCAAAGCCCTGAAGGGCAACGAAATTGTAACGGGGGTCAGCATGAATGTGCGCCAGGGGGAAACTTATGGCTTTCTCGGTCCCAATGGGGCGGGCAAGACAACGATTATGAAAATGATTACGAACCTGCTCAAGCCGACCTCGGGTGAGATTGAATTGTTCGGTGAAAAATTAACGCCAAAGTCGTACCAACTGCTCGGACGGATGGGCTCGATTATTGAATACCCGATTTTTTATGACAGGCTGACGGCCCGGCAAAATCTCGAACTTCATTGTGAATATATGGGCTATTATAACAAGCAGGCTGTTCGGGATGCACTGGAGCTGGTGAACCTGCGAAACGCAGATGACAAGCCGGTAAAGGATTTCTCACTGGGGATGAAGCAGCGTCTCGGGATCGCCCGAGCAATTGCGACCAAGCCGGAGTTGCTGATTTTGGACGAACCCATTAATGGATTGGACCCGGTGGGGATCAAGGAAATCCGCCAATTATTCCACATGCTGTGCAAGGAATATGGTATGACGATCCTTGTGTCCAGCCACATTTTAGTGGAAATCGAGCAAATTGCCGATACGGTGGGTGTGATTAATCACGGTCGACTGATTGAGGAAGTGTCGATGGAACAGGTGCGGGAAACCAATACGGAATACATCGAATTTACGACCAATGACTGCAAAAAAGCGGCCTACGTCCTCTCCCATCACCTGAATCTGACGAATATCCGGGTGCTGAATGATCAGAATATACGCATTTACGATACAAGTGTACCGCAGAAGCAAATTACGAAAACGCTCATTTTAAATGAGGTAGAGGTGGATTCCATCCACCAAAAAAACAGTACGCTGGAAGACTACTTCGTGCGGCTGTTACATGGAGGTGAACTCCATGCTTAAACTAATGCAACTGGAGCTGAAAAAGTTTCATTTGGCGGGATATATCCGTTCGGCGCTGATTGCCAACGCATGTATTTTTGGCCTGTTCATCATTATTGCGCTGGACAGCCAAAGTGAAGGAGTGCCCGAATTTACACGGTACGCTGAGCTTTTGGACCTCCTGGACTATATGGTCAGAGCCACATTTATTATTTTTGCCTCCGTCCTGCTGTGCCGCTTTATTGTGAGCGAATTTAAGTCCAAGTCGATTAACATCTTGTTCATGTACCCGATTGACCGCAAAAAGCTGATGGTCGCCAAACTCTTGATCGTGTTGCTGTTTACGTTCCTTTCCATTATTTTATCGGAAATCATCATTACGGCAGCCCTTCATCTATTAAATCAGTTCGTCGTTATTGTACCGGATAAGCTTAGCCTCACTATACTAGGACAGCAATCAGTGCGGACACTGATCAATGCGGTTGCAGCAAGCTTTATGGGGCTGGTTCCGCTGTACATGGGGATGCGAAAATACTCGATACCTACCACCATTGTGAGCTCGATCCTGATCGTAGCCCTGCTGTTTTCGAATAATAACGGCGCTACACTTAGCTCCATTGCGCTTGTGCAGATCGGGTTCGCCGCGCTGGGGATGCTCGTAGCTTATGCGGCCATCCGTCGTATCGAGTACAAAGATATTACTTCGTAATATGTAATTTTGTAAAACGCTTTCAAAAAATAAATGAAAACCTTTGTTCAATGTACACATATTTTTCACTGGACTTCATTCTAAAACAGGTATATCCTATAGGAGAAATAAAAAAACGGAATAAGGATCTTCGGGGTAGGGTGTGATTCCCAACCGGCGGTATGGCTCATGGAGCTAAGCCCGCGACTCTGTATCTGGCAACAAGATACGGACTGATTTGGTGAGATGCCAAAGCCGACGGTAAAGTCCGGATGGAAGAAGATCGAAGCATGAACATGCCGCAAAGTGAATGAATGCTGTGTTATTGGTTTTGCAGCAACTTCATTTAACTTGCATAAAGCGGCAAGTTTATTTGATCAACCCCCGTCTTGCATGGCCTATCGCCATGGACGGGGGTTTTTGTGCCACCGGTCCTGTATTCGCAAGGAGCTAATTGAGTATGAGTCAATCATCAACTGTACTAACATCCAAAGATTTTGATCGTAGCTCCCACATGAAAAGCGGTTTTTGGCTAGTCGCGATTGGAGCGGCCTTGTGGGGCGCGGACCCGCTGTTTCGTATTATTTTGCTCAAATCGTTTACCTCTACACAAATTGTGCTGATGGAGCATGTGCTGCTCTTTATCGCCCTGGCACCAGTGCTGTGGAAGCATCGCGAGGAGCTTAAAGCGGTACGGCTTCGTCAGATTTTGGCCATCTTGTTCGTCTCGTGGGGCGGCTCGGCTCTGGCCAGCGTGATTTTCACAATGGCACTTAGCAACGGTGATCTCAATGCAGTGCTGCTGCTCCAGAAGCTTCAACCGTTGGTCGCTATTATTCTGGCCCGCGTTATATTGAAGGAAATGCTGCCGCGTAATTTTGGAATCTTAATTGTCGTGGCTCTGTTCGGGACGTATCTTCTTACCTTCGGCTGGTCGCTCCCCTTCGGACATGTTCATGATTTCATCCACGTCGGCAGTCTGCTTGCACTAGGAGCAGCGGTCCTGTGGGGCGGTTCGACAGTAATGGGAAGCTACTTGCTTCGTTCGATGAAATATGAGACGGTGACCTCCCTGCGCTTCATGGTGGCTCTCCCTCTGCTGATCGTTCTCACCTCTGTGGAGCATGCACCCTGGAATATGCCTGCTGGCACATGGGCGGGCGCAGCCGTGATTATCAATCTGTTGCTGCAGGCGCTGCTCCCTGGTCTTCTCAGCCTGTTACTGTATTACAAGGGCTTGAGTACGACCAAGGCGTCTTATGCCACGATGGCAGAACTAAGCTTCCCGATGGTCGGTGTTGTAATTAACTGGATCGCTTTCCAGCAGATCGTTACGGTAGCGCAATTGACTGGCTTTATGCTTATCTGGATTACACTCTTTATGATTTCTCGTCAGCAAAAAAACTAACAGGTTCAATGTCCGTTACTTACTTCCCAAGCCAAATCGAGAAGATGCTTTGCATCTCCGATTTGGCTTTTTATGTATAAGTATTAATATTTAACATGCTACTTTAGAACTATTTTTAAATAAAAGCGTGTAAAACTAGCAACTATTCCTCTTTTCCCAAAGATTACATCTATAAAATCCTTTGGCTTTTGTCGAATAAAACAATGTAGTGATCATTAGACACAGAGGAGCAAGAACTATGACTAAAGCAAAACAAACGGTTCCATGGTGGAGCAGGTTTCTCAAACAGTTCTATTTAATGCGGACAAAATTGATTGTATCTTTTTTGGCGGTTCTATTGATTCCAAGTGTTCTTATTGGATACTTTTCGTATCAGGGGGCCAAAACCCAGCTTAGCCAGCAGATGGGCAGCTCAATTGATTTCAACCTGTTTTTATTTCGCAGCAACATTAATCAATATGTATCACCTTTAATAAAAGATTTAAATGTATTAGCTACTGAGGTTCAATCCAATACCCTGAATTCCAAGAATGAAGAAATTCAGGCTAAATTTGATGTGATCTTGAAAGCTCATCCCGAGCTGGATGGGGTACTTCTTGGTAATACAAAAGGAGAATATGTTCGTTCACCAAAGAAAGAATCAACGGATTATGATCCCCGTGAAAAAAAATGGTATTCAAATGCGATAGGGTTAAACGGGGAAACAATCATTAGTGCTCCGTCAGTCAGTGCTTCCTCGGGTAATTTAGTGGTCACGTTGTCCAGAAGCTTACCAGATGGTCAAGGAGCTATAGCAATGAACTTGAGTCTGGATAGACTAAGCGAAAGCTTGAAGGAGGTTACGATCGGCAATCGTGGCGGACTGTTTGTGGTTGATGCGAACAGTACAGTTGTGGCGGGTGCTGGAGTAGCCTTTAAGAATACGGGAAAAAAACCGGCAGACTCCATTAAAGGACTACCCGTTATTACCAAGTTAAATGAAGGGGAAATCCAATCATCATCCGCAACGAAAGAAATTCGATTTATGAACAGAGATATGCAATCATTTACACTCGTTGATCCTCTTACGGGATGGAACGTCATCGCCTTGGCAGATCAGGAGGATTATAGCGATTCGGTAGCTCCCATTTTGAGACAAAGCCTAATCGTTATCGCCATATCCACACTGGTTGCTGCTATCATTATTATCCTGATGATTCGCTCGTTCCTGATTCCACTGGGCAAGCTGCAAAATGGAACGCGCGAGGTTCGTGACGGCAACCTTACCGCACGGGTCAATCTGTCCGGCAAGGATGAATTCAGCGAGCTGGCGCAAAATTTTGACCAGATGACACATGCACTGCATACGATGGTTTCCGAGGTCAACCAAACGTCGTCCCGACTCGCGTCCTCCTCCCTGATGATCAAGGAAAGCACAGAGCAAACGACGGAATCCGTACAGCATGTAGCGGAAACGGTTATGGAATCCGCAGAAAATGCGACCACCAGTGCAGAGGCATCCGAACAAACAGCCAATGCCGTCGAGGAAATGGCGAAGGGTGTCAGCACCATTGCGGAATCGGCAAGCTCCATCGTAGATTCAGCAGGACAGACTGAGCATGACGTAGCCAAAGGCAGCCAAATGATCGGCAGCGTACGCACACAGATGGACCGTATTTTGGAAGCTGTGACCCAAACAGCCAGCCTGATGGACGAGCTGTCACAGCTCTCTGACGATGCGAAGCAGATGAATAGTGCGATTGCTGCCATTGCCAAGCAGACCAACCTGCTGTCGCTGAACGCGTCAATCGAAGCCTCCAGAGCAGGCGAAGCCGGGCGTGGATTCGCCGTAGTAGCCATCGAGGTTCGCAAGCTATCGGAGCAATCCAAGGAAAGCGCGGATTCCATCAGCCAAATCATTACACAGATGCTGGATCTGATCCAGCGCTCCACAGCTACGATGAACGGTAATGTTCGTAACCAGGTGGGCGAGGGACTGCGTATTAGCCAAGATGCAGAAGGTGCCTTCACGAATATTGAGCGCTCCACATCTCATATTGTGGAACAGATTCAAAGCGTGTCCGCAGCCGCTGAACAAATTTCGGCCAGTACGGAGGAAGTTTCGGCTACTGTTACCCATCTGGCAAGCCTGTCCCGCAATTCGGCGGATAGCTCACAGACGACTTCCGCAGCCGTTCAAGAGCAAATGGCGGCGATGGAAGAAATCGCTTCTTCCTCTCAGGAGCTGTCCAACATGGCGCAGGATTTGCAAGAGCTGGTTAAGCGATTCAAGATTTAGTGCCTGCAATACATCTGCACCTGTTCAACCTAAAAAAGCCTTCATCCGTATACAAAATACGGGCGAAGGCTTTTAATATGTTAGGGCATTAGACGATATCTCAATACTTGGATCAAATACTCATCTGTCCGGTCAACTGGCGGCGTCTTTCCCCTTCCGGGTCATGCTGAACTGAGATGCCTTGATGAAAAATGGTCGTGGCCCGTGTTTCCCTGTCGTATACCGGCCACTCCCTTTCCGACAGCACAGGCTTCCCATCACGTGCAAAAGCAACCCATGCCTGCTGCATATCGTAAGCCAGCGTCCTCATAGGCGGATGAACGTCCAATCCGAGCTTGCCTAGCAGCTCCAGATTATCGAAAACAAACGCAATTTCCGCGCCGTGAACCGCTTGTCCGAATACTGGATGCCCCGGCAGCGTCCAGTCAAAACGGTACATCCACACCGGGGCATGTACCGCTTGTGCAACCGCCAGAGCCAGCGCAGGCCGCCAGAAGAACAGATCCGTCAGCATCTGCGCTTGCCCCTCAATCGTAACAGGGAATGGTTCCGTCAAATCGCCAACATCTGACATGCCCGTCATTATTTCCAATGCCTGACTCGCCGTCGACTTGTTCATCAGATGGGATTCCTTACGAATAAAGTAAGCACCCTCATGCAAATTCGTTCCGATCAGAACGGATACCTGCTTGGCTGATCCTTTGGCAATCGCAGATAAAGGTACGTCAGGCAAGGTCACACCGTCCACAACGGGTTGATAGAGCATTGCCAGTCCCGGGCCGATCATTTCATGCGTCTTGGCCATGGCAAGCATGAGTGCCTCCGTCGGCAGCGTAAACAATCGTTCCGGATGCAGGGTGTCCACCCCCAACTGCTGAAGATACGCAGCCGTGACTTGCTCCGCCTGTGAAGTCGGCAGCACCTGCGATGCTCCGCTTTGTAAAATAGCACGCTGGAACAGGCCCTCTGCGGCTGGCATAGCCAATAACGCGGCAATGCTCATAGCTCCCGCTGATTCACCGAACACCGTCACCTCGTCCGGGTTACCGCCAAATGCGGCGATGTGGTCCCTAACCCATTCCAAGGCAGCAATCTGATCCAGCAGCCCCGCATTAGAGGTCAGTCCGTCTCCCCGTGGAGTCAGGTGCAAAAAGCCCAACGGCCCGAGCCGATAATTGAGCGTAACGACGACAACATCGCCATTTTCTGCCATCCGTGCCCCATCATATAATGGAATAATTCCCGACCCGGTTACAAAGGTTCCGCCGTGAATCCACACCATCACGGGTCGTCCCTTTGCAGGTGCCTCCGAAGCTGGCGTCCAGACGTTCAGGTACAAGCAGTCCTCCGACTGCTCAGGCGGTTCCACCAGATTCCCGGTCATACTCTCAGCAGATGGCATAGGCTGCGGACAGATCGGCCCAAAGCGCGTTGCATCTCGTACCTCTTCCCAAGGCTTCAAAGGCTGAGGCGCGTGAAAACGCAGTTCCCCCACAGGAGGCTGTGCATATGGAATGCCCTTCCATACATGATATCCATTCACCGTTTCCCCACGAAGCTGACCCAGGCGGGTATGTATTGTAATACTTTCCATATATGAAGCCTCCTTTAACCTGTATGTTCAGTATTAAATATTCAACACAGCATTATATCAATCATTTCATATTTCTATTATACCCTTTGCGCAGGCCCAAACCAAAAATCGAACAAAGCTAATTCAAAATTAACAAAGCCACACACAAAAAAATGCCGGGAACGCTTTCTACGCTCCGGCATTTTTTTGGAAACAAAAGATGATAAGCGATTAATCACGAACCTCTTCCTTCGGGATCAGCTTGTATATTTCTTCGCTTTCCATCGAATCAATCAGTCGGTCCAGCCACTTGTAATAAGCCACAGCCTGCTTCATTTTCAAACGATCCTGCTGGAGAACAGCCTTAAATTCCTCATATTCCCCATCCCGCTCCAGCAATCTGTCCAGCTCCTCAATGGCCTTGCGCAGCACCAGCAAATTCGTTTCAACCGCTTTTCTCCATTTAATAGCAAAGAAGTCTGTGAACGTTTGATGCCAGTCATATTCGACTTCATACAAATCCTTGCGTGAGCCTTTGCTCCACACCTTGTTGACCATTTTCAAATCCAGCAGTGTTCGGACACCGGTACTCATGCTCGTTTTGCTCATTTCCATTTCACGGCCCATTTCGTCCAGCGTCATCGGTTTATCCGCAAAAAAAAGCAAACCGTACAAATGCCCCGCAGACAGGGTGATCCCATACAAGTCCATATTTTTACCTATAGCTTCTATGACACGTTTGCGAATTTTTTGCAGCGAAGCCTGCTGCTCATCACCTAACTGGTACAAGCTCATGCTTGCAACCTCCTAATTTTAGAGCATTTTGCCTAAGATCGTATGAACGACTTTTCCCCGTAAGCGATTGGCTTTGACGCAACACATGAAATCTTTCAATTAAAAATGAAATGTTTCAAAAACAAAGCTTCTGTCTATATTACAACAGCATGGGTCGTTCAAAATCACAATTCGCAAAATTGCTAATGATAGTAAACTTTTAAAATTATGGATATACATAAATCTTTTGCTTATGATTATATTTCATTGTCTATTTTAAAAAAAGAGCTATCGGTTGTAAAGTTCCGAATGTTTGAGCATTCTATAGAACGAAGGAGCATATCGAAGGAAACTTTGTACAGTTTTTTCTGTACGTACTTTACGAACAGTTTTTTTGTTTGAAATGTAAGCAATGCTTCTGTTACAATTAATTTTGTCATTAACCGTTCAGGATGTTCAGAATTATGATTTTTATACTCAATCCTTAATGCAAGATGGGGTTAATACCAAGCAAAGTATAGAAAGAAGAGGTGTATGTATGACGATTTTGGAAGTCAAAAATGTCAGCAAACTCTTTGGTCCTCACGCAGAGCAAGGTGTTCCGCTCCTGGAGCAAGGCTGGGGCAAGGAAAAGTTGGCCAAAGAAAAACAGATTACTGTTGGTGTCAATAAGGCCAACATGGAAATTAAGCAAGGTGAAATTTTCGTAATTATGGGGCTATCGGGCAGTGGCAAGTCCACTTTGGTGCGAATGCTAAATCGCTTGATTGAGCCTACCTCCGGTGAAATTCTGGTCCACGGCAAGGATCTCCGCAAGATGAACAAAGAACAACTCCGCGAAGTTCGCCGTAAAACCATCAGTATGGTTTTTCAAAAATTCGCCCTGTTCCCACATCGGACTGTATTGGAAAATGTAGAATACGGCCTTGAAATTCAAAAGGTAGAAAAAACGAAACGCCAGGAAAAGGCACAGCAAGCGCTGGAACTGGTCGGTCTTAAAAACTGGGGCGATAAAATGCCCGATGAACTGAGTGGCGGTATGCAGCAGCGGGTCGGTCTGGCACGAGCGCTGGCTAATGACCCTGAAGTGCTTTTGATGGATGAAGCATTCAGCGCACTGGACCCCCTCATTCGCCGTGACATGCAGGATGAGCTGCTGGAGCTTCAAGATAAAATGAAGAAAACGATTGTGTTTATTACCCATGACCTGGATGAAGCGCTGCGGATCGGTGACCGGATTGCATTGATGCGGGACGGATCGGTCGTGCAGATCGGTACACCGGAAGAAATTATGATCCAACCGGCTAACTCTTATGTAGCCCGCTTCGTCGAGGACGTGGATCTGTCCAAGGTATTGACGGCTGCTCATGTTATGCTTCGTCCAGAAACGATCACAATGGATCGCGGTCCGCGTGTTGCTCTGGAATTGATGCGCGAACGCGGGATTTCCAATCTGTTCGTCATTGATCGTACCAAGAAGCTGTTGGGCGTTATCAATGCAGAAGATGCTGTCCATGCGCTGCGCAATAATTTGAAGATTGAAGATATTCTCATGACGGACGGTCCGCAAGTTGCTGCGGAAACGTTCATTAATGATTTGTTCGAAATTACAAGCTCGTCCAAGGTCCCTCTGGCTGTGGTCGATGACAAACAGAAGCTGTTAGGTGTAATCGTCCGTGGAGCTTTGCTGGGCGCACTTGGCGGAGATGTAACCACCACGAAGGAGGTGAATGCCCTTGATTCCGAAACTGCCAATCGCTGAGTGGATTCAAAGCATTGTAGACTGGATGGGTATTCATCTGGCTGGATTGTTTAATGTTATCTCTACTGTTATTGAAGCTGTTGTAGGCTTTTTCTCTGGCCTGTTCATGCTTCCGCACCCTCTGGTGTTCATCGTGATCATCGGGATTATCGCGTTTATGATCGGTCGGGTTCAGCTTACGCTGTTTACCGTCATCGGCTTCCTGCTGATTGACAACCTGGGCTATTGGAGCGAAACGATGAATACGCTCGGACTGGTCATCACGTCCGCACTCGTATCCATTGTCATCGGGATTCCAATCGGGATCTGGTGTGCATATAGCAAAACGGCGTCACGCATTATTACGCCTTTGCTTGATTTCATGCAGACGATGCCTGCGTTCGTATATTTGCTGCCTGCGGTTACCTTTTTCAGCCTTGGTGTTGTACCGGGCGTAATCGCATCTGTTATCTTCGCGATCCCCCCAACCATTCGCATGACGAATTTGGGGATTATGCAAGTGTCGGGTGAATTGGTCGAAGCCTCCGACGCATTCGGTTCAACCTCGGCGCAAAAGCTGTTCAAAGTACAACTGCCGCTGGCTATGCCAACCTTGATGGCTGGTATTAACCAGACGATTATGCTGTCACTGTCTATGGTTGTTATTGCTTCTATGATCGGTGCGGAAGGTATTGGTGCCGTAGTATACCGTGCCGTGACACAGCTCCAAATTGGTAAAGGTTTTGAGGCTGGATTGGCTGTCGTTGTTCTGGCTATCGTGCTTGACCGTTTCACGCAGAACCTGTTCAAACCAGCGAAAAGAGGCAAAAGCCGCGTATCTACCAAACAAAAGGTATGGATTACCTCTGCGGTTACGGCTGTCATTCTGATCGCTGGCGCATCGCAATATTTTGTTGGATCGAATCATTCTGCATCTGGCAAAGGAAACGCTGCTGCCAACCCGGTTGGCGAAGAAGTCGGCTATAAAATTATCGGAATTGATGCCGGGGCAGGTATTATGAAATCAACTGCCAAGGCGTTAAAAGATTACAATTTGTCCGACTGGAAGCTGGTAGAAGGTTCCGGTGCAGCGATGACTGCAACACTGGACAAAGCCATAAAAGCGAAAAAACCGATCATTATTACAGGTTGGACTCCTCACTGGATGTTCAACAAGTATGATCTCAAATATTTGGAAGACCCTAAAAAATCTTATGGTGAGGCCGAGGGTATTCATACGATTGCCCGTAAAGGACTGCAACAGGATGCTCCTATTGCTTACGAGTTTCTAAAACGGTTCAAATGGACACCGGAAGACATGGGTGAAATGATGGTTGCTATTCAAGGCGGAACCAGCCCTGAGCAAGCTGCCAAGGATTGGGCGGAGAAACATGCCGACAAGGTTCAGAAATGGACCCAAGGACTGCAACCTGTTAATGGTGACACCTTCAAGCTGAGTTATGTGGCTTGGGATTCTGAAATTGCCAGCACGAATTTGCTGAAATATATTTTGGAAAACAAACTAGGTTACAAAGTAACCGCACTGCAAGTGGAAGCAGGTCCTATGTGGACAGGTGTCGCTAGTGGTGATGTAGATGCTTCACCTGCTGCATGGCTGCCGTTAACCCATGCGGATTACTGGGCTAAATACAAGGATAAGCTCGACGATCTTGGGGCTAATATGAGCGGAGTTAAAACCGGATTGGTCGTTCCAGCTTACATGGATGTTAAATCGATTACTGATTTGCAGGATAACGGAGCCGAAGCGGCTCCGGCTTCCGCCACAACTGAGGACTTTGGCAAAGAGGTCGGCTATCGCATTGTCGGTACCGACCCTGGAGCCGGACTAATGAAGCTGACCGCTAAAGCTATTAATGACTATGGCTTATCCGACTGGAAGTTGCTTGAAAGCTCTGGAGCTGCTATGACCGCTACACTGGATAAAGCCATCAAAGCCAAGCAACCTATCGTCGTAACGGGTTGGACCCCTCACTGGATGTTTAACAAATATGATTTGAAATACTTGAAAGATCCTAAAAAAGCGTACGGTGATAAGGAAGAAATTCATACGATCGCTCGCAAAGGCTTGAAGCAGGATGCTCCTGTGGCTTATGAATTTCTAAGCCGATTTAAGTGGACTGCTGAAGATATGGGTGAAGTGATGATCGCGATTCAGGACGGTACTGCCCCACAGCAGGCTGCCAAGAACTGGGCTGATAAACATCCTGACAAGGTACAGGAATGGATCAAGGGCCTACAGCCCGTCAACGGTGATCCTTTGAAGCTGAGCTACGCTGCTTGGGATTCTGAAATTGCCAGTACGAACGTATTGAAATATGTATTAGAACAAAAATTGGGCTATAAAGTAACAGCCCTGCAAGTGGAAATCGGCCCGATGTGGACTGGCGTGGCCGGCGGAAGTGTAGATGCTACCGCTGCCGCTTGGCTTCCATTGACGCATGCTGATTATTGGGCTCAATACAAGGATAAGGTGGATGACATCGGAACCAGCATGACCGGCGTTATGTCCGGGCTTGTCGTTCCATCCTATGTCCCGATTGATTCTATCGAGGATCTTAAACCGCCGCAATAATATTTTTTCCGCTTTTAAACCATACGAATAAGCAAAAGGCAGATCAGGGTTTACTCCTGATCTGCCTTTTTTTTGATATCCATATTTAAAGTCGCTCTCAGCCTTTTAGCGTGAATCCTTCTTGAGCGGGCACATCGGCATGCTGCCCTGTCGTCTGGTGCTGCCTAAAGAATAACGGATAGATGGCGAAGGATACCAGCAGACTTACACAGCCAATGACGCCTAGAGCAATCATATCTTTGAAGATGTATGTGATATCCAGTCCTTTGAGCGTGATGTTCCGTACAGCATCCAGGTAATACGTCAGTGGCAATATTTCAGCAAGCCCCCGCAAGAAGCCGGGCATTGCTTCCAATGGCCACGTATAGCCTGACAGCATAAAGGAAGGAACAGCAATCAACATGAGGGTTTGGGTCGCATCCACTCTGGTCTTGGAAAAGAGACTAAACAGGAACCCTAATCCGCACAAGGCAAAGTTAAAGACCAGCGACACCAAAATCAATGGCAGCACCTGCCCCCTGAACGGGATATCAAAGCATAGGGCGCTAATACTGAATACAGTCAGCACATTAAAGGCTCCCGCCACATAATACGGTGTCAGCTTGGCAATCGCGAGACGCCAAGGGGTATTTTTCCAAGCGGCAAATCTTCCCCAAGTCCCTGCCTCCTTATCCCGCGTACAGGACAACGCAATACCGAGCAGCAAGCACTGCTGGAGAGCCGCAGAAATGACCCCTAACGGCATGAACAGCTTGTAATCATATACCGGGTTGAACAGCACTCTGGACCGGAACGGGATGGTACTCAGCGTCGAGGCGGCCTGATCGGCGTTCATTCCCTTTTGCTTCATGGAATTGACCGATACCCCGGCGCTCACGCTACTAATGACCTGATTGGCAATTCGGCTGGCGCTGTTGGAATACATCATGTTACTTCCGTCAATCAGGGTCAGCACGGGCGGGTTCTCCCCATGCTTAAGCCGGGTGGTGAAATTGTCGGGAATGACGATGCCGACCTTGGCTTCCCCAGTTTCCACCTGACGAACCACATCCTCCTGATTGTTGGCCTGCCGTGTAACGGCAAACGAATCTGTCGCATCGAACGCCTGAATGATCTGACGACTGAGCTGTGAATTGTCTCCGTCATACACCGTGACAGGCATCTCGGTAATCCGCTGATGAGAATACAGGAAGCCAAACAAGATGGTATACACAATCGGTGTAATCAGCAGAATAGCCATAAAGCGTCGATCCCGGAAGATGCTCAGCCATTCCTCACGAAATACATCGCGGATACGAAGTCTTTCCTGTTCATCCTGCATATTACTGCGCCCCTTTGCCTGTAAACAGAACCGTGGAGCCTGTCGGAACCGAAGCCGCAAGATCGGGCAAAGCTATTTTAACGCCAAAGGAACGGACATCCTTATCACCGGAGCTTTGGCTCGGTTTTTGAATAGCGAAGTCGGCAGCCGATTCCAGCAAAATAACTTTACCTTTCAGCTCCTTGCCGCCCGACAGCAGTTTAACTTGCACAGCGTCCCCTGGCTGGAGACCATTCAAGGACGTTTCCGGCACATAGAATTTAGCCCAACGCTGCGTCGAAGTTTCAATCGTATAGACCGGGAAGCCTGCACTGGCCATTTCGCCCAAGCTGAGCGATTTGGATTTTACAATGCCGTCCTCGGATGCACGCAGCGTGGTGTAGCTCAAGTAGGTCTGAGCTTCCTGAAGGGCAGCTTCCGCCTGAGCTACTTGTGCGTTGGCACCTGCAACCGCCGACTGTGCCTGCTCTACCGTGGATTGCGCCGCCTTCACAGCTGATTGCGCCTGTTCTACCGAAGCCTGTGCGGCTTTGACATCCTCCTGCTGCAAAGTAACCTTGCCCGCTCCTGCCTGTGCTTCCTTCACCGCAGCCAATGCCTGACGGTATTGCGCTTCAGCCGCCGTGATTTCTTCCTTGCGGCTTCCCTCGCGTACCATATTCAGTTGCTGGGATGCTGAATTGTACTTGGCTTCCGCCTGTTGATGGTCCAGCGTCGCTTGATCCAGTGAGGCTTGGGTTGCTGCCCCGGCTTCTTGAAGCTTTTTGGCACGCTCCAGATTTTTAGCGGTCAGATCCAGTGTTTCCTTGGCAGCCTTCACACTCACTTGTGCTTGCTCCAGCTCTTGCGGTCTTGCGCCGCTCTTGAGCGCATCCAGCTTCGCCTTGGCCGCAGCCGCAGCCGCTTGTGCCTGTTCGATCTGGCTGGATGAAGCCTGTGCAGTCACGCCGACTGCTGTGGTACCTTGGCTCTTTTTGGCCTGAGCTGCACTCACGGTAGCCTGTGCCTGCCCCACTCCCGCTTGAGCCTGCAATACGCCAGCCTTCGCTTTGGACACATTACTCTGGGCTGCCAGCAATGCCGCCTGTGCCTGTTTCACCTTGTCTTCCAGCTCACGGCTTTCCAGATGGGCTAACACCTGCCCTTTTTTCACCTTGTCGCCCTCACTCACGAGCATCTGATCAATACGTCCCGCCATCTTAAAGCTGGCATTGAGCGTATCCGATTCTACATAAGCTGTCGGAATGGAAGAAGACTGATCCGCAGACAAGCTACTGCCACCCTTTTGAAAAGCGGTCAGAGCATAAATCCCTATGGCGATTAAAACAATAAATACGGCGTAAATCGTATATTTTTTAGCTTTCATGTTCTCATCACTCCATCTGTCTATTAATGATGTATACCCAGCGCATTACAAACAAAAATTTCAATACTCTCCCGAACTTCCTGAAGGTTCATCGTTTCGCCCCAAACCATTGAGCGCATCGGTGCAAAAATGTAAATACCAAATAAGCAATTTGCCGTCGTTTTCGCATCAAGCTTACTCGAAATTTTTCCGTAAAACTTACCGGAGTCGATCTCCGCTTCCATAAAATCAAAATAGTCAGCCAATACCTGCCTGATATTAAAATGCTGCTCCTGCGAAACCCATCCCTTGCTAACTAGCAAACGACAAAAATCCGGCTCTCTTCCAATAAACTCAACGTGTACTTGAATCAGCTTGTGAATCCTCGTTTCTACCTGATCCTTCGGAACCTGAGACATGGTTTCACGGATATCCTGAACAAAGCGCTCCATCCCCATCTTCAAAATATAAATGTACAGATCTTGTTTATTTTTGAAGTTGTAATAAAGGGTCCCTTTAGCAATGCCGCATACCTTGGCGATTTCCTCCATATTGGTTTCATTGAAGCCACGTTCGGAAAAAGCCTTGAGCGCACCGTTAAAAATAATTTCCTTCGTCTGGTTTTTCATGCTTCCTCCTTTTTTGAACTGACCGTCCAGTACAAAAATTATACGTTTATTATAAGCCCATTTTTAGTTATCCAGCAATAGGAAATGTACAAAATAAACAATTTTAGAACGTTCGTCTAAACGAACGTTCTAAAAACGGGAGAATTCAGACATACAAAAAACAGACCGAACAAGTGAGGGGGTCACTTATTCGGTCCGTTATTTTATAAAACCGGCTGGTAAAGGGGTCGCGTATTAAGTTTACCAGCCGCTTTTAAGGGAAGGCCGATTATTTTTTTACCGTTTGATTGTATTGCGCAATTTTGACTGTAATCTCTTGTGCGGCTTGATCCAACGCCTGTTTTGGCTGTTGCTGTCCGCTCAAGACGGCCTCGATTGCACCCTCCACGATTTGACGCGCTTCCGGGAATACGCCCATCACTGCGCCTTGTGTTGCGGTGGATTGCGCCGATGCATGCAATTGGTCAACAGCGGTTTGGAATTGCGGGTATTTCACCATGTTGTCCTTGAGTACCTTCTCGTCATAAGCCGCTTTGGTGATCGGGAAGTATCCCGTGTTCACGCTCCATTGTGCCTGTACAGCCGGGGAAGCAACGAATTTAATGAACTCCCACGCTGCCTTTTGCTGGGCTTCAGGCTTGTTGTTCATGATGTACAAGCTCGCACCGCCTACAACCACGCCGCCTTCTTTAGCTTCATTCGCTCTTGGCAGAGAGCCAGTACCTACCTCGAATTTATCGCCAACCTGCTCCACAATATTACGCAGCGAAGCGGTGGAATCCAGTGTCATGGCAATTTGTCCTGCAGAAAAAGCTTTGGCAGTATCATCGGAGTTACGTCCCAGATTGGATACAACCTTTTCGTCGATCATTTTCTTCCACCAAGTCAGGGTTTTCACGCCTGCATCCGAATTCAGCAACGATTCTGTTGCCGCCTGATTGCGTCCGTTGCCATTATTCACATAATCCGCATTCTGATTGGCAAACAACTGCTCCATAAACCAGCCGTAGATGGCGATGGATGCACCGGATTTTCCGTCCTTGCTCAAGGCTTTGGCAGCCTTTTCAAATTCATCATATGTTTTCGGAGGATTAGCCGGGTCAAGTCCCGCCGCTTTAAAAGCATCCTTGTTATAGTACAAGATCGGATTCGATGTATTAAATGGCATTGCATTCAGCTTACCGTCAATGGTGTAATACCGTGTAATATTCGGCTCAAGCTGCGATAGATCAAACTTGTCTGCATCAATAAATTGTTGTACAGGAGTAATCATCTTGGAGTCAATCATGAATTTACTGCCGATTTCATACACCTGAATGATGTCCGGGCCGCTATCGGAACCCAGTGATGCTTTTAGCTTGTTCAAGCTGTCATCATATTTGCCCTGGTATACCGGCTCTACCTGAATGTCCTTGTGGCTGGCGTTAAAGTCAGCGGCGATTTGCTTGATTGCTTTCTCACCGTTACCGGACATGGAATGCCACCAAGTTAGCTTCACCGGAGAACCTGCTGCTGCTCCCGCATCACTACCGTTGCCTGGCTTCTCAGCCGCCGTGTTATTGCTACAACCTGCTGCAACAACGATTGCAGTGAGGATAAGCAAGGTCAAAGCACTTTTCAGACGAAAAAATCTCATAATCTCTCTTCTCTCCCTTTGATTAAATGATTCTCGCATACAGATTTTCTTGCAATATTCTTTGGTGATAATGCTCTGTATATAGGCTGCTTGCGCAGGTGTTACTGTACTTGTGGGCTTGTTTAGCCTTTAAGCGCACCCGCTGCCATCCCGCGTACTAACTGCTTCAGACCAAAGATCAGCAGAAGCAGAGACGGTAAAATGACAAGGGCCGTACCCGCGAATACAAGGTTCCATGAGGTAGATTCCTGAAATTCGAGCATGGAAATTCCGATCTGTACCGTACGCATATTCTCGCTGTTCGTGATCAACAACGGCCACAGGTACGAATTGTACATATTCAGGAACGAATACACAGCCAAGGTTCCGAGCGCCGGGCGCGATAGCGGAAGCACATGGAACAAGAAGTAACGGACATGTCCGCACCCGTCCATACGAGCCGCCTCGAACAATTCCTTGGGAAGCTGGAGAAAAAATTGCCGCAGCAGGAACGTTCCGAATGCCGTCGCCAGAAACGGAACTGTCAGCCCTTGATAGGTATCCAACCAATTCCAGCTACGTACAGTTAGATAGTTCGGAATAATGGTCACTTCCCACGGGATCATCATGGTAGCGACAAACATGCTGAATATGAAGTTCTTCCCCTTGAATTCCATTTTGGCAAAGGCATATGCCGCCAAGCTGGCTGTAATCAACTGACCGATCATCGTCAAGCCCGAAATGAGAAAGGTGTTACCGATGAATGCAGCAATCGGAACGATTTCAAACACCTCGGTAAAATTGGCCATATGAAAGGAATGCGGGAAAAAGCTTGGTGGATAGGCACTCGCTTCCTCTGGCGACATAACAGCCATAAAAAATGTATAAATGACCGGATATAAAATCAAAGCAGCCGCAATCGTAAGCAGCACATACAGCAGCATTGAATTAAGATGTCGTTTCATTGGTAATGCACCTTTCTTTCCACCCATTTGAACTGGATCATCGTAAGCAACAGAATGACGACAAACAGTACAATCGCCTGTGCGCTGCCCGTTCCGAATCGGAAATTAACGAAGGCTTCCTGATAAATGGAATACACGAACACATTCGTGCTGTTCACCGGACCGCCCTTGGTCAAAATGTTAATTTGAGCAAAGGACTGGAAAGCTCCAATGATGGATACTACGGTTACAAAGAAAATCGTTGGCGACAGCAGCGGCATGGAAATACGCCAAAACGTCACCAGCGGGCCTGCCCCGTCCATTTTGGCACTCTCATACATGTCATCTGGAATCCCTTGAAGTCCACTTGATAAAATAATGTAATTAAAGCCGAGATTCATCCAGATGGTCATGATCGCTACGGAGAACAATGCCCAATCCGGGCTGGTCAGCCACGGAACCGGATTGATATGTAACAGGGAAAGCACATAGTTGAACATCCCCAATGTCGGATGAAACAGAAATTTCCAGATGACCGCAGATGAACCGACCGACAACACCATCGGTAACGAAAAAGCGAACTGGAAGATGCGCATCCCTCGCATCTTGCTATGTGTGAGTGCAGCCAGCACCAGCGCCAGTAGAATGCCTAGAGGCACCGTCAGCAGTGCAAACAGGAGAGTAACCTTGATTCCTTGCAGGAATTGACCTGAGCTGAAAAGCGTAGCAAAGTTGTCTAACCCAACATAAGCTGCAACATTTCCTGCCGGATCTGTAGAGTGCAAGCTGAGATAGACCGACTTGATCATCGGGTAAAACATAAATAAAGCAAACAAAATAAGTGATGGAGCCAAAAACGTATACGCCAGCGCGTTTTCGCGCAGTCTCTGAATTTTTAGCGAACCCGTGCGTATGCGGGCTTTAGACGAAGCCTGTTGCTGGCCCCTCGTCCCGAGTCCCAAAGATTTGTTAAGCTCACCCAAAACGGAGCGCCCCTTTCTTTTCAAACCAACCTCAGTAAGTGTATCGTTTCGATGTAAAGGGAACATCAAGCGGGCTGGAGCAAAATGTTAATGTTTCATGCCTTTGTAAAACCTGTCCCACCTGGATAGCTGCACAATGGCAGGTTCAAACGATGGATCATCATGTGCATGAAGGAAGGATCGTTCACATCGACCGGGATCACTTGTATTTGAGCGTTCCTCACCCGTACCACGCTCCTGCTCCAGGCACCCACGGTACCATGCCACGCTCCGCATCGTTCCTATACCTACAGAAACGTCGTTCTGCCGCTGGTGCTGTACAATCTGCTGGTAGTAACACTGCTGAGCTAACGTTCGATCCATTCCGTCCCAAAACCAAAAAACCTCCAAATTCGTGAACAGCCGACTATCGGCTTATTACGAAGGTGGAGGTTTTACGTATTTATTTTACAATTTATAAACGAATGATTACATATGAAATGCATGATTACTTACATCTATACCCGATTCTTGACCCAGGGCAGCTAAAAAATGCTCCAACGCATCTGCTTCCGGCAGGTACTTAAATACTTCACGTGCATTCCGGTTCATCAAAATAATATGTTCACTGGAACCCGGATCCAGCACATTCTTTTCCAGTCTGGTCGATGAAATATGATGATAATTGATAAACTTAAGCCATGGAATGCCAAAAGTGGAAGAATAAAAAATCAGTCGTTTGGATGTCACCGCCAATATTCCGCGACATGTCGTGTCCTGTAGGCTTTGTGGCACATCGTGCGTACACCAAATGCATGACCGGATGTGTTCGCCCGCCTCTAAGGTTTCGCTAATGGCTCGCAGCTCTTCTTCCTTTGTTTTCATCCCGTCTCATCTCCTGTTCAAAGCTAAGGAACGAGTCGCTTATAGATGATCTCTGATGAGTTTCTGCGGCTTGTCCCGTCAACCTCATTCATTTTCAGCCAGATTAAGACTTTCACGAATCAGATAAAGACCTACCTCAACTGCTCATTGAAACAAGGATGGATATGTACAATTTAACATGGCTATGGGCAGTAATCAACAAGCAAGCTACTACTCTTTCGAAGCATCATTTCAGTGTCAGAGCTACGCTGGAAGTTGTGTTGGACAGGAATAGGAGTGAATTTGAAGGACGTAATTTTCGGGAACGAGGAATGGTATACGCTTCTTCTTGGTAAGCTAATGTGAGAAGACGTCAGAACGGAGAAGAAGCCTGATGAAATATAACCGATTACTGTCTGCAAGTATCGCTGTTTCCTTGTTCTATGCCAGCCTATGCCCCACACCCTATACCAATACTGCACAAGCCTCATTGTACTCCTCTCCTGCTCCTACAAAGGGAAGAGCCTATTATGAAGAACGGGGCGACATTGTATGGGAAGTTCCTACCCAACGCAAGGTGATTGCCCTTACATTCGACGACGGACCAGATGAAAGCAAAACGCCCGCCATTCTGAATTTGCTCAAGCAATATGACGCCAAGGCGACTTTTTTTGTCGTTGGCAGCCGCGTAGAAAAACTCCCTGACATTGTGAAGCAGGAACGAAGAGAAGGCCATGAGATTGGAAACCATACCTTCCATCATCCATCCTTTCAGCATATTTCCCGTAACAAAGCTCTTTCTGAGATAGACCAAGGCCAGGCGAGCATCGTTCAAGCTACCGGTTCGGGAACCCATCTTTTTCGTCCGCCCGGCGGTTCATACACCGATACACTCGTGAAGATATCCAAAGAAGAAGGACAGAAAATGATTTTATGGTCCTGGCATCAGGACACCCTGGATTGGCGAAAACCCGGTGTACACCGGATCGTTAACAAGGTGCTTCGCAATGCCCGCAACGGCGACATCGTCCTCATGCACGATCATGTATATAAAAGTACACAAACCGTTGAAGCCTTAAAAATCATTTTGCCTGAGCTGAAAAAAAGAGGCTTTACCTTCGTCACCATATCTGAATTGCTTGCCAATCGCGAGACACCCGAAGGACTGATTGAGGTTAATAGGTAAAGAGTCTGAAAGCAAAAGCTACTAGTTACCGAAACCTGAATTTGGTGGCGCGAGCGGGAAAATGAATTAGGGAGAATGAATAAATGTGCTTAGGATCGCAAAATTGCAACTGCTGTGCATAATCTTAATATGGATACCCGCTTACAGCTCCTCTTTAGTTCGTGCAGAAGCCGAGCCAGCTAAACAAGATGAGGTTATCCCCTTTCTTCAAGAGCTGTTTGATGACCGTACCCGGTTGTTGATGGATCAGGATAAAACACATATCGAGGACCATTATTTATTAAAGGATAAACGAAGCAACTACGCGTACCTTCATGAAATGAACAGAGCGGAATATATTCAGGAATGGGCCAAGCATCGAAAAATGAAATTCATGAATGCAGAAAGCTCCATTCGGATAGCCCGTGCCGAAGTGTTGGGCGATACGGCAAAGGTGTCACTTGTTCAGTCCTTGAAACTGAGTTATGAATATATCGACAGCTATCCCGGTCAGCATGATTTTGGAATTGGAACACGTCATGGCATTACACTGAGAAAAAAAGATAGCCGTTGGCACGTAGAACGTGAATGGTATTCAGACCCTCTGGAAGAAAATTCAAAAGAGATTGAAAAGTCCGATTTAAGCTTTATTCCTCATAAAGATCCGGTGCCATCAGAGAAAGTTATCCATAAGTACAACAGAGCCCGCGCCGTTGAATATGCTAACAAGTATGCAGGAATAACATGGGGAGCAGGAAATCGTCAGCGATATAATCAAAAATACCTGGATTATAACTCCAAAGGGGGCGACTGTACCAACTTCTCCTCCCAAGTTATCGGGGACAAGGAGGAAGGCGGAGGGCTGCCTATGAAATCTGGGTGGCATTACTTGTATGGCAACGGTGGAAGCCAAGCTTGGGTTCAAACGGACGCTTTTAAAAATTTTCTGATACGCTCCGGCTATGGAAGAATTATAGGACAAGGAAGCTTCTCCGATATTGTGCACTCGGTGAATGATCGGCAGCAGCACCTTAACAGACCACAGTTGCTGCCAGGTGATTTGATTGCTTACGTATTAAAAGGAGATGTAGACCACTTCTCCGTTGTTGTCGGGTTTGATCAGGCTGGCTATCCTTTAGTCAACTCCCATACGGCAGACCGTTTCAGGGTGCCCTTTGACTTGGGATGGGATAGAAGCACCCAGTATTTGTTGATTCATATACAAGATTAAGCATCTTGAAACCGTTACACTTGTTCATATCCCGGAGGTTGCTGTCATAGGAATAAAGTGGACAGCTTCCAATGGGGTGAAAAAAATTTGAAATTGCCTCTTATATTAAGACAAACCATGATAAGAGCTAATGCGATGATCGTCGTGAAAGCCATAGGTTTGGTCGGAAAAGTATTTATGACACGGCTTGTTGGAGCTGAAGGAATGGGCCTCTACCAGCTAGCCTACTCCTTCTATAGCTTAATATTGATGATTATTTCCGGGGGATTGCCGACAGCTTTGGGTATGTTTACAGCCAAGCATACGGCAAGAGGCTGGCGGTTGTTCAAAATTTTTTCAGTGTTCATGATCCTCACGGGATTGGTATGCAGTGTACTAACCTTTTGGTTCTCAACACCGATCGCTAATTTGCTCGGCTATCCACAGCTCGACTTTGTGATTCGATGCCTCTCCCCTGCTATACTGGCTGTTCCCTTGCTAAGTCTGCTGCGCGGATATTTGCAAGGGCTTGAAAGGTACACTGCGATTGCCCTTTCGGAAATTATAGAGCAAACTGCCCGGATCGGTACTTTAATGTTGCTGGTGCCATTATTTATCCAATCCGGCATCGAGTTTGCTGTAGGCGGAGCGGTACTGGGAACCTTTACAGGCGCGTTGTTATCCTTTGCTGTGCTTACTGCTTTTTTTATACATAACCGTCCCTCTGTAGCTTTATCCCCTCCATCAAGTCGAGCAGATCTACCTTTAGTGGTACAAGCTTCCTTTGCTATTGCGCTTACACGCTTGCTCATCCCTGCGTCCGATTTTATGGATGCGATCATCATCCCCCAACGATTACAGGTTGCCGGGGTTTCTTCCAAGGAAGCAGCGGAAATGTTCGGTATTGTCACTGGTATCGCACTTGTCGTCGCTTATATGCCTACTTTGATTACAGGTGCATTAACACATACGCTCACTATGAAAATAACTGCGGATTGGCAAAATAAGAAATATAATGCATTCTACAAAAAAAGCCACACCGCCATTCAGGTAGCATGGGTCTGGGGATTAGCCTCAGGTTTTTTCATTTTTGAATATGCCCCAGAAATCTCACTATTTGTTTTTGGTATACAAAATGCCGAAATCCCCATTAAATCGTTGGCTATGTTACCGTTACTCGTCGGATTGCGGGAAATCACAACCAGCGTCTTATGGGCACAAAATCGAAAGAAAACTCCCTTTATTGGCCTTTGCGCAGGTGTACTTGCCAATTTCATCATTCTTTACTCCATAGTTGCCATTCCCGAGTTCGGGTATACCGGCATGTCCCTGGGAATCATAACACTGGAGCTGATCGCAACAGGCTGGAATTTCAAAACGCTGAAGCTCTTCCAACGAGCCGAATCCCGTACAGTCATTGTGCTGTTGGTGGACATTTTAGTTTTTGAAGCCATTCTTATCGTCGGTACGCTGTGTTCCAAGGCGTTATCCTCATTGGGCTGGTCGGGGACGGTTCATATTATTGTGGAGGCATTTCATTACTGCTTTTGGTGTGCTCTGTATTTGAAAGTACGATTAAAGAGCGTTTTCGAAGATTAGCTGTAAAAAGGAAATCAAGTAAAAAGGCCTCCCACAAGTTTATTGAACTCGTGAGAAGCCTTTTTTCTATTTCAATGCTAGCATTTAGCTATTTGTCACCATTCTTTTGTCGAGCTGCTCAAGTACCATCGGCCATGCCTGCTCGTGCTGATTCCTCGAATTCTCGTCTGGAAAACCTGCGTGCGTTAAGCGAAGTTGTGTACCATTGCCGCTAAGTTCAAGCTCAACGGTGAGCACCGTTTCAGCCCCCTTAGTCCCCCCTTCCCCGGTAACCCAGGTCAGTTCGATCAGGCGATCCTGCTCAAGTCTTAGAAATCTCCCGTAATGTGGATGGCGATTCCCTTCAAAATGCGTTTCAAAAAAGAAGACCGTGTTCACCTTTCCCTCCATGAATACCGTCCCTGGGGCTGCAAACCAACGGTCAAACTGCTTCGTCCACGCTTGATACAACACATGAGGCGACGCCTCCATTTTTCGCTCAACTGTTAGATTATGCGGTCTTTGTGAAAGATCTGGCAAAGAAATAGATAGTGTCATTTCATCTTCAATCCCTTCAGTCAAACAGCATATAGATTTTCTCTACATCATTATAACCATAAATTAGAGGTATTTACCAAAAGCGCTCCTCCCTCAACATCTCTCTATCAAAAAGCCCCGGTCTATATAAAGCGGGGCTTTGCCATTTTACTTCATAGCTATACTTTTCAGTCCAATGATTTGGAGGCCAGCCATGCCATCATCGTTGTTTTCTTTCCGTTAATCACCTTCGATACTTCGTTGTTATACACGTAAATCCAGGACCAATGGCCATTGTATTCATACGGTGTTTTGTCGCTCTTCTTGTACAAACCAGAAGTATCCACTACGTTATCAAATAATGACATATGAACATCCTTCGCTCCGGCATTCACTAAACGGTTGTAGGTCGGAATCATATAATCGTTGGGCGGTACTATGGTGTCGGTTTTGGCAGCCACAAACCAGATCGGCAGATCCTTCATTTCGCTAATTTGTTCATCGGTTATAAGACTATCCTTCAAGGCTTCACACACGACCATAGCTGCTGCAAAATAGTCTTTATAATCACGGATCATCAGCATAGTCATATAACCGCCGTTGGAGTCTCCGCCAATGTAGATTCGATCTGTATCAATGTCTTTGTTCTTGGCCACGTAATCCTTAATTAAGGACATCAATGCTTGCTCATATTTGGAGCTTCCGTCTCCAAAGCCTGTAAAACCATCCATCCAGTAGGTTGGAGTCTGAGGCGCCAACACATAAGCCCCACCAAAATAGGATTGAATATCCTTAGAAGCAAAATTCGCTGCTTTATTGCCGGAAATCGGAATGGTTGGATCTGTGCCTCCCTCTCCCATACCGTGCAGCCAGATCACTAGAGGGTTTTTCACTTTGTCTTTTGCCGGCGTATAGTCCGCATAGGTTAAAGTAACCCCATCAAAAGAAGCTTTGCCAGTTTTAAATTGGTCAACAAGCTTCCGTATCTCACCTGTGGAAGTATCAATCTTCAAGCCGGAAATCGTTCCTGATTTGGTTTTAATAGCTTTTTGCTGCGTGATCGTGTATTTGTTATCATTCCATCCGTTAAACCCGGAACCTGCATCATAATGAATAGCGGAGCCTAATGTTATGGTTGGGCCGATCTCCATTTCCAACACAACGTAGTTTCCGGTTTTCTTTACAGGGTTGCCGCTTTTGTCCGATACATAGGCCTTGATGACCTTTCGGTTGCCTTTCTCAATAAAGGGATTTACCAGCCTGCTATCGCTTCTTTCTACATGCACCTTAAATGTATCCTTTGTTATCGCATCTTTAGGTACCGGTTTATCCAGGTTAACAATGATCTTCGTAATGGTTGCTCCCCAATCCTTAATCTCCGCAACCGTCCGGTATGAGGCAGGCTGTATCTTTGCATCCTTGGCCCATGCACCAGAACTGAAAGCAAGGGTCGTACCAACAACCAGAGTTAATAACATAGTTGTTTTAGCAACCTTTCTAAACCGTTTAAACATAATGTCTTACCCCCCAGGTCCATTTATAAAACGCTTACATTATTTATTTTAATGATTTCTTTTATTTGCATCCTGTCTTTTATTAACCTAATTAGGGTCAATTACTGACTCCTTGCCCCAGCATACCTCTTGTTCTCTTTCGATATTGATGTGGTGTAACCTGATAAACCTTCTTAAACACTCTGGCAAAAGATTTCTCGTTCGGAAACCCGTGCTCCAGCGCAATTTGGATGACGGAATGATCCGTATTCATAAGAACACGAAAAGATCTCTCCAGACGGATGGCATTGATATATTGAAATAGGGTCATGCCTACATGCTTGACAAAAAAACGGGACAAATATTCTGGAGATAACCCAAAAACCTGGGCTATGGAATCCAGGGATAAGCTTTGATCGTAATTCTCTTGGATATAATCAGTTATCAACGTCAGCCGTTCCAAATATTTATTGGAATTAAAGCCACGGATAGATTCGTTGTCAATTTTAAAATGCATTAATAAAAGATACACCAGCTTATAAGATAGCGACGTTAAATGGATATGTGCTAAAGGGTCATTATGCTGGTTGAGGTAAGTTGCAAATAATGTGTTTAGCAAATCACGCAGCTCCGCAAATTGCTGCAATCTCTGCTCGTTGGTTTCAAAAATAGATATACAGTCAAATGAAACAGGATTACTGCTGTTAACATTTTCTCTAATAAATCCAGAAGGAATCAGAACGGTTATAGCCTCTCTTCTTTTTCCCTTAGCCACAGAAAAGGAATGAATAGCATTCGAATTGATGAGTACAATATCTCCTTCTTTGGAGCTATAATTCGCGCCATCAATGTAAATATTGTCGATTCTTCCTGAAAGCACATAGGATATTTCTACGCTGTCGTGCCAATGCCTAGGTATGTATGCTGGTTCATTTGAGGAATGAACTATAATTTTTAACGGAAAACGATTGTCTGCCTGGACCATTTCATATTTGTACTCCAAGTTTGTCGCCCCTCTCAGATGTGAACATAGTAATATAGAAGAAAATGGCTTCAGCAGAATGCCGAAACCACTTATATTTAACCTTTCTCTTTCTATAAATAAAAAAACCTAAGTACAACAAAATACATAAGATCCTTGGATCTTAACATTTTGTTCCTTAGGTTTTGCCTGCGTAACAGTAACAATCCTAGTACTATTCATTTAACTAAGCTAAGTATATAGTGGGTTAAAATTTATGTCAACGCTTTCATTTTGATTTTTAGTGTTTTAAGTCCACCGATATACCACTGCATTCAAACCACCTCAAAATAGAACATTCGCTCTTATTATATGCAAACATACGTTCTGTATTGAACACATAAAAAACGCTGGTGCTAATTGCCAGAGTTCTCCTGTCCATCTTAACAACAACCACTGCCATTACATTGACAGTGGTTGCCATTACTATATGGACACCAAATACGGCGCTCTTCTCTTAAATTGCACAACCTCTTGAATGCCTAGGCCATGCAGCAGCTCTATCGCTTCCGCAAAGCCTTGCTCAACATCCCCTACCTGATGTGCATCCGAACCAATGGATACCGCTCTGCCGCCTAAATTCACATACATGTCGAGAATATACGGATGAGGGTGAATCCAGCCTTGTCGATATAGTCCTGTCGTATTCAGCTCAAGCACCTTTTCCTTCTCGATGATTAGCTTCAAAATATCATACAAAACAGGTTTGCAAGCCACAATATCTTCTTCATCAACTGGATAAGTCGTATATCTCGTAACATAATCCAAATGGGCAACGATATCATAATTATCCATCTGGTCGACAGCCTCTCTTACCTGCATAAAATAGTGTTTAAGCCTTTGCTGGATGGGCAGATCATGATAAGCCTTCTCGGAAAAGTCAAGGTAACCATCATTATGCGCAGAAAGCAAAATGACGTCAAACTCGCGCTGAGCCAAATATTCGTTTATGACGTCTTTATAGTCGCTTCGAAAGCCAACCTCGATGCCTTTGCGAATCTCCATAGGATAACGCAGTAATAGCTCTTCCACTTCTCTATGGTAGCTCTTCCAGTCAATATGAACATCCTGCTTGAAATATTTGCAATCATACTCTAAATGGTCTGTCGTAACGATAGCAGGCTTCCCCAGTGCGAGCGCATATCGCACAAGCTCCTCCAGCGTTGAGTTGGAGTCAGGCGAATAGGAGGAATGCACATGCTGATCGATTAAGAAATTGGGTATTGTCATCCTTTACTCCTTCTATTTCTATTGAAACTGCAAAAGATTGCGCCCTTCGTCTGTCATATCGAACAGATGGAATTTATTTGGCCTGATGCCGATCGAGACCGTCTCGCGCTCCTTTAGCAGTTTCTCGTTATCGGTCAGTAAACGAATCATAATATCGGACTGTCCAGCTGGATCCGTCATTTTAACCAATTGCCCATTACCTAAATGCTCAATAAGATCAATTTTTAGCATAATAGATGCTTCATGGGGCTGCTCCGGAAAGAACAAATCATGAGGACGTACGCCCAGCTTAACCGCTTTCCCTATGTGCTGCTCCTCAACCCTGCGCGCCGGAGGGATTTCCAATTCGAACAGTTTCGTCTTCACCCACTGCCGGTTCTCTCTCAGCTCCACTGTTCCGTCAATCAAATTCATAGGCGGATTGCCTAGAAAGCTTGCGACGAACAGGTTAGACGGATGATGGAATAGTTCATTCGGGGGTGCGTATTGCTGAATTTTTCCGCCGTTCAGAATAGCTACCCGATCAGAGATGGCTAAAGCTTCCTCTTGGTCATGCGTGACAATAATAGTCGTTACTCCTAATTTGCGTTGGATTTTCCGAATTTCGTCTCGTACATCCAATTTTAATCGCGCATCCAAATTGGACATCGGCTCATCCAGTAGTAAAATTTCCGGGTCCTTGGACAATGCTCGCGCCATGGCGACACGCTGCTGCTGGCCGCCTGATAGCTGCGAAGGCTTGCGATCGAGCAGATGATCGATTTGCAAAATTTTACTCGTTTGCAGAGCACGCTCGTACGCATCCTTCTTAGACATTTTCCGCTCGCGAAGCGGAAACGCGATGTTGTCACGAACCGTCAAATGAGGATAAAGCGCATAGGACTGGAACACCATACCAATATTTCGATCCTTCGGCTCCACATGATTGACAAGCTTATCCTTAAAATAAATTTCCCCGGAAGTTGGCTTCAGTAACCCAGCCAGCATCATAAGTGTAGTCGTTTTCCCGCAGCCTGAAGGACCTAGCAGCGCAACAAATTCACCTTTTGCAATTTCAAGATTCAACCCGTCAACTGCACGGCTTTCGTTTTGCTTACCATCATAGTTTTTCACGATATTTACAAGAGAAATCATACCTGCTTTGCTCCTCCCAAATTGACCTTCAGGAATACTTTTTGAGTAAAGATATAGAACACAACTAGCGGAATCGTGTAAAACAAACCAATCGCCGTGATCAATCCATAGTTCATAATGACATTTTCCTTCGTTACCAGACGAGACAGATAGCCAGCCAGCGTCAGCATATTGTCATCGAATATGAAAAGCTTGAATAGAAACCATTCACCGTAGGCGCCTAAGAAGGCGAACACTGCAATCGCCCCGATGCCTGGCAATACATACGGAACGAGCACCTTCATGAGGGCTCTAAATCTCGTACATCCATCGACCATAGCCGCCCATTCCAAATCCCACGGTACCTCGTCGAAGAAACCTTTCATAATATACACTCTGCCTGGCAATGATCCTGATATCGCAACGAGAATAACGCCTAAGTACGTGTTCACCAGATTCATTTGAACAAGGATGAAAAAGGTAGCGATAATGAGCGTAATGCCTGGAAATGAGCGCATCAGGAACAGGAACTTCATTGCGCCCAGCTTTCCTTTGAAATCGAGCCTGGAGAATGCATATGCGGCAGGTACGGCAATAAAAATTTCAATCACCACAATAAGAAACGAATAGACTAATGTATTTAGAACAATAGGCCAAATCGCCGGCAGGTTAACCCCCGCATACTCGACAGGTTCTTTGACAAAATTGAAGTTCTCCAGTGAAAATTGGCCTGTCGTGCTATTAAAGGTTGCCGAGAGAAAATACCATATAATCATTCCAACGATAGGCATGGTGAATAACAGCAGATATGTGTGCACGAGCAGCTTTTTTACAGTAGTTGTCGACATCTTGGCCCTCCTAATCTTCAATGCGTGATGGCTTGATCATTTCATCGAAATCAAACAGCCTCAGCAGCCATAATGTCAAAATAAGCGAGATCAGAACTACCACAAGAGAAAGAGCGGCACCGTAGCCATAATATTTTAAATTAAAGGCCTGCTGATACGCATATAAAGATAACGTTGTCGTGTCTCGCATAGGCCCGCCATTGGTCAGTAGCAAGATGAAGAAATAGGAGGACACAAAACCGATAAGGTCGGATATCGTAATATACATTAACGGCCATTTTAATGAAGGAAGGATAATTTTAGTGATGACCGATTTTTCACTTGCTCCATCTACTTTGGCAGCCTTATACAAATCTTCAGGTATGGAGCTAATTGCAGCCGATAACAGAATCATGCCGCCTGAAGTTGTAGATACAATGGTAGCAATGATCACGACAGCCATAGCGATTTTCGTAAACCACGAAATGGGATCGCCATCTGGCTGGAATAAGAGCAGAACCTTATTGATTAACCCCTCATCCGTAGAATCAAATAAATATTTCCAGAACGTAACATATACAACAGCAGGAATGATGCTCGGAATTAACCATAGGACACGATAAATGACTGCCGTAAATTTACCCTTCAAGAAGTATTGGGTCGCAATCGATATAAATAAACCAAAGAACAAAGAGAACACGAGCGTAATAACTGCAAATATGAAGGTGTTCCATAAAATTTGAGGCATGCTGTAATCGGAAAATATTCGCTTGAAATTATCCAAACCAACAAAGTTGATTTTCATTGAAGCATTCAAATCCGTGAAGGACATGATAATGGTCGCAATAGCCGGAAGAATAAAAAAGACTAGCACCAGAAGAGCAAAGGGCATAATGAATAAATATGGGTACACTTTCTTGGTAAAAGGCTTCTTGTAAGCCGTCTTGGCCAAAGCCACTGGGATCTCCATAATGAGATCTGCACCTGCTTCCTATAAAGAAAATATACAGAAAAGGTGCTCATGCAAGCAGAGCACCTTTTCTGTATCATCGTTATTCTACAATGAGACTGTCCGCTGGTACATTTTGTTGTACATCCTTTTTGAATAGCTCATAGGCTTGAGATGCTGTTCGACCTTTTGTCAGAATAGCATCAATTCCAAGCGTAAAAGATTTCATATAGACCGCATAATCCATTTGAGCCGGGCGAGTTTTCGTAAAATCGATTAAATAAGCATGATCTTTGTAGAAGCTCATTTTTTGGAAGCGAGGATCCTCCTGTGCTGCCGCCGTTACAGGCAGCTTGCCGCTCTTAAGCGTATGATTAATCTGCAGATCTGCATCCAGCACATGCTCAATCAGCCTTTGAACATAAGGCATCTTTTCATCATCCACATTAGCTCCTACATAGATCATCGCAGGATTGCTGTAGGATACAGGCTTTCCTCCCTGCTGAACTGACGGAACCGGAATCCAGATGGCATTTTCCTTAAACCATTTTTCATAGCCAGCCAAGTCATCATCCATGCCAAGTTGCTTACGCATGACTTGATAAAATTCAGTACGGGCAAATTCAGCGAATAACTGGCCTTTAATGAACAGCTCCGCAGCCTTGTCCGTATCAATATCAGCAATCCCCTCCGTGACTACGCCGCGTTGCAGCGCATCATACCAAAACTCATAGACCTTCTGCGTATTTGGCGACAGCACCATCTTGTTCTGTTCCGCATTATAATTGAAGTTGCCGAATGTATAATTCCAGCCCTCAAATCGGGTATCTTCAACTCCAAAGCCTACCTTAACCAGCTTTTGCTTAACAGCCGCATCTGCAAGATCAACAAGCTCGCCGAATGTAAAACTGCCGGCATCAACGCGAGCCTTCAGCTCATCGATTTGTGCGGCTGTCCAGCCCAAGCCTTCCAGTGCCTTTCGGCTAATGAATACGGGAGAAGCGTCCATATCCTGAATAACGCCATAGTAGTGGTTTTGGTACTTCATAATGTTATCGTAGGATTTTGGCATGTTTTTGAACACATCGGATGTCCCAACCCAATCCACATCGCGGATTAGACCGGCGTTCAACTGCCACCCAATATCTACGCTGGAGTTAATAAACACATCTGCTACTTTTTTAGCTTGCGCTTGCAAAATCAGCTCATCATCGCCAACGCCAGGCCACCAGTCTATTTTGATCTGCACATTTTCCGACTTCAATTCTTCGTTCAAACGCTTTTCTGCTTCTATAAAATTGTCCTTACGCGCTCCCCATGTGTTCTCACGAACGGAGATCACGACCTCTTTGATATTCCCATCATTGCTAGAAGACTCTGTAACCGAACCAGAATTTGAGCCTGTACTACATCCCGCTAACAATGTAATACTTGTAATTACACTAACTAATCCAAGTGCAAGCCTCTTCATGCTTCTAAACCCTCCTCGTTTTCCAGCTATCACTGGCATAACTAAACTATAACGGAGAATTGTAAAAACCGTGTCAATTACACATCAATTATTTGTTTTATTTTATTTTTAATTGCGTTCATGTTGTTTTCATGAGTTATTAATCTGTTTTCATTTTGTGAATACTTCCTCCAGTGATTGATCCAAAATCAAAATAGCTTCCTCCATTTGTGTAATACTGGTAATTAGTGGGGGAACAAGCGTAATGACATTTCCGCTGGATACCTTGAAGCTTAGTCCTCGGGACAAGCATTCATAGAGAACTTTCTCAGCGCCTGTCACTTCCTTCTTTTTTGTCTCGCGATCAGATACGAGTTCTATTGCCGCAAGCATGCCTTTAACCCGAACATCACCTATTACGGCATACTTCTTCTGCAATTCCCCAAGATGAAAAAGCAGCCATTTCTCCATACTTTGCGCATGGTCAAGCAGGTTTTCCTTTTCGATGTATTCAATGGTAGCCAAAGCTGCCGCACAGCCTACAGCGCTTTTCTCATGGGTATAATGTCCGAGTGAAATATCGCCCGCAATATCCAAATGCTCTCTCGCAACGATGCCCGCCATCGGAAAAATCCCGCCTCCAAAACCTTTACCAATGACGACGATATCTGGAACAATATCATAATGCTCGTGAACGAACATTTTGCCTGTACGACCTAATGCCGTCGGTATTTCATCCAATATGAGCAACACGCCATAATCGTCGCAGATTTGACGAAGTCGTTGCATATAGGCAACACTAGGAATCTGTACATCCGTGCTTCGAATAGGCTCAAGAATGACAGCGCACACATCAACTTCTCGTTCCAACATATAGGATAGGTAGTCCAGATTTTTGGCAGCTGCCGTTTCTCCTTCACCAAAAATTGAACGATAGCTGTTATAAGGCATCATATGCTCTGTTCCAGTCATCAACGGTCCAATCCCACTCCTGAATACAGCTTCGCCACCAACCGATATTGCATCCAGGCTTGCGCCATGAAAGGAATCCCACGTCGAAATGGTTTTGTGCTTACCGGTTGCTCTGCGTGCAAGCTTTAGTGCTATTCCAATAGCACTTGTACCTCCGGGTGCAAATAGCACCTTGTTCAAATCTCCCGGTGCAAGCTCGGTCAGCTTCTGTGCCAGATCAATCGCAACCTGGCTCGTATAACGGCGGGGCAGAAATGGCAGCTGCTGCATCTGTTTAATGATGGCATTCATTACATGCTCATTTTTGTAACCCACCTGATGAACGCTATTTCCATGAAAGTCCATTACTCTGCGTCCATCCACATCCTCAATGTATATTCCCTCTGCACTTACAATGGCATTTAAACATGGCGTGGACATCGACTGATGAAGAAAGAGCTTGCTATCCTGGTCCAAGACAGCAAGCGTCTCTTCACTTAGATGCTCATCTTGCCAAGCTTGACGTTCATCCGTTCCATTGATATCTCCTTCTATACGACTATTGATGCGGATTGGCATAAGGCAGCTCCTTATTCATCAAACGTTCATTGATTTGCTCAATCATCGCAGGCAACTGTGACATGTCCTCAATAACGCCATGCGCTCCTGCTTCCATATAGTTCTTACGCACACCAGCAATAATCTGACGTTCTTCCTCTGGGGACAAAGACTCTACCTCAGCTTCCGTAAGACCAAGCATAGAGCTGCCTTTCACAATGCCAATCGCCCATACACCAGCACTATTCGCCTCTTGAATGTCAGAAATCGTATCTCCGACCTTAACCACTTGAGCATGATGACCCAGACCAAGCTGCTTCATATTTTCATAGATCATATACGGATAAGGTCTGCCTTTATCCATAACCAGGTCAGGAGTTACCCAATGATCAGGTTCGTAGCCATATTCCTTGGCAGCCTTTTCCACAAAGGAAAGCATGGTGGAAGTATAGCCTGTCGTTGCTCCAATTTTTAAGCCTTGCTGCCTCAATTGATGCACAGTTTCTACAACATATGGATTGGGCTTTCCGTATTGCGGGAGAATAGCCAGTAGCTTAGGCTCGAAACGATCATGCAGCTCATCAATGTCTGCCTCCGTATAACTACGGTCAAATTTCTCCTGAAAAGCGGCTTCTATTCTTGGCATTTGCAACAACGTTTGAATGTGATCCCACTTCAGTTGCCCCATTGGAACCCGAACCTCTTCCATCGTTAAAGGAATATCTATTTCCTCAAAAATATCCAAAAAGACCTGCACCGGTGCAAAGCAACCATAATCAACTGTGGTTCCCGCCCAATCTAAAATAATGCCTTCAATTCTCATATTTCATCTCTCCAACATAACGTAATATTTGTTTACTTAACTTCTTCATATCCTCGGCATGCACGTCACCTATATTCCCGATTCGAAATACATTAGCATCTGTTAATTTGCCAGGGTAAATGACAAAACCAGCCGACTTCAAGAAGTTATAAAAATGTTCAAATGCAAAAGGAATATGTGTTGGATACAAGAAGGTTGTAATAATGGGAGACTGTAGCTCCCTTGGCAAGTAGGCCGTAAAGCCAGCTTGAGTCAACCCTTCCACGACGATTTGCTGGTTGGTCCGATATCGCGCATGACGGGCTTCCACGCCGCCCTCTTCATCTAGCTCCTTTAGCGCCTGCGCCAACGCGTGCACGACATGCGTTGGCGAAGTAAAGCGCCATTTGCCAGCATCCTTCTCCATCGTCTCCCACTGGTCATACAAATCAAGCGATAACGACCGCGCTTTTCCTTTGCATTTTATGAGCTCATCCCTTTTACATAGAATAAAGCTAAAGCCTGGGACACCCTGAATGCATTTATTCGCGCTGCTGATGATAAAGTCGATTTGCAACTGTTCTACTTCAATCGGAATGCCTCCGAAGCTACTCATGGCATCAATTATTGCTATTCGATTATTCCGCTTAATCACATCCATCACCGCTTCAAGCGGATTCAGAATGCCTGTGGTCGTCTCACAATGGACCATGGCCACATGTGTAATAGCTTTATCCTCAACCAGTTTCCTCTCCACTGCTTGTGGATCTACCTGCGTATTAGCTTCAAATATAAGAGATAGATGGGGAATTTTAAGCACCTTTGCGATTTCCTCGATGCGCTTCCCATACGCGCCATTTTGCAAAATTAACAGCTTCCCGTTACTTGGAATGACCGATCCAATTGTCGCTTCAATCCCGAAGGTACCACTGCCTTGCATGAACAGAGCTGTGTAGTGCTCCTTCGATGCACAGCCAACCTCTAATAGTTGCAGACGAATCTGCTCGACAATCGCCTTATACTCATGATCCCAAGTGCACCAATCCTTTAGCATCGCCTCTTTGACCGTTGACGTTGTCGATAAAGGACCCGGCGTTAATAATAAATATGGGTTACTCATAGCTCCTCCAATCATTGCAACTCAGACTTGGGATAGATCGGATTGCTCCACGCTACTCTGCCTGATGCATCTACACATTCCACTCGTACATATTGCTCATTATTTTGAATGATATATTCGGCTTCGGTGATGCATTGGCCCGTCGGATCCATTTCAGCCAAGCCATTGTCCGGGAAAGTAATAAAACGAATGCTTCGTACAGGAGAGCATTTGACTTTAAACCTGTCGTTCTCAATGCGAAGATCATGGATCATGGGACCATTGGAGCTATAATAATGACCTGCTTTTATGGCCTCGATAATCGCCTGTTGCTCTAATTGATCGGTCTCTACAGCTATCCAACCTCCATAAAATTCGGATACCACCATATCAGTCGGCCCCCCGTGAGCATCGTCTGCGGCGATTGCGTTTACCTGCTTGCCTCGCTTGAGAACATAGTCCCAGTAGGATACACCATAACCTACCGCCTCTTGGATTTCGGATTGGTGATTATAGATTTCGATCGCTGTATAGCCCTCAAGTTTATGCAAATCCTCTTCCCGATTTTTAGACCATTCGGGATGATTCATAATGACAAGATTTCCTTTGCTCCTCATTTCATCAATCAATTGCTGAATGGTATCCAAGCTCTCATAATCCGGCTTTGCATGTTCCTCATCATGCTGAAAAGGCTTCTCTGCCAACAATGAGCGATCCAAAAGTCCATGCAGATGATACTGCTGACCGGTCGTATTACGTTCCATCTCGCAAGCCATTTCATAGCCGTCCAGCATAATAAACGTTTCCGTGTCATACGCATCGCTATGAAAATAGATCTCATGGTCACTCAAGCACATAAAATCATAGCCCTTAGAGCGATAGGCCTCGATCATTTGCTCTACGGTATACTCGCCATCACTGCGAAAAGAGTGTGCATGAATGTTTCCTTTATACTTTTGACAGACAGCATCCAAAAGAACAGCATCTCTCATTGTTGTTCCTCCTCCGCCAAATCTCCCACAAAGATCGGATTAGACCATGCTACTCTGCCCTTCTCGTCCACACATTCGACCCGAATATATTGCATGTCCTTCTGAATCATCATACTTCCAGAGGTCATCAGCTCACCTGTCTCGTATTGCACGAGGAACGGCCCGCGTTGTGGAAATGCTTTAAACATAATATATTGGCAGGGCGAGCACTCGACGTTGACGAACCCATCCTCCACACGATAATCCAGGATCTCAGGTCCAGAACTGGAATAAAACTGTCCCTTCTTTAGTGCATCTATAATCCCTTGCTGCGAAAGCTCCTCCGCCTCGACAGAAACCCATCCGCCCCCATACTCAGCAATTTTGCTGTTTGGGTCATGATTGTGCGAGTCATCAGCAGCGATCCCAAATACACGCTTGCCATTTTGAAGCGCATGATCCCAGTAGGCCGCTCCATAAGACGAACTTGGCGTCCATTCCGTGGCATGATTGTATATTTCAATCGCAAAAAATCCATCGTACTGAACCATATCCTCGAAACGTGTCAAATGCCATTCCGGGTGATTGAAAATGACGAGATTTCCATGAGCCTTCATTTCATCAATTAGCTTCTGCGGAGATTGTGATCCCTCCCAAGGAATGGGAATCTCAAACGATTGCAAATGATGAAATTGTTCCTTCTCCGACTCTATTGTCGGATCACCCAGCACTCCAAAGTGGTAGCCAGAGTCTTTATCCGGCACGTGATTCAAACCTCCTCTTTCCATGCCTGGCAGCACGATGAAAGAATCCGTATCATATTCAGCCGTACGAACGAATACATCATGATCCGTTATACTGATAAAGTCGTAGCCCTTATCCTTGAACGCAACGACAACATCCAGCGCCTCTTGCGATCCATCTGACCATGTCGTGTGTAAGTGCAAATTTCCTTTGTACTTCCTTTTGCTTTTGTCTAAATACACTGCGTCTTTCATCGTCACCACTCCTGTTTTTATCATCATCAGATTGACTAGGAACCTGCTGCTGAAGCGCAAAATTATGAACACAAATAAAAAATGTTTTTAATTGCTTTTATTTTTATTTATGTTGTTTTTATCATTCTACTGCTAAAAAATAATCAATACAATGCAATCGCAAATATTTAACATAGAGATTACAAATTTAATACAACAACAAACAACACAAAAAAAGCTAGTAGAGAAGGAATTCCCTCTCTACTAGCTTTACGCCTGAATCAAGCCTCACGTATATGATTCACTCGGCATCATCCATTTTGTATTGGAGTCTTCCAACTGCGCCTTCCATTCTGATGGAGGCTCCAGTTCCGAAATAACCACATCGACATTCTCAAAGTCGCATATCTTAACCATCGATCGTTTGTTCCATTTTGATGAATCCGCCAGAACAATGGACGTTTCCGACTGCTGAATCCATTTGCGAGTTAACGTTGCTTTTTCATAGTCATAGCTTGTAAATCCATGCTCCATCGATAAGGCATCTACAGTTACAAATGCCTTATTCACAAAAAAATCCGACATATTTGCTTCTGCAATAGCACCTGATACACGGAGATGCTTCACGCTCACTTCGCCGCCAAGCATAATAATTCGGCCATCGAATTGCTCTCGTTTTTTGAGCTCGATCAAGGACATCATGGCAGAGATCGAGCTCGTTAGAACGGTAACCTGCTGCTTCTGAGATAGATACGGGATAATCTGAAGCGGTGTCGTGCCTTCATCTATAAAGATAACGTCATGATCATCAATTAGTGTAAAAGCAAGATATCCAATTTTCTCCTTCGCCTCTTGGTTAATACAGGCTCTTTCAAACAATGCTGGCTCTACCTCTACCTTCAGCTTGATCGCACCGCCATACACCTTCTTGAGCTTATTCTCCTTCTCCAGCTCATCCAAATCTCTACGAATCGTTTCTGTTGTAACCTCGAACATGCGTGCCAGGTCGCCCGCAATGACCTTCCCATGCTCGTTCAGCAAGTTCATAATACTTAGCTTTCTTTCTTCACCCGCAAGAGACATTGCAAATCCTCCTATTCTTCCTCGCTACTATTCCCACGTATTTAGACACTCACTTGGACATTATAAAGATAACGCCGAGGAAGGCGTCTCAGGGACATTCTTAATCAAATTCCGCATCCATTTCTGGGAGCGATAACGTTTATACCCTATGAAGGCCTTGCTCAACTCTTCACACAAAAATAATGCATACACCCACTCCGGCGGCAGACGGAGCACATATGCCCCAACAAATACTGCCGGTAATGCAATGGCCCATGTTGTAATTAAAATCATACTCATCGTAAACAAATTATCTCCACCTGCTCTAAACATACCGACAATCCATACATTATTCAAGAAAAATGCGGTCATTGTCACAGCCTGCAGCAGAAGGATATTTCCTAAAGAAGCGTGAACCTCCCCACTTAAGTAAGGAAAAATAAAGGACACAAACGGCGAAACCATCATCATGACAACACTAACGATTATACCCGTAATGACCGAAATCCGAGTAAATCTGCGAGCATAATCCAGCGCCTGCTCCTGCTTGTCCTGTCCCAGCTTTTGTCCGATCATCACTTTTGCCGCGTAGGCAAATCCGTGAATCCCCATCATAAAATATCCTTGTAGCGTATTTGCAAGCTGGAATGTAGTCAATGCCGCGATGCTTAATGAACCAAAAGCTACGGCATACAGCATATTTCCGATCGACCACATGCCTTCGTGAAACACTAGTGGGGTTATCGTTTTCACCACCTGCTTGCGCAGTATCAGAGGTAAACTGAACAGCTCTTGGAATCGAATATTTAAATAATACGATTTGCAATAAATGAAAACAAACAAAAACAGAAGACTCGTACCTGAAGCTATCAACGTTCCCCATGCCGCTCCTGCAACACCCAGGTTGGGTAAACCCAACTTCCCGTAAATCAGCCCATAGTCGAGTGTAATATTAATCGCCATCGCACATAGACCGACATATAAAGTTATCTTAACCTTCCCTATGGATCCCAGCGCCTGAGCATAAGCATCTCTAATCGCACTGATCAGAAAAACAAAAGCCATGATCGTAAGGTATTGAATACCAAGCTGTAGTATTTCAATGTCCTTAATAAATAGAGAAAGAATCGGCTCCTTCCAGATCCACACAACAACAAACGCCAGAAGACTGATGCAGATTCCCGTCAACAGCATAAAACCGAATGTTGCTCGCATAAGCGTATGCTGCTGTTTTCCGTGGTACTGGGTCATATAAGCAGTCATCCCATAGACTGCAGTAAGGATCATCGATAAAATGAAGCTGATTCTGCCTACTGCAGCGGTGACAGCAACTGCCCCATCTCCCAAGCTGGTCACCATTAGCATATTCACTAGCGAAAATGAATTAGCAACAAGCATTTGTAGCACAGAAGGAATAACTAATCCTTTCATCTCCCGAGTAAACCCAGACTTTCCGATCGTACCCTCTCCCAAGCATATCCCTCATTCACATTCAAATTGTACGATACCTAGCATGTTTTTCACTTCGTTCTGTTTGTTTAACTATAGTCTTCTTGTTGTTTTAGTTGCTTTTATGTTGCCTAACTCATCATACATATTGCTTGTCATTTAGTCAATGCATAAGGGCGAGAGATCACGACCTTTACCAATCCTTCAATTTCCATCGCAAAATGCCCACCAATCAAAAATAAACTCCACAAACTCACCAAACATGGTTTGATAGTTTCAATGTTCTTCTGCGTTGTATTTTTGAACCGTCTGTCATCAAAAAAATCCTGATAAGCAAATTTTAATAACTTAGACACCATCTAACATTGGAGGTGCAGTTTTTGTAATGGCTAAAGTGACCACACAAGAAAAAATACAAGCGGTAAAAAGGTATCTTGAAGGGAAGGAAGGACAGAAAAGCATAGCGAGGAGTATAGGAGTATCGCATAGTATACTCCTAACATGGATTCGACAGTACGAACATCATGGAGAACAGGGTTTTGAAAATGGCTATACAACTTATTCCGTGGAAGATAAACTAAAGGTGCTTCATTATATAAACGAACATGGGACATCTATCCGCGAAGCAGCTGCGATCTTCAATATACCAACACATTCTCTGGTACTACGTTGGAAGAATCAACTAGAGACAGAAGGTGTATATGCCCTCAAATCAAAGAAAAAGGGGCGTCCATCCATGAAAGAAGAATCCAAGAAACCTACTCCAGTTGAAGGCTCTATCGAGGCGTTACAAGCGGAATAGAACGTTTGCGCATGGAGAATGCCTACTTAAAAAAGTTGAATGCCTTAGTTCAAAGCAAGGAAAAATCACAAAGCAAGACAAAGTGAAAGTCATTTTTGAACTAAGGCTGAATTACCCCGTTACGGCTCTGCTGCAACTGTCTCATTTTGTCTTATAATCCGTATTATACAATATATGTCATTTATTGAGAGGTATCTTTTTGGTATATTCGCCACACACTCCGGTCAAAAATAAAAAAACTCTGCCGACCAATTAGGTTAGCAGAGCTTTTAGTTTAAGGAAAATCTACACCATTCATCTTATTGTTGAATAACCTATAAAAGCAACATTAGAGCCTTAGTAACCCACCAAGCAGCAGTTTCATTTCCGGTAACTTGCAAAGCACCTGCATATATTGCATCTTCAATAGCTCCAGTAAAGTTATCAACAACACCAAGAATCTGTAAGAACCCCTCTACTCCAATGAAAGCTTTCACTGAGGCCGGAAGCTTATCATATCCTGCTTTTAAAGCTTTTACTGCCCAACTCAATTTCCCTTGTGTTTGATACTCTCCACGGTCTTCTTTATTTTGGATGGCTTTAATAAAATCATTTTTTTCCTGCTCAGACAAATTGAAGTATTCGGCGATACCTTCGATATCTTGTAATTCAGATTCACTAAGAGAATCCTTAGCACTACTAGAAACACTATTAGAGTCTGTAGAAGGCAATGCGTACATTGAGGCTGGTACCGCAATCACACCTGATAGTAAAGTTGCGGCCATTAGTGAGGTTATCCATACTTTTTTCATCACTTCAACTCCTCATTGTTTTTTATATGCATTTACCATTGATGTAATAGTTACTCTATTTATGGTAAACTATAGTTGATTTTATGACAAGTTCTATTTTGATTAATTATTTTTTCAGGAGGTATTTGGTGAAAAACATTTGGAGATTTATCATCGCGCTGCTCATCGGCAACATTATCGGGAATCTAACATACGGAAGGTTAGAATTTTTTCAATACAACACAGGAACTGGATTTTTCACATTAGAAAACCTCATTAAGTTTATTATCGACTATGGTCTGGCTGTGATTATTGCATTAATCATATACATCTTGATTGGAAAAATTTTTACGAGAAGTGATCAGGAATAAACCAAAAGGACTCCTTACTGGTTATAAACCAGCGGAGTCCTTTTTCACATCTACTCTAAATTCAAATTGCTTACGAAACAAGTAAAGATCCGTTAATCTTAACTGCATCAGGCGAAAACTTTTCTACGGGGCCTCCATAGTCTACAACTTCCACCATATCATCACCCAATGGCTGGACAACATATACTCTTACCTGGCTTAACCCTGGTCAAGACCCCATTTTATAGACACTGAAAAAAGCCCCTAGGCTATAAGCTGCTTCCGATACTCTTTCGGAGGCAGCTTATTTAACTTTCGTTGTGGTCGACATTGGTTGTAAAATCGAATATATTCTTCTATTCTCCTTTGTGCCTCATCCATATTTCGGATATCATATGGGTAGAGCCCTTCCGTTTTGAGATACGAGAAGAAGCTCTCCATCGAGGCATTATCATAACAATTGCCTCGGCGAGACATGCTGATTCGGGCGCCAACCTTTGGCAGCATGTCATGGTACGCATGGGACGTGTACTGGAATCCCTGGTCGCTGTGAACGATGAGGCCAGTCACGTCTTTTTGCTGTTTCCAGGCTTGTCGAAACGTCTGTAAAACCCGTTCGTTATCATTTCTATGGCTCATCTGGTACGCGATAATTTCGTTATTGAACAAGTCTTTAATCGCAGATAGATATAGCCAGCAATCACCTACACGATATTGCGTGATATCTGTGACCCATTTTTGATTAGGTTTGTCCGCCTTGAAATCCTGTTTTAGCAGATTTTTCGCCACACGACCTTCCGTAGAAGAAGCATAGTTGCAGCGATGCTTTAGGCGAATTTGTGAGCGGATTCCCAAGACCTGCATGAGCCGGAGTACCTTTTTATGGTTCATCCAGACGCCATGATCGTGCTGCAAAAATAGTTGGATTTGACGGTAGCCGTAGACCCCGTTATACTGCTCATACACTTTCTTCACAAGTGCTTTCGCGTCCCGATCTCGATCTGCATCTCTCCGTTTTAAGAAGGCGTAATATCCACTTCTAGAGACCTTAAATAGCTTACAGAGTTCGCTAACTGGATACTCTTTAGCGGCCTTCTCAATCGTTACATACTTGTGCGCCTCATCTCCTGCATCCAGATTTCCAAACACTTTTTTAGCATTTCGTTTTCCCGTTTTAACTTTTGGACGTACCTGTCCTGGTCCATATATTCCTTCCGTCGTCCTCGCTGGTCCATAAGTCCGAATTCACCGAGTTTCTTGTACTTCTGCATCCATTCTTTCAACCGATGTCGATCTGCAATCCCGAACTTCTCCATGAGTTTACGATATGTCCAACCTTCTTCGATATGAAGCCGTATGGCCTCTACTTTGGTTTCAAACGTATACTCTTTAAACTTCTGTCCTTTTTTCGCTGGCATAAAAATGCACCCCCTAGAAATTCATCGGATAAACCAGGGGTTTATTCCAATGTCTATTCTAAGGGGTGCACTTCATATCACGATCAGGGTTTTATATTCGCGAGAGTCGGCAAATTTGCTGGGTATCCTCAAGTTATAAAAATGGTTGAACTCAGGATGAAGAGACTTTTAAAACTAGCCGGACTTAATCCTGATCTCACCCCGCACTCACTTCGCCATACCCATACGTCACTATTAGCTGAAGCCGAAGCCACTCTCGAACAAATCATGCAGCGGCTAGGACATGCGAACGACGAGATAACGCGCAGAATATACCTTCATATAACTAAGCTAAAAAGAAAAGAGGCTGCTCAAAAGTTCAGCGAACTAATGAGAGCCTCAAAAAATCTGATCAGAGGTAAAAATTTGTTAACAAATTAACATACCGATCACCTAAACCCTTGCTACAACAAGGGTTTTTGGCATTCTTACATCATGCCGCCCATATCGTTTGAAACTGTCGTACTTGATAAAATCGCTTTATCTATAAGGGTTTTTTTTAATGAGCACTGTCGTACTTGAGTAGGAAAAAATAGGGCTAAATTAACCTGCCGTTACCCTTTCGTTACCCAACAAAAAGAGCACTTACTCCTGACAAGTGAATGTGTGCTTCCATGATGGAGCCTCTACATGAATCACAATAGGGGGCTTGATTTCTAATACCTGAATTACGGATTGGATATAAATTTCAGCATTCTCTTTCTTCACGTCCCATTTAATCTCTATTCGGTGTGTCTGCATTGATGTACTCCTTATTTGTTTGTCTTTACTGGTAAATAAATATCCTGTATACTCACGGTGAATATTTTAAGGTGGGACTTACTTGGCTATCCTGGCAGGGATGCCAACCCACATTTATGCGTCTCTCTTATGAGAGGCGTTTTTTTGTCGCACCCCAATCTATGTAATTATATAGTTTTAACCACCTGCCTTTATTTTCAAAATCGAGCCTTATACCTATATTAAATCCCAAAATCAGGGTCTTTGGCAACATAAATTCGGCATGCTGAACTCCTGCCATTTAACGACTCTATTCGACAATATTTAGTTTTTATTTCGACAAAAAAGACCACTTTATAAGTGGTCTAAGAGAATATGACGTTGGGATTTAATATTCCTATTTTGTTGATAGCTTCATCATAACGGTTATGAGCAATTTCACATCGCTTCGTTTTCCTAGTTACAACATCCGTAAAATACGCCACTTTGAATAAGGAATTTATCATAACAACGTTATCAGCGTTGATAATATTACTTCTATCCACATAAACGAATTTGTGACCACTCTCATTTAGGGCCGTCATACAGTATTTCAATGGACCTGTCATATAATATTGATCCGTTTCAGTGTGTACTACGAGCCTATTAAGTATTCGCTTATAACTTATATACCATATTGAATTGACTCGTAAATCAATGTACCCTTCTAACCCTTTAGGATCGACCATCACACTTACCACGAAAATCCCCCCTACTCAAACAATTCTGCTGGTGGCTCCGGGTTATAGATAAAGGCTATACTTGCAACACTTACTATCATAACTCCTATTGAAGCAAGACATGTAGCGATAGCATAATAGGTACTTTTTTTCATACGATATCACCTCCTTATGTTAATTAATAACAAAGTCTGCGTTAAAAAACTTACAGCCGTAATCGGATTGGCAAACCAAAGGTTAAATCCAACCAAGATTAAAGCAGCTACTTTCAACAACGGAAAATACTTTGGAGGTATACGGGTTTGGTTCTCGATCCCGGCAGGCGCGAACACAAGGATTAACAGCGTGCTGGCAATAGTCGCCCCCATTGTCCACTTATAATCCAAGTGGACAAAAGACAGCCCGGTAAACAGTAACGTGGACACAACAACGCATCCCATACCACTTTTAAGGTGTAGCCCTCCTGTCATTTGTCTTAAAAAAGCGAATGCTACCATTATTATAACAACCTCTATCAATTTTCCTGTAAACAGGGATACAGTGAGAGTCAGAGTGATAATGAAAACCGTGTTTAGTATTGCCGCCAGTACAAATTTTAGCACTTGGGTTGAGGCTGGATGATCCGGCACAGCATGTTTAATGTGCGTGGCTATTCGTAAAGCCATCATTTCAATCATCGGCAAATTCCTCTCTTTCTTTTATTACTGCATAATATAATAACAAGCCCGCCAATAGCGCGAGAACCAATATTATAAATAGCAAGTTATTATAATACATTACAGTTGACGAGGCGACGAGGCCGATTATTATTATGAGAACAACCACTATATGTTCCCATTTGAAGCGTAAACGTTCAAATTCGGCTGTGAATCCTATCTTGAATTTCAGTAGTATCCAGACAAAAAAGAAAATCCATGAACTCGTCACTATTTGAACAACTGTACCAGCAGAGGAATACTGCATGTCCTTTGAGAAACTACCAAAAAGCGATAGTATAACAATAGCCTGAAACGTAGTGTAAAGAAACATGCCCGTCATAGCTATGATCGCAGCCCATAAAATAGGGACTCTGACTACAATAGTAATAAGCAATATAAATATGATCGTACTTATAGCCGGAACCATAAAAGATAAAGATAACTGTTCTCTTAGAAAAAAACTAATCAGGTTCATAATTAAAAAGCTAAACAAAGCAGGCCAAACAAATTCCAACGGTTTAAGCCTAAAAATAGAAAGCATTAATGAAAACGCCGCGTATGACTCCACGCTTGAAAAGAATAGAAACCTTACAGCTTCCCACATGATATATACCCCTTTACAATTGGTAACAAATATCCTTTAATTCTATATTCACCACCTATATGTGGCAATACAATTCCCCGTGTATTTGGGATATTTTATGTATTATGCAAGGTAAAAATTTCATTGTTATTCCTGATATATACAAATCATATCTAGATAAATATTCCTAGTCCTGATAGACTATGTATTAACAAAAAGGACTCATTAAATTAAGGAGGGCTTATAATGATGTTATATATTGGGTGGGCAATACTCATTAGTGGAATAATTTACAATAAAATCAGTGATGCTCAAGAATTCAATATTAACTGGGGAATAACTGTGGGTTTATTAGCGATATTATACGCATTATCAGAAAACTACATAAAGACAAAAAAAGCACAAAAAAATTGAAATATCATTCAACCTAAAAACACCCTACCAGCATACGCCAGTAGGGTGTTTACTTTAATCAGTTACAGTCTGTGCTACGGGAGCCGTATCTTGCACCGTTTCCGGTTTCCCGCTTACCACGGTATCTGTCCCAGTAGCTTGTGAAAGGATTGCCGTGACTTGTGCAGCTAAAGAAGAGACAGCCTCCTTAGCAGCCGCTTGAGTAGCTTCTTCGTTCGGTTGTGATTCTGTAACGATTGCCTTCGTTTTGGAGCTATACTCCAAGTATGCCTTCTCAATCGCGGACCTTAGCTCTACTACCGATACAGTAATGCCCTGTTCTGCCAAACGCAATGTAGTATACTGCAATGCTTCCTGAAGCTTGCGCTCTCCCCCAGCTTCTTTAAATGCTGTTTGAGCAAAAGCAAAGCCCTCTCCAGCAATTTTATGGATCACTTCACGTTGCGCTGCCGTTGTACGCGCCTCTAGCCATGTATTTACTTTTACCTTAACTGTATTCAGTCCAGCAAGAATAACGGTTGTGAGTACGCCTACGGCTGCTGTAGCAATAGTGGTCACGTATGGTTGTACACCTTCAATTAATGTTTGCATGGTTATTTATCCCCTTTCGTTTTTAGCGAAGCAATTTTTGAATTTGGATCCCAGGACACTACTGCACCGTATGCCTCCGCAATAGGTTTGAGCTGCACATATGCCACACCATCGACCAGTTGGACAGATTGCAGCTTGGCTCCGTTTAGGTAAGCGGCCTTGAGGCTGTTGTCCCAATGACACGACAGACCCAAAGCATTAGCAAGCGACCGCAACGATACATGCGTCCTGCCGCCAAATAGTAGTGCCTTTCCTGCCTGTTTACCATCTGCAACAAACGCACCTGACTCTACTGTCTCCTGCTTCACAGGCTTTGTAAGCAGGCCCGTGAAACGTGTACGCAGCTCGTCCGCCGTTCCGGAATACTCGTTCATATCCACATTTCCCTTAATGCCATCCACCTTGCCGCTGTCGCTGTACTGCCAGATATCCCAGCGTCTCCACGTCACTGTGTCGCTCGGGACGCGAGTATCACTGTACCGGGCTATCCATAGTGGGTAGCCGCCCAAGGAAGCGTTGAAATTGGCGGCGAAGGCATTACCCGTATAGATAATAGGCTTGCGTCCAGTGAGGCGTTCAAGTTCCAAGAGAAAGGCCAACGCCACCGCATTGATAAGCGTTTTGGACAAGTTGCCGGGATTGTTTTCATAATCCATTACCGTTGGAAGGTCCAGCGCTTTCGCGCCTCCAATACGTTCCAGCACCTCGGCAAAATGTCTCGCCTCTGCCTTGGCCGCGTCAACGCTCGTTGCATCTACAAAATGATAAGCTCCCAGCAACACGCCTGCTGCCTTGGCTCCTTTTGCGTTGGTGATAAATGTTGGATCGACATAACGTTGTCCCTGACTTGCTTTGATGAAGGCAAACGAGATACCGTCCGCCTTAACCGCCTTCCAATCAATTTCCCCCTGATAACGAGATACGTCGATCCCTTGGGCATTATGGTTGTTTCGTTGTTGCATCCTTTCCATCCCCCTTATCATTCAACTGCTGCAAGAAATTTTTAAGCTTGAACGGCAATGGGATTCCCAATGCCCCAAGGTTCTCAGCCAGTGACAATCCTTCCCGACCAGCGTAAAAATAAATCGCTGCTATCCTAAAAATAGGCGCATCCGGTTGTAACCAGTCATCAATTTGTGCAGATAAACCCACCACCATTAGAACCGTAGCCTTTCGGATACCTCCCCAAAACATCACATTACTGTCCGCTTTCTTATTTTTAAAAGCTGCGATAACTCCAAAAATATAATCTGCCACCATCATATAAAACAGCACCTTCAGCGGTTTATCCCACCCACCCAAAAATGTAACAATCAGACCAGTCAGCGCCGTAATTCCCCCTGCCGCCGCCTCCTTTTCCGATGCCCCGACCATTGCGGTCCATACGGTGCTGCCAAACATTTTAATTTGGCTCACTCTCGCTCCCCCTGTTCTTTTGGCAAAACTAAAGCCCTCGACCAATTCGAGGGCACAAAAAAAGCGCATCCGATTGGATACGCTGGTTAAGCATTTTGCGCTGTTGCTAAGATCGCTTTTCGTTCTTCTTCCGATAAAAATTTTGGCGTGTATGAAATCAACCGCTGTTCATCAACCTTTTTCATAACCCACATGTTCAACAAAAACCCATACATAACGTCTCACCTCCTTGTTAGGTTGTAGTGGTATCCATGAGAGCAAGCAATGCGGCCTCTGTACTGTCCTGGCGTGCCTTTAGTTCGCTTACCTGATCTGTAAGTGGGGCTTGGTATTCCGGATCTGCATCGCCGCCCTCAACTGGATAAGCAAACTCTATCAATCCGGTTGTTGGGTTAACCCAATAGCCTGTAGCCCGCTGAAAGTCCTGAGTGTACTTATCAAACTCCAGTTTCAATACGTCCACCTGTTCCTGGTCAAACCCTTGTAGTTGCGGGTAAAATCCCATGTCGTCCGCCTTGTCAGTTTCGCGTACAGAATTCGACTCTATTTGCGGCGTAACGAAAATTACCTCTCCGCTTGCCCGCCGCCAGTATACTTTTGGTCCTATTTTCATGTTAACCTTCCTCTCTATTATTCGAACGCCCACCATTCCCACGCAGACAACTTAGCGATATAAGTACCACCTGCGTACGCGTCTATCTTGCTACCAGACAATTTTACGCTAAACCCTTGTATCGGAGGTTCGAGATATCCGATGCTTACAGCGTTGTTTCTCCAGCCCATTGCGCCCTGATTATCGCCGAATACGTTGGAAGTCATGACGAAGGCGTCCACTTGTCTCGACGTGGACGTGCCCTGTGTATCCGCCAATACGACCCGTATAAACACGCGTTTAACGGTAAATGGCAAACTAACGGATACAGTCATGTCCACTCTATTCGCGCTACTCGTAGCCTGTGCGCTCTGGCCGTTGAACGTGCCGGAAGCAAACCGTTTTACAGGTGCATTTGTGATTACTGCCGCTATCTGATCGCTGCTCATGTCAGGACTGGCGCCTCCGAACTTGCCGTTGATCGCGCCTACGATTTTATTTTTAAGATCAACGGCTTGCGTAAAAGCTTGGTCTGCCCGGTTGTATGCTTCATTGGCTCGATCATTAGCCACCTTTACCGCGCTCGGCGTGGCTGCTTGATCTGTAGCTGTGCTGCCAGTAGAAGTATTAAGCTGTACAATGCCCCGCGCCTGTGTTGATGCGGAAGGCAGATCCGATGCAAGGTGTGTATGTGCCTTGGGAGCCGCGTACTGTTCTGTATACTTCTTGGCACTTCCTTCTGCTGCATTCCATACCGCTTGCTTGGCGGCTGTGACGTGAAGGTCTGTATTTGCAGCATGATTGTCCAGCGCTGCCTTGGATGCAATGTCGTTCCCAGCCGGATCGGTTTTGATGCTCTCTAACTGCGCGGCCAACGCCTGGTCATTCTCGTACAGCGTTGTGATCGGGATGTTGAGCACATCTGCATGTCCCTGGTCTGTAGTGACAAACTTTCTTGGCTCTTTAATTGCCATCAGTCATTTCCTCCTTATCAATAGATGTCGTCGATCTCAAAAATGAATTCCATGTCCGCGTCCTTGATCTTATTGGCCATAGTGCGTATGGCCGTCAGCTTCCCCGCTGAATCTACCAAGGCCAACTCATTGATCGTTTTCCCGGCCAGTTCGGTCTCTGCAAGCGAGCAAATATACCGGATCGTTGCCGGGGCAATAAACTCAAAGCTGGAGATATCCTTTTGCAGCAGCTCCGACTTTAAGGACTGCTCTGTACCATCCAACGGAAGCGGCTTGCCTTCTGCATCCACGCCTCCACTACCAAATGCCATTTTTACCACTTTAGTCAACGTGCCACCCTCAGCCCGCGCTCGGGCCATCTGCACTCTGGCATAGGCTGTGGTTACCGTCAATATTTGTTCTGCCATGAATACCATCCTTTCTAAACTTCTGTGATAGTTTCCGTTGAGCTTAATGTCCGACTTCCATCGAGCATAACGGCACCATCGAGCAACCAATAATTTTTTCGCGCCTTTACTCTACCTTCTTGTCTGTTCTCAATACGGTGCTTTGTCTTCAGCTCCAGCATATTAACATACCGCATCCGTCCTCCGGTCCATCCAGATAGTGAAGCGGACCCGTTCAGCACTTCCAGACCATCCAGATACCAAGGACGGCCACCAAAAAATTGTACTGCGGATCGCAAACGCAACCTACTCCGGTAGGAATGTCCGTTCTGAATAGGGGTATATACATGGACAGAAGTAGTAAAGGCAATACCTCCCCCTTTGTTCTCCAGCAAAATACTTCGCATTGAAGAGAGGGTTTCCGTGCTTTCCGTATATTTAGCATCCAACCGAACACCCAAGACAGCAGGAGCCTTGTCGTACACCTCTACGCCGCCAGATTCGCCCAACTGGTAGGCCAACAATTCTTGTAGAGCCACATTGTTAGTCTTGGGATTTAAAACCCACATGGTAAATCGTCGGCGGAAGGATTCAGCCAGCTCGCCGGGACGACGCTGCAAGCCGAAGAAGCTGCCCCAGTAATCGAGCCAGCGTCCAGTTGCCATATTGCGGTCCAATTGCAACAGTGCCAGATCCGTGTCCACCTCTGCCTTACGTAATGCACGGTATACCGGATACATACGCCGCCAAACTCCGCTCGTAAAAGCATTAAGCGTGGAAGCAACTGGTAAGTTCTCAACCTCAAGGAGCGCCAGCGGTACAGCATTCAGCCTGAGTGTTTCAGACGCTAAAACTGCGTTATATCCCAAGTCGTGTATAGCGTCGATTAATCCCATCGTACCCAGCCCTTGGAGATTAACGGATTGCTTGTCCGGCAGCTCGGCGCGGTATGGCGCACTGTGAAAATAAAGGACTCCCTCGTCCACCGTCACCATACTATGCAGGCCAGTTCCACGCCCAAGCGTTAAAAACGGGACCTCCTTCGGAAGCTTGAGCCATTTATCACCCAGGTTGTCCAACAGCTTTTTTAAAATCCTCATACGCCCGCCTCCCGGTAGATTATCGGGAACTGCGGAACAAGCTTCTCGGTTTTGCCTGCTGCCGGATTAGCATCGGACCATGTTGTGCCACCATCCACGGATAAATCCAATTTCACATCATATATGCCACTCAGCAGCTTTATGCGGGTTTCCAGCTCAGTCTGAACCAGTTCCTGACCTTGCTTGATGGATGAAAAGAAGTCACGTATTTCTCGCTCAATGTCACCTTGAATCATATCAAGGGATGATCCTGCACCGAATGTTATCGTCAGGCGAATGCCGATCTGCTTAGTGGTTACAGAAAATAAATTCACTTGGATACCCGCAGACTTGTAGCCATACACGGGCTTGCCGTCTTCGTAATATCCGGTCAAAGTTTTCTGAATAGCTGCGAACAGTTCATGAGAGGCCGTGCCAACCCCATTCCAAATATAGCAGTCTACTTCCCCTTTGCGAGCGGGCAAATCCTCATGAGCTTGGCAATCTACCACACGTTCAGTCGCCAGCCCCGTTGCATCCGTGAGTTGGACGGTAGTCGCTCCATATTCGATAGATTGCAGCGTTCCCCGTGACAAGGAAGCGATAAATTTTTTGAAGCGATTCTTTTGCTCGTCCCCTGTTTCTTCTTCCTTCCCATTGGTCAGGGCGGAACTGTTAAACACTGTGTCAATCCCGGTTGGCTTGGATACAAAATCGGTAATGGTTTGGGCCTCTGTATTGCCGTCCAAGCCGGGAGTCAAGCAGATTACAGGCACATCCACACTCATGGCCCCGATTGCTATTACTGCATCTGAGGTGGTGCGGTAGCTGATCGGAGCTTTGGAAGCTGTGGCCTGCGTCTTGATTAGGGTACCCACTGGAATCAGGTAATTGGTATCTGCTGGTGTTACACGGGTAAACGTGACCGTTCCAGTTGCGTACAGAGCCGGAAGCTTCGGAAATCCAAAAGCGGAATAGATCCCTTCTCCTATTGCTTTACGCATGGCCCGCCAAGTTTTGTCGTAGTATTCCTCCAACTCCTTTGCCACGGCTTCCAGTAACGTCCTTGATCTTGAACCGATACTAAAATCAGTAATTTTGGTAGAAACAGCACGCGACCAGTCCACCATGCCCTGTACCATACTCTCCATAGTCTTGCGTTCGAAAGCCACCTTCGTTCCTCCTTCCTATGCAGCGATAACCCCCGCCTGAGTAACCGTCAGCTCTACGCTTTCCTGTCTGCCTGCTACAGTTATGGTGAGGTAGACGTAGTATGAAGTTTGCTGTATCACGACATTATCCACTGTCACTCCGTCTATACGGTCCTCGTAAGCAAGCGTCTCGTGGATATCCAGCTCGACAAGTTGGCGAATGTATGGAGCTTGAGCCAACCCAATAAACTCATGCAAGCGGCTCCCGTAGGTCGGGTGCTGCGTGAGACTTCCACGCCGGGTAACCAGCCTATGGCTTACGGCCTGCTTTATATTGTCTATCCCCGTTACAACCTCCCAGTCTCCTGCTCCGTCATCGGATAAGTCTCCATCTGGAGTCATTTTCAGATCGGTTCCCCCAAACGGTTCCGCGCTGGGCGTGGTCGCTAGTTCGGTACCGTTGTTTATATAAACAATCTGCCCGGTAAGACATACCTTCGCGTCTTTTCCGTTGGTGAAAGGTTCCGGGTTCGTAACGGACAAAGAACCGGGTTCAGAGTTGGGCAAAACAATACTGTTTGCAATGGTGTTCCCAAAACTCCCCGGCAACCGACTGCGGACATAAAAATAACCCTCTGCCGCACCCGCAGCAAGGGTCGTATCTTCCACCAGCTCATAAACTTTCTGCACGCCCTGAGAGTCCACGTCCGTTTTAAACAACGAGCCAGCATACAGCGTAAGTGGCAATGACACCGCCTGCCGCCTTATCAGCAAATACCCGCTTGCATACAGCGTGTAATACGCCTCACGGCTCGTCATGGTATACGGGTATTCCAAATTGTTATAATCCGCAATATCCTGCCAAGGGACATTGTACAGCACGGACAGACCTTGTATCGTATCAGCGTCATTCAGCACATGTTCAACGATCATAGCCCATCATCCTCCGTATCCGTAGCTGTTGGCGTACCTACAACATTATCGCTGGAAGCCGCCAATGTCCGCATGTTGTAAAACATCGAAAGGATGGTGCGCAACTCCAACAGCAGATCAAACGGTACATTTGCAGCGGCGGCCAGACGACTACAAGTATCACGGGACTTGGTAATGTACTGTTCCAGTTCGGCGGTATTCACATCCACTCGATCATAGGCGGCCTCGTTGTAATCTGTCAGAGCCCCGTACACCCGTAAAGCGTAAGCAGAAATATCTTCCACGTTTTGCTGTTCCTCTCTGAGCACCGGGTAATTTACAAAACTAATTTCTTCCTCAGGCAAATAAATCGGCTCCAGCATTAAATCATCCCCCTTTCGTGAGCTTATGAAGCAGCTCACCGATATTGGACACGCTGGAGGACAAGCGCCCGGCCATAGCCGCTGTGGAAGGATTGCGCTTTAGATAATCTGCGGAAGCTTCTCTTCGTGTCTTAGTCAGCCTCCACAAGCAAGTAAAGCGAAACTCATAGCGGTACAACAACGGCTCCGACTTGCTCCGCTGGAGCCTAAAGTTTTGCGGGTGGATCTCGTAATACTCGTTGTCCTCCCAGTTGTACCAGAACAACGAATGCTGCGGATCGTTGGCCTGCAAGAATTTTCGGTGTATATCGGCCCTAAAGCTTATAAATTCCTCGTATCCGTCCAATTCTTTGTTTTCCGCAGATGTCCGCTTACTGTATCCGGTTGTGCCGGACAAAGTTACCGTAGGAAGCCCCAAACCAAAGTCAGGCACATATGCCCCGCCAAGCGTCTGCACGATGTTGCCTCGCCCTGGTTCATCCTGCGTAAAATCGGAGGGGTTAACCAGGAGAGTATGCAAAGTGATGGAACCAGTATCACCGCTTGGCAGCGTCTTGCGCAGTTCGAAAGTCATTCGATAAAACTTTTTCTGATCGTGGGTTGAATCCTTGACCAGTGCCATTACAATCATCCTTTCTCTACTGCTATATCCCCTTTCGGTAGTTTGAATATCGCCTTGCCCGTTGGGTGGAAGAACTCAAATCCTCCGGCAGATAAATGGATATAGGCTGGCGCTTCGTCTGGAACTGGACAAGATATTTCTGCTCCGCCGGACGTGATTTTTACAGTGACGGGTGGTAATTCTCCATCTTTATCGGTGGGATAGCTCAACAAAGCGTGTTCAGGGGTCAGCTCCACATAGGCACGCTGCTGTTGTTTACTTTCATTCAGCAAATGCCCCTGAACATCCTTATCGGCTATACCGTCCTTTACTCCTATTTCATAAACGGGCAGTTGAAGCTTTATCAAATCCCGCTTAACGGTAATAAAGTTGGTTCCGTAGCTGCTGTTTCGCAAAAATCCGGCCAAATAGGGAGTGTCTTTGCGGTTGTCCAAATACCCGACAATTACCGTATCCCCTTCCACTGGCTCCCGGTCAATACCTCCGATCACCCACACAGGAACGGGCTGGCTGTAGTCCAAAAAAACAACCTCAATACGACCATATTTCTCGTAGTTCTTGGTGCTGGTCACGTGGGCAAGCCGGGTGGAATTAAACTCTGGAAGTCGATTAACTGACTTGCCCCCCAAGGCGCTCTGATCCTTCATGTCATTTTCCTCCCAGCAATTTAAGAATCTGACCAACATAAATGTATTTCCCATGTTGAGAAGCGTTACGGTCATCCCGTTTAATAAGCATGTCCTTATTGGCTTCCCACAGTTTGGTCCAGTCATCGCCTTTGCCGTATACCTTGGCGGCGATACTCCATAGACTGTCACCCCGCTTGACGGTATAATAATCAGCTTTTACCTCAGCTGTGGTTTTTGCAGAAGCAGATTTTTTCCCGGCTGCTGCGTTCGCCGCTACTGTTGCCGCGCTGGAGGTTTTAGCCGCTGTTTGTGGCTTATAGTCCCGGCCACGGGTTAGCTGCAAGCTGGTAGTCCAGCCGTCAAAAACGTTGAAGGTCTGCGTTACGGATTCGATGTAAAACTCTTTCATAATCCCAGGCGCTTGTAATTTTTGCCCTATTTTATAGCTGCCTTTACCACGTACAGTCATGGAGCCGTTCAGGAATTTGTGATTGTTTTCAAACCACTCCTTCAGCTTGGCCGTGTATGCTTTGCTCATCTGCTCCAGCTTCGTAGTGTCCTCCGGCTTGCTCGGATCTATAGCCAATCCCTCGATCTCAACCTCCAATGGTGAAAGGCCATATCGTTCGACGGCAGTCTTGTTCATGACTGGGGGAGCTACCCGTTTTAAGTCAAATCCAAACGGATTGATCGTAGTCCCGGCCCAGAATAGGTTGTAATGCTCGTCGTCTGCGTAAGATAAATCTTCATCAATTACGTCCGCTGCAATCACTTCATGAACGGCCAACTTGTCCCAGGCATCCTTGCTGAATGGTGTATTTCGTAAAAATACGGACACTACGCTGTTGTCTTTGCCAAACGGGAAGCGCGGGAACGGGTAGTAGCCCTCTCCCTTAGGATACTTGGCCTTTGTTTGATCGCTGGACTGCTCAATAGTTTCGTTAACCACTCGCGGCTTCCCGCCCGGATTCCACGCTTCTAGTGGCTCACGAACATCGACAAATAACTCCGTGAAGGGCTTTGTGGATGTTCGTTCCATCAGATTCCATAAGGAACCTTCATAACGGTCCAGTGTAAAAAATTGCGGAAGGAATACCGGGACCGCTGCAAAGTTATACCTGAGTATATTGGTAACATCAACTTTCTTTGCAACCGGCTCTGCCTTTTTTTCATCCCAAACAGTCCATTTTACACTGTTCAGCTTAGGCAGAATGAAACGCATAATGACATCTAAAATGACAGCGGGGCTACCTTTAGCAATGCTTTCTGATTGAAAGTATTTAGCCATCGCCAACCAACCATTTTCAGTCAGGAAAAACTTATCGGTACCGCCAGATATCTCGGGATAAAATTTAATGTTGGATTTGATAAGCACCTTACCGAAGTCCCGCGCCTGAACGGATGTTGTCATGCCATTGTCCACGCTGCGGGTCCGGCGAACTCGATCTACCAAGCCAACCATGACCGTAGATAGTTCCTCGCCCTTAACTGTCTTATAGCCCATCTGCACAACCACAAGGTCATTAGGCATAATGAGCTGAGAGCGAAACCATTTATCCCCTGCCAGTACGATATTCATGGTCCCGGCTGGAGCATCCAGCGTCTTTTGTGTAGTCACAGAAAGCACCTGGCTGGTGGGGTCTTGGCCTGTATCCTCAGTCAAACTACCTTTGAGCTGGTAGCAGGTTTTATCTGTGTGGAAACTAACCCGGATGATAGGGACGTACCGTTTACCCTCCACGCCGCCAACTGGCGCCCAATCATAGCGTTCGATCATGTCAATACCCTGCCTTTACTGGAGACATGCGGAGTCGCTGTCTCTCCTGCTCTGCCATAATACGTTTCACCAGTTTTTCAAGCTGGCTTTGGGTGGAAGCATTCAGCGTCTTGGCTCCTTCTCCACTCACATTCAGATTTACGGTGATTTCAGACTTGTGACGGATCTCCCTCGAACTAGACGCAGCAGGCATATTCCCAATATCACTGTCTCCAGCCCCTAAAGAATTCAATAAGTCCACTGGGTTCATTAACTTACCTGAACTATTCATATAGCCCAGGTGTAAGTGGCTGCCGGTCGTGCTGCTCCCACTACCTGCCACTCCAGGTGTACCACCAACATTCCCAATAAAATCTCCTGTGTTTACCGTCTGCCCGGTCCTCAATCCGGGGTTAACAGCGGACAAATGACTATAAAAGTAGGTACTGCCATCAGACATTTTTATGCCGACTTCCGTTCCGCCACCTCGGGTATTTTTCTTACCATCCGAATCTAGCGGACCTCCATCATCCATTTTCACAAATGAGACCGTTCCGCCCGTAAGCGCCTGAAGCTGATCTCCTTGCGCACCCTTTATGTCCAAACCACCGTGAGCTTTCTTGCGAAAGCCTTCTTGCTCTCCAAATTTACTGGTGATACGACCTTGCCAGTTATTAAAGAATCCACTACCTGATCCGGTTGAAATGCCCCCAGTAAGGTCGTTCATGAATTTTACGACACCGGAAGACCAGTAATTATTTTTATTGTCAGGGTCGTTCTTCACGCCTATAGGGGCATATTTACGCTGAACGCCCTCTATCGTATCAATTCCTTGATCGGCATAATTGACTTTGAGATTACGCGCCATTGCTGTAATTCCGTCGTCAATTGATGAAAAATTCATCAATCCGTGTGACCCCATCATACCGCCCACATTATGGCGATTTTTCGCGGCGGCGGATGTGCCGTTACCTGTTTCGTGCATACTGATAGCCGCCAATGCAGCCGGATCAATTCCGAATTGCAGCCCGGCCTGCACAAATTGAGCGCCTTTTCCAGCCAACGCGCCGCCCAACTTTTTATTAAGCTGTTCGGCGCTGATCCCGCTCATAGTCGTTATTTTGCTTGAAAGGCTGAACCCGTTACCCATGGCTGTTACGCCATTACCGCCCATACTGGCAGCCATCGAACTTCGTAAGCTCTGGAATTCGGCCAACATGTCCGCTGTGCCATTTTGCACGGTGTACAACATGTTCCTGAAAATCCATACCGTCTTGTCTAATAGGCTGCTGCTGTTGCGTTCCATAGACATGTATTTTGTCGCAGCATCAGCGGCCATGTCACTGGTCGTCCGATCCATTTGCCTGAATTTGTTTTGGCCGATTGTGGACATATCCTCGACATTGCGAGTTACTTGATCAGGCATACGCCCGATATCACTATCTCCTGCCCCATTACCAAAGTATTCAATATAATCTTTCCATGAATTCATCTTGGATGTAGTCGGATCAGACACATTTTTTTGCCACCATGAACGGGTATCTGCTTTAATTTCTCCGCCCTGTCCGAACAACGGGGTCCCTTTTGTAAGAGGTGAAGCATTATTTTCCTCTATACCTTCATAAATCTCAAAAAGTCTACGTGCTCTATTCTTATCTTCAATGTGTTCCGTAAAAATATTAAAAATATCGGTAGCAAGAAGAGCGCCCCCTCCAACCTTGGAGCCTGTTTTGATCCCTTTACTGACACCACTCAAAACCTTGCCACCTGTGCTGGAAGTCGCGTCTTTTATTACTTCTTCACCCACATCAGCAACAGTGCCGCCAGAAGACTTGCTCAGTAGTTCTTTTGCTTTTTTAAAACCTTTCCAACCAAGCACAGCCCCTAAAAACGTTTCAGCAGGATTGTCCGCTACAATACCGGGAACATTACCAACAAAATTGCTAATACTTTCGGATGTATCCGAAGGAACACCCAAGGACTCCATCGCTTTTTTGACTGCTTCGCTTAAACCATCGCCTGCAACTTTAACAGCATTTTCGATTTTGTTTAAATCTTCAACGAACTCGGTTACGAAACCGCCAACACCTTTTTTAAGATTGCTTACAATCCCGACAAATTCATCACCAAGACCCGTAAGGCTGTTCTGATATTGTGCGTCAGTATCAAGGAACCCCTGTCCTTTAGCTCCTTTACGCTCGGCATCATACTTAGATCCAGAATCAATACTGCCGTTCTCCAGAGCCTTGAGCTGGTCAGGACTGAAAACAGAAAGACCCTTCGTAGAATCATAGAATTCAGACGCTTCTCGTTTGGTCGCAGCGAAGCCGCCATCTGTAAGCCAGCGCTGCATAATACGCTTGGTAAGCTTTTCGTTGCCACCCGTTTGCGATTTAACATACTTAGCCATAGCCGGAACATTATCAGCATTCATCAGACCGTCTTCAAACGACTCTTCCAGCCCAAAGAGGTCCATGTTGCCATATTTTTTCGGGTTATACTCCCGTAGAGCCTGTACCCCCATCCACTTCCAGTTGTCGTTGCCAGGTTGGAATATTCCGCCAAGCCCGCCGATAAGGTTACCACCCTGAGCACCCGTTAGCTGCGCCATGCCTTGCTCTGTACCTATCCGATCTAATGTAGTTTGATAGGCCAAAATCTGCTTGGAGCTGCCATCTTTTAATGTGGTGCTCATTTGCTGCAAAAGGGCATTGTTGGTTTCCATAACTTCCACAATACGTGGGGTCATACCTGACTTCGCAACGCTACCAGCTATTGCGTCCGCAAAACCTTTTGGAGACTGCATACCACCAGCCGCCCGGTTGGTACCAGTCAGACCAGCTACTTCGGAAATGTCCAAGCCATAAGCACGGCCAAATTTAAGAAGTCCTTTTTGCTGGTCGGTGTTTATGTTACCAGCGGTTCGGCTGTACTGGTCCAAGAAACCCCAAGTTTCTGCTGCGCTGTATCCCATACGGTCAGAACGGCCAACAGCGGATGAACGGTCCCACATGTCAGTTGCAGATCCATTCCAACCCGCTTGTCCACGAATACGCTGTGCAAGATCAAGCGAACCGACTTGGCGGGCATACGCAAGGCTATAAGCTTGGGAAACGATAGCCCCTATCCCACCTATACCTGCAAGACCAAGCCCCATCTTACCAGCGGTCAGAGCGCGGCCCGCAGCTCCTTTGAGAAACTTTCCAAAAACACCATCATTCAGCTTATTATTTATGCTATCGGAATCCAGACCACCACCCGAAGATTGCGAACCACCGCCATTTACAGGCACAGTGCGATAACCGCCAGCCTCTTTGGAACGCTGATTGTACAAACGTTCGGTAATCATCAGCTCTTTGCGAATTACGTCCAATTGGCGCTCACGCTGTTGGATGGTCTTCTTTATTTCCTCGCGTTCGGAACGCTGTGCGTTTTGAAGCTTGGAATAAAGAGATTCGACCACATTATTTTGCTTACGAAATTCAGCGTCAAGTTCCTTCATGGTTTGGCTGAAACGGCTTTTATATATATCCAAGGCCCGGAGCTGTTTTTCATCGAAAAAACCGCCTTTTCCGGCTCCTTTGTCCACTACGCCAGCAACACCCTTTAAATCCTGTTGGAGCTGCTTTAGTCCACGCTGTAGTTGTCCAAACTCACCCTTAGCGGATACTCGTATGGTTTGTTCTGCTGCCAAAATACTCCCTCCTTTCTATGGTTCGACGTCTTCCCAATCATCATCCGGGATTTCAGCAGGAGTTTTAGAAACCGTATAGTCATATGACAGTTTACCGTCCGTTTCCTCCGTTTCATTTGCCCAATCGTCAAATTCCGGATCGTCATATTCCTCTCCCTTACCGTCCCTAGCCTTCCGATCGTTTTCCATATGTTCAAATTCTAAGTCTATTTGCTCAGGTGTCATGGCAAGGATTCTCGGATCGGTAGGCGGAACACCGCCATATACGTATTTACGGAGTATCCACAGTTTCCTTTCCTGTGGTAGCCTCGCTATTGTCTTTAGGTGCGTTTCGAAAGTCCTTGCGAAACGTTCCCTCCCATGCCTTATATTTGCTATAAACGTGGAATAGCAATTCTGCCTCTGTAATTTCTTTGAGCTTCAAAAGGCACTCAGGACGTTTCTCCAAGGCGACTTCAAGAAAGGAAATGACATGGGCCATAAACAGTACATCGTTGTCTACCAGTTGTATCTCCTGTACACCAGCTTCCCGCAAAATCTCCGACTTAATAGCTCCTGCTTTCAGGATGTCAGCCATGGTGAGTTTTTTAAATACAAGCACGCCTGTATAGTGCTTTCCCTCATCAGAAGTAAAGTCCAAGGTTTCCGCTTCTTTCAGTTCTCCACCAGCTTGCACCTTCTGAGCAGTTTCAACCGCCGCCAGAGCAGCGGCTTTTTGTTCCTCTGTATATTCAGCCATTAATGATCGTCTCCTTTAAATTTGGAATATAAAAAGCCCTCTCAAATGAAAGGGCCTGATTAAGAATTATTCAGTTTCCGGCGTACCGTAGTCGGCAGAAAGATACTTCCATGTTGCATTTTCACCAGACATTGCGTTTGCGCTGAAGTCTTCAGACGATTCAGACAATGTGCAGCTTCGATATACGATAACAATATCGCCCGTGTACTTGTCTGTTACCTCAATGTCAATTACGTTCATATTCAAAATGCCCGCGCCGTATGAAGACAGCCCAAGTTCAGCTAAAGACTTTTTGCGGATACGATATTTCTCCAAACTGATAGTCCCGTCTACCTTCAATGGAACGGACTCTTGTGGCATAATAGAGCCGATTTCATACTGGTTTTCCGTCCCGAAAGAACGGTTACCACTGAGCCGTTGCCCCCGGCCGACTTCGATCCCACCGATTTTAAGGCGTATCGTATGCCCGGCATGAGCTGGTTGGTCTTTTACAATACTCAAAGTTTATTCCCCCTTTCTTAATTACAGAGTGAAGTGTGAAGTTATCAGGAAGTTGTTAATCGGTAGCGTTGGTTTACCTTCCCATTCCAGCCAAAAAGCCGTACCATTTCGAGTAACCTTGATAGATTCCGGCACAAATCCGCTAATCCATCCATTTTTTTGAAACTCTTGAATAAGCGATACAAGATCGTTGTAAATTGTTACCTCGATCCCTTTTTTCCCTGCTTGTCCTACATATTTGTTTTCAAAATACGTTTCAATAGCCAGTGACATATCATCACTCAGGGTTGAAACAGATAACTCGCTTTTGGTCAGATCCTCGGACGGTGAAAGAGTGATGCCCTGAACAATGCGAAAGCCCACATTCTTTACCTGTTTGACAGGGCAAATGTGGGCCTCCAACAATTCTTCGATCTCCAGACCGATATACACTTTTTCCAATCCGTCAAACTTGACAAGCTTGTACGTAACAGGTAATTGCGAAGGTTGTCCTGCCCATCTACCCGCTACAGCAGCCGCCATATAATACCCCGGCTTAGCTACCTTGTTACCGTCATTGTCAGCGACAAGCGGGCAAGGCGTAACAAGTAAACCCCGCTCTGTCGGAATGCCTATAGCCAAATCTTTAATCTCTGCAATCGTCGCTCCAGGCTTGTGGCCGTAAAACGCTCGACGGCGCATCCGATTTTTTGTACTGGACATGAATGTAATATGTGTATCCACTTTCGCCCAAATTGCAGCTTGAGTCGTAAGCGGGATAAAACCAGTCACATCCTCTGTCTGCAATAGGTCAATCGCTTCCTGCCACTGTTCGTCTGTCGGAGCGATTGCAGGAATCGTGATTTTAACGGGTACAACAGCAATAAGATCCGCCCCGTGCCGCCAAGCCACCCTCATTACCTCCAACATTTCACCTTCACCCGTGGCGGCTGCCGCAATCTTCGGATCGTTAAAATACGATGCTCTTCCATCAGGCAGTTTATTTCCGGAAGGAGCAACACCGATTACAGCCAAAACTTTATTAGATCCCAATGTGACGGGAATCATTCCAGTTGAATCTACAGTGGAATAAGAGCCCGGCTGTTTGATGTTAGCCCCACCGAAAGAAATATCAATACCCATCGTTTACCTCCTATTCATATCGTGTCTCGGACTGTTGCTGAAAGGCTTTCACCCATTGCTCGTCCGTCTTGTCTTTCAGCAATTCTGGCTTGCTGCGGGCCTCATAACGAAAGCTCGCTACCAGCCCCATATGCACGGACACACGGGATAAATAATCATCTAGTGTTACCGACGTAGGAACAGGCTCCGTCTTTTTGACAGGCTCCGTCTTGGGAGCTGGGGCCGGAATTGGTGCGCCTTGCTCGTTTTTCTTCTCTTCATCCGCCAATGCTTACACCTCCCCTTGATGTAAATCCACTGATCGCCTCCACATGCTCGGACGTTTGAACATCTAGTGGGTTGAGATACGTAATAACGATACTGGCCCAATAAACAGGGAACGGGGCTACTTGCCCGGTAAAGTCGCTTTCATCCTTGCCCGCCTCCATGCTAAAACTCAGTAAACCCTTTTGCACAGACACCGGACGGAATAGCATAAGCAGAGCCTTTAATATCCTATAGGCCCGCTCTCGCTCGTCTGCATTGGTATGCCAAATACGCACTTCCATTGATTCCTGAAAATGCGTGCTATGGATCTCCGAAAGCTCTAAATTCTCCCTATCGAAGTCCTCACCGCCGAAGTCACCCAAAATGTGAGCTGCCTCGCTATCAGATACCCGGTTAATGCCCACACACGGTAATTCTGTCTCTGTTTGCGGATCGGCCTTGAATACATTCATCCGAACAGCACTATCTTTGAATCCTTTTTTCAGGAATTGAAGTAATTCCTCTTTAACATCAACGCTACTGAACTCCACTTAACTAATCGCCTCCCAAGCCCATAGCGGCCAGATCTTGTTGAAAGCCCTGTACAATAATGTCCTGCACCTGATCCCGCGTATTTTCAATAACCGCCTGCCGGATCGGTTTAGGCTTGATGGCCGGACGCATCCAGCTCTTTTTACTGGAGTTTTCCGACAGCCGCCGAAACGTAAGATACTGCGTATGTCCTGGTTGGCCCATCTTGACAAGCCCCTGATACTTACCAGCCTTCCAGGTATATCCTGCGCCCGGATGCTCCCCGACGTGGCTGCGCTTGCCCGTGTCGTCCTCTTTTATCCGCCCGCCCCAGCTATAGGTACGTGTGGGCAAAGGGGAAAGAACCCGGCTAAAGCTAAGGCTCCGGGCTTGTGTGTATATGGACTTGGGCATGGCAGGCATTGTCGCAGCTCCTGGCGTACCATGACGAAACGGGACCGTGATATATTTCTTACCATTTGCCCCGGTCTTGGCTTTCGGGGATGCTAGTAGAGACGGTTTCATATCCCTTGCATCCTGCCCCGACTCTATGCTTGCGCCGTGGGCAGAAGTCGTGAAGACTTCCCCGGTCAAGTCGTCGGGAAAACGCACGCCATCCTGAATACTACGAACATAATCGCCAGTCTGAACACCGACACGAAAATTCCCGCCGCTGAAGCTTACTTGCGCACCGGATGCATATTGAATCCATGTGGCCTGTATGAGCTCCGTGGTAGCAGCCTGGACGGCAGCCCGTGTAAAGGGTAGTCGGTGCCCGGTGGATAAACGCTTAATAATATCATCGAGCGCGGGTAACTCAGCCTGAATTGACAGCATGTTCACGGAGGACACCCCCCGGATAGTACCGGAGTACAACTGCACGCGGTAGGTCCTGCCCGTTTTGATGCCGGGGCCGTGGAAGTACGGCATACACCGTGTACACCGGACGATGCATGTACATTACGCTGTACTGTGCTCCCTCTGGCGGCTGGTTGCCTATCCATTGGATAGTTGCTCCCTCAACCTTGTAATCCTCTCCAGCAAGGTACGGGGTGACTGTGGCGGCGTCTAGATCATGACGACGAATAGATAATACCTTTGTTACCTTGGGATTCAGTAACGTGTCAGGAGGACGTTGGTTTACTTCCATACCTCTAATCAGTAACTCGGAAGATTTTACTTCATCGTCAATTAAAGTGACGACATCCCCAGTACCGATATTAAACATAGGAACAGGCTCCCTCTCAGAAAGATCAAACCCGCCCGTCTCGGTACGCTTAAACATGTTGGCGGGTACGCTCATGAGGGCATCACCAACTTCAAACATCCCTGCATAAGCAAGGTAGTCCTTGGACGTTGTGACACTCTGAACCAACCCCCGGCATATTACGGATGGTTCATATACATACCCTGTTCCTCCGCAGAAAGGACAGCCATACATCGGGTTCCCGCTACCAAAATTAAAACAAGAGCACCGAACGGCTTCCTGCCACATCACGTCCCGGCCTTGCCTTGCGATCATATTCTCAAATTCAGTTGCATTTAACCGGATATCAACCAATTAAATTCCCCCCATCGTAAAGCCGCGCATTTTGGTACGTGCGCCGCCCCCTGCCGGGCTAAAGAAGTCATTTACCTCCTGCTTTAGCTGCGTGATGTGCGCTGCGTACTTGCCATAAATGGTAGATGCCGTTGATGTAAATGACTCTGCCACGCCATCCAACGTAAGCGAGTACCCTGAGACACCAGCCATTACCGCATCACTAGCAACGCCCAGAACAGCTACCGCCGCCTGCTTACCGATTACGGCCCGGATATCCTCCGTTAGCTGCTCTTTGGTCAAACCAGCCGTATAGTCGATATGGAACACCTGTGGCGTCTGAGACAACAAGCCAATAGCGAATGGGGCTGCGCTGTAGCCTGCCGGATATCCAGCAAGCACAGGCACACCCCCGCCCTTGGTGACCACATGCAGTTGAGAGGACTTTTTATACAACTTAATCCAGTCCTGGTGCTCCATGAAGTCAATATTTATTTGCCCGCCATAGGTAACCAGCCGGAACGCCTCGATCTTGGAAGCAAAGCGCTGCCGGAGCTGTATAAAGCCAAAATTACGCCAGCGCTGTACATCATAGTCATAGGCTGGTTCCTCGACCTCGTAATCGACACCTTGCTCCAACCCCCGCGCTTCTGCATTGCAACGGATAACAGTAGGCTTCAAAAAGATACCTAATTGCCGCTCCGTGTCCTTAACAGCTGCCATCAGGAAGCCCAGTATATCCCGATCATCCATCGGCTGACCGAACTTGTCAGCAAGCGTAAGACCATAACACCATCGTTTCCGCACCTCTTCAGGCGTGGGCAATCCTACTGGAGAGCTATAGGTTATCTCTCCAGTATCCGGGTTCTCACGGGTTTCATAATAAGGAATGATCGCCATGGTTATTCCTTACTTTCAGGTGGAGTCGCCGTACCCGCCCCTTGATCATCTAGTGGTGGGGCCTGTTTGACACTGGTGTCATCCTTCTTGCCCTTGCTGTCGTCTTTTGGAATAGGGTCCTTTTTCGGCTTCTCCTTATATTCCTCGTAGCCGGGAATTTGAAGAAGTACCTCCCCGATCCCGTCCTCCACCTCAGCCTGTCCCTTATCATCAAATTGGACTGTCTGGTCCAGCACAACCACCTCAGCAGGCAGTTCACCACTTGTTTTTTTGATTTTCATGCCGTATCTCCTTCGCTCAGGAAAATTTTCCTGATCAATTTAGTGACCAAAAGAAAAGAGAGGGGGTCGCCCTCTCTTTTAACGGTATACTGGCTTGATCGTACCAAAGCTTTGCTGGTCGTAGGAAGGACCAAACAGTTCTCTATTGCTGTTTTCTCCGATCTTGCCAACGTTCTTGAATACCACAATTCGGCGCGGGTTGTAGACTTGCAACATCCCGAAAAGTAGAATCATGAAACGGTCGGATGTATCGACACGACCCATTGCCAAATTCATGAGTGGGGCAAACTGTTTGAAGCGCAGAACATTCTCTCCGTCATTATCAATTAGGAAAGCATGTTCTGTACCCGGAATATCAGCGCCATTGTCCACAATGACCTGTGTTGTATCGCTGCCGCTATCCGCAACCTCAGTCATGAATAATGCTTGAGCTGGATTACTGGAGTACCCGCGATAAACTTTGTAGCTGTTGGCTTTCAAATCCGCATCGCCAGAGTCCACCCGTTGAATAGTAATTTCAACCCGTTGTTTGTCAGTAATCGCAATGGCTGTCGTTGGTACTGGGGCAGATTCGCCCTTTCTGCCTTTAGCGCTAATGAAATAGTAATATGTTCCTGCTGGCACAGTAGAATTAGTATCAGCCACACCTTTGGCGGAATCCAGTACCGGGATAGCCGGAGCATCCTTTTGTGATTTTTGTTTTGGTGCGCCCTCCGGTTTCAAAAATACGTTATTCAGGAATGTGATATTCGCTGAGTTAGCCGCGTAACCACGGATAGGCTGCCCCATCATAATATCTTCACCCGGATTCACGATCCGTTGGCGACCAGTAGGACCAGTAAACAATTTAGAGAAGTCCTTGTGTACCTGATTCGAGATATGCAAATCAAGTCTACGACTACCCCAGTTATCCGCGATAATCGTTGCTGCATCCTCAAGAACATTTTCGGTAATCAATCCACCTTTAAGGTCGATGATATGCTGAGACGCGTAAGGCTTGCCAATGACATACTTTTTAACAAGTGCCAACAATCCATCCATTGCTAAAGGGTTCTTGGAGCTATCTCCGAAGTACAAAGCACGCTCCATTTGTTGGAGTACAGTCATTGTTCCGTTCATCGTCTCACGAGTTTTAATATCCCCCACACCAACCGTCTGAGTAAGCATGGCCTGTAGTGTAATTCTCCGAAGTGTACCGAAGAACTTAACAAATCCGGTTTGACGGATGTAGTTACTATCCGTTTCGGTAGGCACTCCGCCCTCTACCATATACGGATCAACGTCCTGTCCGTAGCTGTCCATGACGTTAAATTCTTCTACAAGGCCATTAGCCTTTGATTTGTTGATAGAGCGCCAGAACACCAAGTTTTCCTCTTTGGCCGTTACGACTTTAAGAGTAGATTCAAGCGATTGCGGACGCAGGGCGGACATATCGGCAAAAGAACCGTCTCCATATGCCGGACCGTCTACACCACTCCCCAGTGCTTTTGTTAATTGCTCCAGGTCACCAACAGACATTTGACCCAAGCCATCTTGCAGATTATCCAATTCCATAGTCATTATCCTCCAATTCTAAAGGCTGAATTACAGCCCGAGTTTTTCTTTAACGGTGGACGGCAAGTTAAGCGCTTGAAGCGGTGTACCTGTTTCAAAGCGAACTACCTCGCTGCCCGCGAGTTCACCAGTTTCAAAGGACTTCTCCAGCACTTCCAACACTTCTGTTCTGTTCATTTCCTTGCCATCGGGACGTTTGATGGTATTTAAATCACGCTGACCAGTCACACTTTTACGGCCTTGAGGCACGTTCAGCGACTTACGCAATTCTTCATTCTCTGCACTCAATGCATCCAACTTAGTAGACATGGATTTAACTAGGTCATTTACCTCCGTTTGCTGCTTAATCATGTGTGTGAATGATTTTTCCAGCCCTCCCAATTGAGCGCTAACTTCAATTTGATTGTCTCCCATAATCTCGCCATCCTCCTTAATATTGTTAAAAGATTTAACTAATTCCGCATACGTCATGGTGTTAATTGGGTTCATCGTCAGCACAACGTTTCGCAGTACAGACTTTATAACTTTCCCTGTCAGTCGATCACGTTCGACTACACCGCCCTCAATGCTCCAGCCGACACGCCGCGTGCTGTGGGACTTCTGCAAATCCTCAATAGCAACAACGGCCTTTAATGACATTTCCCGGTTCGCATATAAACGGCCCTTGATGAACACTCCATTAACCGATTTATTAAGCGTGGGATGATTGAATCTCCCGACATGCACAGCTTCCGGCTCGCCTATAAATTGATCCGGGCTATTACCGTGTTCCCACTTGATCCATCCCTTTTCGAGAAAATAGGATGTATCCATGCCGTCTGGAGAGATACTATCTGCCTGTGCGTCTGTGTCGTCAGAAGAAATAACACCCTGAATGATGTAATCACCGTTGGCATCCATTTCTATCGACTTTTCCAAAGGCACAAATAGGCGGAAAGTGTCTTTAATTTCCTCCAAGACAAATCACTCCTTTCTCAGACTCGCTGGGGCCAGTCCCATTGCCCGATAGACTGACCTTGTTGAACGTTTTCGACAAAAACCATACTGTTCGGATAGGTAACACACAAATGAACCGTTGTATCGTCAACCACATCCGTAACTGTCGCTGCGGCTGGTGCAATTACAGTCTTGTTATCCTTTTGTCTGCAATAAAAATAATGAACCATGCGCCCTACTGTCGGTATCATCGCTTAATCACCTCCCTCCGGTTTCTTCCCGGTACTCTGAACCATCTATGCCGACAATGGGGATGAAGCGGTACACAGGGCCACCAACTGGCTGTTATTCGGCCCTTATTGCTCTTGCCGGGCCATATATGGGTATCACCGTTAGCCGCTTTGTGGGAGACGATAAATGTCTTGCCCTCCAGCAGCCGTTGACAGTGCTTGCATGTACCGGGAACAGTAGCGACCTGAACAATATCGCCTTCCTGACAGCCCGCCAAAAAAGCATCATTTGTACTCATGGCAAGCTCTGTGATCGCCACGCGCCGCCAATCCCTATTCTGATCCCCATATACGTCAAAGAGCGCCTGAGATAGCTTGTTCGCTCCCCAGCGCTCCTTTTGACTCTGTATTACCAGTTCCTTGACTCCGGCCCGGTGTTTGTCTGATATCTGCGTAATCTTCTCAGCCGTGTGAAGCACAGAATGTTCCATGCTGCGGATCTCCAGCGGAGAGAGTGAAATAAATTCTTCCTGCCCCTCGCCTTCACCATTCCACAACTCAAACGGAAACGGGTCCTTACGAGCCGCCTTGATCGTATCCGGCAGCTTGCTAATGATCGCAGCAGTAAGGACCAAATTGGCTTTCTCTGCCTCTATACGGAGCCTGCCAAGTAAAGCAGCTCGGACAATATACTTTTCAGCCAGCTTGTCCAGATTCTTAAACTTGGAACGAATAGTGTCGTCAATCTTCCGAATGACCGCAAAGGAGTCTTTACCGCGCTCTATAACCCGTTTGAATAGGCCGCGTTTGCTCCGTAGCCTCTTGATCCATTCGATTATGGCATTCTTGCCATCTCTCGACTTCTGAATATCGTCTACTGGCAATCCCAACAGTACAACAATCTCCGCAATAGCCTCCTGCGTCTCCGCGTCCAGCTCCGAATAAAAATCATCCTCCAATTGAGCAATCAACGGATCATCTGACCGCTCCCACATGCTACGTCCGCCACTTTCCCGGTGGGATGGTAGCTCAAGAGCCTTGGATAATGTTTCCATTACCAGCCGCTTATCCTCCAGCCTGAAAGAACGTAGGGCGGGGGGTAGATTAATTTTTAGCTTAGCCATCAATACCCCTCCCACGTTATATCCAACTCAAAGGATTTTTGTAACGGTTCCTCTTCATCATCCTTTTTCGGATTATCCGGCGAATCTTCCTCAGTAGCCGCTTGGTGCTCTGCCATATACGCCTGTATAAGTACAGCATTGGCAGGGGCGTGCATCCACTTAGCATCGGGGGGAACTTCAAGCCCCCTTTGTTTACGTACCTCCGCAATGGTCAGCACACCGGAGTCAATGTCATTCTTCAATCGCTCCGCTTTTCGGTCCTCGCTCTCATCGTCCAGCCCCGCCCAGTATAAAGCGAATTCAGGGGCGATAACGTCCAGAACATTCGTATTCAATGAATCTGATAAGAAATACATGAGCGGGATAAACCCTTTATCCTTACTGGAGTCCATTTTTTCAGCCGTGTTGTCACTTTGGCTCATGCTGGTGCTACTGGTCCAGCTTTTAAAACCGACTTCGTTGGGGTCAATCTGATAGACTGCCGCCGCAAGGTTGAACAGGAATTCCAGGAACTCATTAAACTGCATGTCCTGGTTACTACTCTTAAATGGGGTGAACTTGAAGCCGCTCCCCTCTTCCATTCCCATTACCGGAACAGCCCATTTTCCTTGTGCTCCATCTGTGAGTGTTTTCCAGTGACGGGTAAACGCTTCAATATCCTCTTCCTCATACTTACCAATGACCTCAAGCACACCTTGCGGCAAGGAATTGTAAGAGAAATAAGTTGTATTGTACCGGACACCGTTCATTATCCCTGTAACGATCTCCACCAGCGTTTCCAGCTCTGACATACCGAAGTCGGAATATTCCACATCGGTACGCGGATTACGGATACCATACGACAGCTCATGGCGTGTATATTCAGCCGTTATCCGTCCATCCACTCGCTGCACATAGGCAATAGGCTCAAGGTATCCCTGAGCTGTAACGGGCATATATGGGGCTGGCAGAAATATTTCTGACGTTGGGGCGTTTGGCAACAGCTCTATAGTGGCAGCATCCACCGCAAACAGGTCTGTAATGTTTCCAGCCCGCGTAAATACGTTCTCCCATGCCATTGCATCCAGCGTAAGTGTATCCCTCGTGATTTTACGAAGGAAACTATTAAAGTTGTCCTTTCGCTGCGGGTTGTCCCAGCTACCAGTACGCAAAAAGAATTCTTCCAACTCGAAGGCCCTTGCCTGCGCTGCCTTACTCATGGTCTGCTGGGGGTTCTTCAGGCCGATTCGAAACCCTAAATCCCCATCAAACCGGGGGCGGCGTGCAAAACGGGCTACCTGATTAAGCCGCGTATTGATGATAGCTGCTATGGCCGGGACCTTAGCCATCTGCCGTAGTGTGGCGAATGGCAGCAGGGACGGCTTAGTACGTGTACCGCCCACACTCAAATTTTGGTTGGGCAGGATAACGGCTGATTTAGCCTTAGCTTGTGGTTTGGCTTCCTCAGCTTTCAATAGTGTTCACCCCCTTACGTAAAGAATCTCGAACGACGCGGCTTACCAAGCACGGTATAGACTACATACCGCAAAGCATCCATAGCATGGTCATGCTTCTTGACTGGCTTATCCTCGCCCCGGTCCTGAGACGCTTTTGCATCCCAAATGTAACTAAAAAACTCTTTGATCGTCTCACGGCATTGTGAGGACACAAAGAGTTCTTGTTCCTTTATGGATACGGCTACGGACTCAATACCCGGAAGCACGTCATTATCTGCTTCCTCTATCCGCCGTACACCCATCTTTTTCAATTCTGTTATGAATCCCTTAGCGCTTGGATCAATAAATATCTTTTTGATATTGTCGATCCCTGCAATGAACTCCAGAAAGTCTCTGGCGTAGTCACTCGGCGCTTTGGGGGAAGTCACATCTGAATGGTAATATTCCTTAATCAGATATAGCTTCTTATCCTGCTGACCGAACAAAAGGAACACGGTAGCGTTGGTGTGACCATAGTCAACGCCTACATAGTATTTGGAGAACTCCTGTGGCAGTTCTTCCGGCTTCTTGACACTGATATCCTCGTCGAACATGTCATAGATAACGCCTTCCGCCATCGCCCACAGACCCAGTATGTAGCGCTTAAAGAACACACCACTATACATGGCCCGGTATCTAGCTTTGATACGTTCTGACAGTGACAGGTTATCTTCCATCGTGAAATGAAGATGCAGCAAAGACTTTTCCGTTACCTTATCAATCCATCCGGTCTTGAACCAATGGTACGGACCGTCAGGGTTGCAGTTGAACCAAAATTTAGATCCATCCACCGAACAACGGCCAGTTGCCTGATTGACAAATGATTCTGGCATTAGGGCCACTTCATCAAAGAACATTCCCGCCAACGTGATACCCTGAATCAAGTCTTGAGAGCTTTCATCCTTACCGCCAAAAATATAGAAATAGTTTTCCTTGCCGTCCTTGGATATGGTGACCAGGTTATCAGTGCGGGCGTCATGCACCCGATAACCACGGGATCTCAACATAAGCTTCAGCCAGAACAGTACATTACGCCGGAAACTGCCTATAGTCTTACCAGCCATCCCGAAATTGTGCTGGTCAAAGGTGCTCATAGCCCATACAACGTATGAAAAGGACATGGACAGCGTTTTGCCGCTCCGTATCGCTCCATCTGCTATAATGCCATCCTTATCATGCACAGAGGATTCAGGCAGCCACCATGTAAGCACCTGCTTTTGTTTTCGAGAGAACGGCTTCCAATTAAATTTAGGCGCTTTACTCTTCATCAGCCCATACCTGAGCTGCTTCGGACTTCAAAGCGGCCATAAATCCGTCTTCCGTCTCTTTTTCATCAGGAGGGGCGTCTTTCTCAAGCGCCTTGACCTTACCTTTGAGCACCTCAATACGTAGCCGCTGTTCTTCATCTGCATGGGTAAGACGGCACATTTCCTCATACTGCTTTATAAGACTCTGTAACCTACCCATTGCACGACTTTGAGCGTTCAGAAACGTTGCCTGTTTATCCCAAGCGAACTGAATTTCATGTTCTGTATCTTCACTATCCGTTTTGTCATTGGTGAATAGTTTCGATCTTTTAACAACTTTGGTCATGTCGTCATGATCCTTGACGAACATTATCGGCTGCGCCCGTAGTATTGCAGCATATTTGAGTGTGATTTGATCCCACATCATATCCAGCGGGGAACGGTTCTCAAGCTGCTCCATGATCTCTGCGGTTTCATCAGGGAGGAACTTGCGGAAAAAACCGTGTGTAACGGCTTTGTCGTTACGGGCTGGCCCACCGGGACCACCACTATTCCCCACAGCATTCTGATTCCCCTCGGGAGCACCATGACCCGCTGCATTACGATTCCCCTTTGGAGGACCCCGCTTTTTGGATGCATCTTTCTTGCCCCCGGATGCATCTTTTGTTCTGGAGGATGCATCCTTACTCCATCCTTGCCGCTGCTTCCGGCTTTTGATAGTCGGGTACTTCACATCATGTTTTGAAGCAAGATCCGATAAGGAGATATCAGTATTTTCGTACTCATTTCTGATCTCTTCCCAGTTCATAGTTACATTTCACCACCCCCGGTTTGGTTGCGCTGGTTGTTTGAGTTGGTTTTGCACTATAGTAGGGGTGAACGGCTGGCTCTCAGACGCATTCAGTGCCTCACACACACCCTAATTTCAGAGTTAGATGGTAAAGGGCTTGGCGCACCTTTTGAATCCCTCAGAATCAGTAGCATCGTTTTCAAATCCATTTGCTAGGTTAAACCTACGCCTAATGTCGGCAAGTTTCTCAAACAGAAGCTTTTTATCACCTTTGCATTCTAATAAGGCATCATCTATTTCCTTATTAAATGGTGCATCCTGCGGACGCATTGCCCTCAACATTTGAAGGTGCTCGTAATCTTCTTTCATCATTCCAGAAAACGACGTTGTAATAATCACCGTTCCAATTTCTTGACGGAATCCACATGGCTCCATCACGTACCTATTTCCCTGATTATCCGTGATAATACAATCCCCTTCGTTTACTGGCTTTCGTCCTTCCGGGGTTTGAACAATAGGAACACGCTTCGCCTTTGGGTAACCATTTGCCATTTCATCTTTAGGGATGTATCCAATAAATTGACCTGATAATGCATAGAACTCGAAACCGTCCTCCAGCCCTTCATGGTAAAACTCAGCAGATACAATCATTTCTTCACACCCTCCCTCTGACACTTCCCACGTCCACAATACTGCTTACTGCCTGTCCACTCCCCCCACGGGCATCCTCTACACTCCTTTGGTTGCTGTTTAGAGATTACAGGCAGAGGGGGCAGCTTAGGTGTGTACTTGTTCATTAGTCTTGATTGAAAAGCACGATAGCGGGGCCGCTCAATATACGAATCCCCCCACCTTGTTCCATACTCATTAATTCACCAGGACTCAGTTGGTATGTCTCTACACCAGTCCGCTTGCTCAACTCTTCAGATAAAAACTTCGTTGTAAGTGTCTCGAATACTTCCCAAAACCACTTTGACGATACAGGAGTAGAAGCAACCTCCAATGGAGTAATCTTCAATGATTCTGTACCTTTAAGTATGTTCAACTCGTCTACACTCAATGGCTTGCCAATCACCAATGCTGGGCCACCATCCTGCGGATAGTCGATATACTTGATTTGCCCCCACGGAATGAATGTCCATTGCCGTTGCTGGTTTGAGATAACAACACCAAAGTCGTCTACCGTGTGCAGCGTCCGGTTCTCTGCGGCGTTACCGTCCTTTGTCCAGACCGTTACCTTGCCGCCAATATGGTCAACAATGTTTGCATTTGCCATTACTAATCACCCTTTCAGAGAAATAAAAAAAACCGCTGTATTTCAACGGCAAAATAAACACGCATTATTATGCGCATTTTTTCTTTACACGCATAATAATGCGTGTTATAATCATAATATAGAAAGGAGGTAAGCGATGCCGAAACAAATAACAGTCAGAGAGTTAACCAAGCGGCTGAGAAAAGAAGGGTTTGGGCCTTCTCCCTCTCATACTGGTGCCAGTAGTCACAAACGCTGGAAACATAAAGATGATCCAACAAGATACGCGGACATCAGTTTTCACAACGAAGGAGCCACCATACCGATTGGTACACTCAAGAGCATCGAGAAGACAACAGGGGTTATCTTTTAACCCCTGCGCTTCTCCCTAAACGCTTACCTTCTAGTATGGCTTAACGATTCGGTAAATTTTTTTTACAAATATAATTGAGACATATGTCTCAAAAATAAAAGGAGCGAGATAAATTGAAAAACACCTATATTTACCCTGCTGTTGTTGAAAAGGCAGATGATGGTTTAGGACTGTATTTCCCGGATATTCCCGGTACGGCCGTTCTTGCACCCGATATACAAACGGCTGTTGTTGAGGCTAAGAACATGCTGATTGATCGAATCTTAGAATTTGAAGACAAAAAAATGGTCATTCCTGTACCATCTGATCCGGCCAGCATTGAATTAAACGATGCCAGTGATCGGATTGTATACATTGAAGTATTCCTGCCGCCTTATCGGGATTCCGAAGCAAATAAATCTGTCACAGTAAACTGCACTGTACCTCAATACTTGCGGGATGCCGGACGGGATGCCGGATTGAATTTTTCCCAGCTACTTCAAAGCTCAATGAAAGATGCTTTGGGTATTAAACAAAAATAATTAAAGAGTTAAATAAAATGAATGAGGCGTCCGGAGTGGGCGCCTTTTTTTGACGTATTGCGGAGTTGAACCGCTGTTCCCTGTTTACGTCACAAACCCGACCATAGTCGGGAAAACATTACAAAAGTCCTGCTCCTCCCGTTCCATCAAATGTAGATAAAGAATACCTGTGTGTGTTATCCAGACTTTGAATGCAAAAAAAGCGGCGGTTTCCCGTCGCTCTCTCTTGTGTATTAAAAAGCCCGTATTTGTTCTAAACGCGCCCGGGCGGAGCACGTGGGAAGGGTTTTAACCTTCTTACCTTCCCCGCTTCCACGCCGCCGCAACATCTAATTGCTACTTGTGCTACAGCTCCACCTTTGCGCTCTGTTCCGCAATTGGCTTCAACGCTGATTCAGTATGGACGAGTCCTGCCGTGGTAAGGGACAGCAGGGACACCCGGGCGTTAACCCTATGTCCCTACTTTAAAGCTGAACTACAGACACCATGTGGACGCGTCACAGACGTACTACAGACATTAATATTTATTTGGGCCATACACTAAATGGGCTCCCTTGAATAAGATACAACGAACAACATAAAAGGGAGTTGGGGAAATGTATCAAAATATTTATCAACCAAACTACAATTATGGAAATTCTCAACAGAATTTAAGACAATCAAGAAGGGTAGAATTAGACGAAGGCTTGCTCGCGTCTTCGTCCGATCTAGGGAATGGTTTTTATTCATTTAGTTGGAATCAGGAGATAGATGCTAACGAAACAGTGATCTACTTTCTAAGTGTTAGAGGATTAAAAGTAATAAATGGTGGATGGGCACCTGGTGGCTATCAGAGCTTATACGCTTTGGAAAGTTACCCTAGGGGAATGAATCAATGGGTCATAACAGTAGTTAACTCTAATCAAAGAAGATCCTTACAGTTGTTTTTAATTGCGAAAAATTAACTATATTGCAAAGTTTGAGGCATCACTTTAGTTATTTCAAAAAAAAGTGGATGCCTCTTTCTATACTGCTTCCTATACACATTTTTTATCTGCAATAAAGGTACCAAACATTCCAAAGCCCTTATCAAATCACTCCAATTAATTTAAGCGTTTCAGCTACAGATTCGACCCCACGTACAATTCTCCTGTCAACACTCCTGTCAGTTATGCTACTGAACCGGCTCACAGTACCCCAGCGTGTATTCCCTCTGATAAATCGGAATTCCATTACCCGGCGAACGTTGTCGTCCATAATAAGGCTCACGGCCATTTCTATAGCCTCTGTTTTCTGTCTATATTCCTCCATAACCAGTCGTTCCTTCTCACCTATTGTATTCCTGGCGGACAGGCTATCAACGGTTTTACGCATCCTGGTGTACCGATTCAAAAGGCTCCGAGCCGCCTGCATGTCTGACCTGTTTGCTGTCGGGAAAAGTGATACCTGTTCCCATGCCATTGCCATCCCCCTCATTCCTCTTTATGATATAATTGGATTTGAGAAATGAAGTTAAATGCCCCCGTGTGCCCGGCCAAGGATGCGGGGGCTTTGTTGTGTTCAAAAATTCCATTTCATCTGACCATCGTCGTAATAGTCCTCTGTTGCTTCTTGAATCAATCCTTCATCAACCCATCTTTTGGGAGCACGTTTCCGGTAATTTTCCCAAACCGCAACGCCTGCTTCGATATCCCGAAACTTATTAAGTTGCACAGCTTTATCCGTCCAAACCCAATATGTGGTTGTTTCTATTTGTTCAGACACCCTCATTCCCTCCGCTTTTTAGCTTCATTTCCCAGTAATATCACTCCATACCCTACCATCAATGAACAGCATAATTCCGACTGGAGCATCCCATTTCCGGGTTAGAGTTTCCGCTCTAAAATCTGATACAGCGACCTTGATAAATCCTTTTTTGTTGTCGGAAGATTTGCTAATCTCAAGCAGATTTCCATTTAATGGCTGACACTTTACCCCGCCATGTTCTAATGCTTTTATAAGTGCTTCTTTCATTAACATATCTATCTTCCTCCCTTAATAGGCTCAAACTCTCCGATATCATCACCACAGGACCCCTTGTATACTTCCCGGTCATGGTTCCAGCAGTTGCGACACATACGTTTTCCCGGTGCAAAGTCATGCATATGTGGTCCTGTCAATTCGGAAGATATCTCGCCGCACCAATCGCATTCCCCACCGTTTTTATATTCTGCGGTAATCTTGGCAAGCTGCTCGTCTGACAATTCCACCGTGCCGATTACAGGAGCTTGGCCCAGTACGTCCAGGTCAAACCGTTCTGGCAATCCTGTATATCCGTCTCCTTTGAAATTGAGAACATCTGAATTATTTATGTCTAGTACCAATCGGTTATCAATTAAACGTAAATCGTATTTCATTGCGTGCTCCCTCCTTTTAAAACCAATTCCTTATATTCTCCCTCTTTGATTTCCGCGACGGAAAGGGGATGGAGTCTGCGCGTGTAATAACCAATGTAAGCTGGGCTACCCGTCTGAAAAAGTCCTATAATCTCTCCTTTGTCCATGATATTAAAATACCTCATTGCCATCTTCTCCTTGGGATACAGGAATGTCATGAAGGTTATAGATGTATACTTCAACATCCCGAAAGGTGTACACTCCGCTCCGACGAGAATTGTAATTCCTAGTCCTTACGATTTCCGCCGAAGGAAAGCGGCCCTTTATCAGCCCTATTAGGCGCTGGCGGTTGTTATCGTTGTCTATCAATTTTGGGGAACGGTCCCCATCTTCATAGATAATGTCGTATCCTTCCTCTTTAAGTTCTTGAAGCCGTTCTTTACGATTTTTCTTATCCGTTACTGGCGTATCTGTAAACGTTGAAATGTAATCCAACATGAAACAGAACCTTGCTTTATAATGTCCGTTTTCTGTAAACACTTCATCTGACACATGATGAAACCCGTAATTATTCCACCAATCAGATACAGTATCGGCAAGGTGTCTTAGTTGTTCTTTCAGACCATCGACAGGCTTACTTTCTCCCATTTGTCTTTCTAGTTCACGAATACGTCCATTGGCTTCCCGTATCAATCGGTGCCGTTCCTCTTTTTCTCGTGTGAGCACACTTTCATAATTCAGCAGCTTGGAAATATCGGCAAAATGGCTCTCTACAAGACTCGGAAGTATTCTGGCCATTTCTTGGGATAAGCTATCAGTGTTTATCCAATCATGAAGCTGTTTTGCCGCGAAAAACAAATCCTTTGTTGATTTAAGAGCAACTGCCTTTTCATCAGGGCTAAATACAATATTTTTATCAGCCATTATAGTCGTCTTCTTCCAGAAACCATGATCATCATCAAACCAATCTGCATCAACCAAGCGGAAGGCAAAAGGTGAAATATCAATCTGTTGGTTTTCATAATCCGTGTTATGCTCAATATCATTCATGGTTGCTCCAATTTGCAGCAGCTTATTAACGTTTTCCTTGGTACTTTCAACATAGATGTACTCTATGGTCCCAGCGTCAGAAGACCAGTCTTCAACGGGAATGCTGTTCAAAATTTCTAATTTATCATTTTCCATCTGTATATCTCTCCTTTGGTATAGGGGATGCCCCCCTAAAATAGTGTTAATTGACGATTGTCAAAATTCATGAGAAGCATTTCCTCAGTATCTATGTCCGCACCGGATCCCCCGACAACCTGTTTATGTGCATCGAATGGATCTCGAGTAAAATCAGGGTACAGTTCCTTGACTAACTGATCGTCGTAATAAGACAGGACCACTTTTCCCTGTACTCGATGCAGCAAGTCCGCCAGGTCGCGGTGGTCGCGCTCCGTGAAGCTTCCAGCATAATATTTCTCTCTGCCCACGTAAGGCGGATCCACGTAGAACAAGGTATGAGGATCATCATATTTTTCAATTATCGTTCGGAAATCCGTATGCTCGATCATGACCCCCTTCATCCGCTCCGCGAAGTCCGGCAGCAGCTTACATGCGCTAAGATATCCGTTCGCTGGGCTTTGGCCAGATACTGTACTGTGCCGCCAGCCTGTTTGGGGGACTTCCTCCGCATTGCCTTTGCCTATGGCTGAGCGATTTAGATAAAAGAAACGTACAGCTCTTTCAAATTCATCCTCCGGCATCGCTTCACGTTTCCACCGTTCATAGAGTTGCCGACTATACGGCAGCGACTCACAAGCTTGCCGAAGTCGTTCGGGATCCGTTCTGTTCACCAATAAGAAATTAACAACCAGTCCGTCGATATCGTTGTATACCTCATGGGTTATACGCGGCTTTTGGGCAATAACATGAGCTGCGCCACCGAACGGCTCTACGTACTTCCGATGTGTCGGGAAGCGACTAATGATGTGCTGTGCATATTTGCTCTTGCCCCCGAACCAAATCAATGGGCTACGTACTTGCATGTGTGTCTCTCCCCCTTATGGAGGGCTAGCCTCCTTATTCACAAAGCCCATATTGACTGGAGCAGACTGGTACATCTTCGAATGCCAGCGCTTTGAACAAATCAAGCTGCTTCCCGCCATGCACTGTTTTTGACCATTCGACCTTATCCCAAATCTGCTCCCCGTCCGAACTAGCGAAGAATGATGCACCGTGCCGCTTGGATGCCATCTTTACGATTTCCTCCCATTGGGCGATCCGCTCCACTTCTTCTGGGAAGCGACGGGCTATTTCAAAAAGCTCCATTTTCCCGGCATTAATACATGGCATACACCCGACCCGGCCCATACCCAGCTTGTACAACGGGTTAGGCTCAATGTTGTGTTTGGCGTGCATCGCAAAAACGTCTTCTACAGTCCATTTAATAAGAGGACGATATATCTCATATCCTTCCGGCGTTTCCTCCCGTTCTGGCATTTGGGATCTCGCAAGACTTTCCTGCGCTCTTATCCCTTGCCAACTCACAATTCGTTTACCTTCCTCCAGAAGCGGCAAATATACCTGGTCGAAGAACGGTCTGACCTTCAATTCGACGGTGCAGAAACGAGCTTTGGTGCTGGGAAAACGTCCCTTCCAGACGCACATGTCCAGAAACGGGTTACCTGTCGGATGAAGTACTGACAATGCCTGCTCAATGATAGTTTCGGATATCCCTTCCTCGCGCCACTTTACTTGCACCCATTCCCGCTTACGAGTTATTTGGACACTGAAATCGGCCTTAATGCGGCGGATCGGTCCAATCTCTCTTTCCAGGTAATCAATATATTCATAGGTTTGTTGGTGTTCATTGCCCGTATCTGAGAAGACTGCAATATGCGGTTCAAGTCTCTGATAGGCGAGAAGCCATAGAGCCGTGCTGTCTTTGCCTCCAGACAGAGAAATTATATTAACCGGATCTTCCAATGTGCTGCCCCTCCTTCTTGTCCCCTATGGGGCTACTCTATTGACCGTTCCCGTTTCGTCCGGGCCATCCAGTCATTTTTAAGATGTTCCGTGTTGAAAACATGATGCCGCCGCCCCAGCACATAAGATACAAAACTGTTGGAGCTGCGTTCGTAATAACAGCCGTTAAGAGGTTGCCCGTCCTGCCCCTTGCGTGAATCCGGTGTTTCTGGCACAACCTCCGCCTGGTCAAAGTTAAATTCCATTTGCGGCATGAAGCTCACTCCTGTTCAACACTTCGGATTCCCTCGGCAGAAGCGCCGCACTGTGAATCTGATCCGTTGTCCGAAAATAAAAGGGGGCGTATCTGTACTCTGATCGGTGTTTGGGGCTGTACATGAACGCCGCTGGTGGTTCGTCAGGATTCACGGGGCAAAGTAGCGCTGCACAACGCGTGCGGGAAAGCAATACCCCTCCAGCCGGAGGTATTCCATTGTGCCATTTGCCCCGCTGTGCGTCCTTGTCCGGTACCAGCACGGGAACATTGATTTGTTTTACCTCGTCTCTCGAAAGCCAACCATTTGCATTCGGCATATATTCTCACTCCCTTGGTAGAGGGGCAGCCTTAGCCGCCCCAAGGATGTATTAAGCAATGATAGTGACAAAACCGGATTCAATTTCTTTTGCTAACTCCTTGTTCAAATGTTCCTTGATGCTCGCCATTGCTTGGAGCTTCCACGCCCCCCCATCGGCTTCGAACAGAGCAGCACTTGGGCCGGATTGCAGCCGGAATACAAAACTGCATTCTGGCTGGGCGATATCAATAAACGTCCTGAATGGTTTCAGGCTCACAGGGTTAGGAACGATTACCTTTTCAAGGCTGGCGACACCGCTTTTGGCTGTTACCTGTTGCGTTACTCCATCGTCTGCATAGGTATTTCCTGTCTCTTCCTTGACGTTCCCTACTAGCTTCAATACAGCAGCCCGATCAAGGCTATCTACAAAGCAAGCTTGTAATTGGATATTGAAGTTCTCTACATCCATGAACCGTTCAAATCTAATATCTGGAAGCACAGCAGACGCATTTATCAACACGTTACGGCGTTTGTCTCGGTTGAAGGTGCTGAGAACCCGCACGTCAGTTTCACTAACCACATGAATCAACACGGGGGCCACATTGTCATAGTTTTCTTTCAGATACGTGACCATTGCGGAAAGAGTATTTACCTTTAACGCGGTGGTAGTGGGTTCATTAATCTCTTCCAGCTTTCCGGTAGAAAACATTTGTCCACCAACTTCTTTAATTTCCTTGTTTGCCAAACCCGCGATATATTGCATTGCTTCTTTAATCATTTATAATTCCTCCTAGTTATTAGTTATCTGAAATTGACTACATTTCCATCCCCGGACTTTATTTCCCCGGTATTCTTGTCAACCTCTTCGCCAGTTCCAGTACGTACAGTGCCTTCATTGTCAAAGAATGTTTGATCTTCTTCACCGAACATCAATTCCTTCGAGACTACATTTCCAGCGCTGTCAGCGCCCATAACAAATGTGGTATCCAATGGGTTATCTGGCGCGATGGTCGATTTAGTAGCAATTGTAGAATTAATGGTCTTCCGCTTTTTATCCGGTTTGAGCGTTATCGTAATTGTGATGCTACGCGCTGCCGTTGCAGACGTATTAGGATCGTCAATATTCCTAATGACACGATCCCACTCTTTGTTGAATTGCTCTTGCACGCCACCCTGTACCAACCCGCTCAATTCCACATGATTATCCATTACATAAACCTCCAAATAATTAATTTATAAGTACATACGTTTGGTTTAACGGCTGTGGAGGGCTGCGGCCTCTGTCCATAACAGAGTCCTATTCCACGATCAAAACGTCAGGGCGTATTTTGATGTATCCCCACCGCATTTGATCCATTGCGATTAAAATTACTTCCTGCCAGCTCTCCCGGTCAAAGTAACTGCGGATCTCTTCCACGCTGTACCCCTGCCTCCACATGTCACGGAAATTCGCCAGATCATCAGCGGACCAAATAAAATTCATTTCCTCACACGCAACATAAATTTTCCTAGTCTGTTTCCCCAGTTGTTCCAGACGCTTGTCCCAATCTTCTGGCGTGTATATCCTTTTTCCCAAGCCCGGCACCTCCGATCCGCCTTAATAACTCCACTTCGGCATATACCCGAATGTCATAATCCAATCGTTCGTCATGAAGCATTTCATGCAGCCGGGAAACAGACTGCTTTGCCATATATGCTGTTGGTGTCATCGCTGACCCCCCTTGCCTGATTCCATACGTTCAGCCAGCCTCATAAGCTCGTCCATTTCTTCCTGAGACACTTCTGTTTCTGACGATGTTGTTTGCACAATATCTATTGGCTGCTTATCACTCCTACCAGCAGGCCGGGGCTGACGGTCCGGTTTACGCATTGCCAATACCAATTTACCAAACTGCTTGCGAAAGCTCTCTGCGCTTAACACATTCCGGCACCAAAAATTGTCCTTGACTACCCAATCCATCACATCCTGTATAAGTCGGGTGTCAGATTGCTTGTCCAGCTCCACCAGTTTGCGAAAGTCGTCTGCCCATTTCTGCATATTGCTTCGGGCCGTTAGATGCTCTATCCCTTCGCCTTTTGCCATTACGTCCACCTTGCCCTTGAAGTACACAGCCATTTTGTAATACACGTTGTCTGCTGCGTATTTATCAGGCTTTTTTCCCTTGCCTGAAGGAGGCGGCTCGTCCTGACCAGCCGGAGGCGGTTCGGGACAAGAATCTTTATCTTTATATTGGTTAGGGTTAAGGTTAGGGTTAAGGTCACGGGTGGACTCCGACCGCTGTCCTTCGTCCGTCCGCTGGACGTCCGGTGGATGTACAGCGGACGAATTAGCGGCAGCTTTCTTCTTATCACGATCATTTTTCTTTCTGGCTGCATCCTTTGCCCGGCTTTCTATTAACTTGCCAGCATAAACATACCAGTCGTGAATCACGCTCCCTGTCTCGGTTTTGTCAATAAACCTCGACTCAATCATGGAAGCGTAAAGCAGCTCAGGATCACCATCCCATTCAATTGCATCTGCTATATCCTCTGCACCATATTTGCTTAAATCACCGTCCGGCGCAAAATCCATCGCCCACCACCAAAACATATGCAAATGTCCGACAGCCGTCGGAACGGAGATTCCAAGTTTGCGGCATAATTTGCGTGTTTTTGGGTGTCTATCGGTTCCTTGATGGCTTTCAATCCATGCCAAACCAGTTCCCTCCTTTCCGACAACGCGGATATTTAATGGATATCTACCGTATGTCCGTTGGACGTCCGGCGGACGTCTTCCATATGTCCAAACCGGGTCCACGGAAATAATAGTCTATTAGTTCATTGCGCTTCTTCATCTTCCAAGCTCGCCCGGTGGCCGTGTCGTCAGCAAATTGATGGCAAGTACCGGATTCTGAACGTGGACCACATAAGTTAGCTATATTCCACGGCTCGCTGCCGCTGCCATACTGACTGGCGTTAACCAAGTGGGCTTTTTCAAACCACAGGGCCGGACGGCTCACACCACAGCGCTCACATATCACGTATCCTGTGTGCTCTGCTGCCCGGCGTTCTACTTCATCACGAACGGCTGACGTAATGGCCGTGTGGTTTCCCCGCTTCTTCTTGCCACGCTTACTGCGGGTCTGTTGCTGCTTGCTATAAGGAAGAAAAGGTAATGTCATGCCCCTCCACCTCCAATATGCATGTCCACCCGGAGCCGGAGCCGCAACTCGTATAGCTGCTCAGATATAGACTTGAATTCGTTTTTCCATAACACCATATGCTCAAGGTCTTTCGCTTCCTTATCTCGTATAGCCAACACCGCCAGTTCTGCCGCGTTCTGCTTATTTCCCCGCTTCGTATCACGAACCGTTTCAGCAAATACCCGCTTCCTGCGATTGTAGGTTTGCATGTACCGCCCGTTCATGTAAGCGCATACTCTACCCATTAGTGTGTGAGATTTGGTAAGCAGCTCCACCTTCTGCATGAGTGCGCCGGGAGAGTCGTCCGCTATTCCTTTCGCCGCTTCCCCGTACCGCTGAATGTCCTGGATATACTGCTTAATCTCCCTGATTTTTTCAATTTCCTTTTTGTCCATAAGGGACCCCTGTTTCAAAGATTTTAAAAATGTGCTATGATTCCAATGTTTAGGTTTTACTTAATCGTGCTTCCAACACGATTATTACAAAGGACTTTTCTTGTTGTTACGGCGGTACAATGTACGGCAGTGATAATTGCAGAAAAGTCCTTCCTCTTCAGGGTCCGGGTATTTCTGACCTGAATAAACCGCTCTCTCGCATTGTTGACATTGCCCTACCTTTTCCCCGGTTATTCTATGGGTTGAAGGTCTTGGAACAATCAGCCCTTCATATTCTTCATTTTTCCCGATAGACTCTTCCAGTTCGTACAACCGCACAGTAAGTTCATCTATTCGCGTGCGTAACTGCTGAATACTATGACCATCGTTTAGAGCGTCAATGCTATCTTGATATAGGTACAACAATTGAGTACGGATTTGTCTGCACTCTTTCCTTACGCCCAGTTCATGAAGCTCCTGCTCTGTCAAATGCAACAAGGACATATCCAGCCGAACAGCTTCACTAAGCAGTCCGTCTATTAGGCACGCGGCCTCGAAAAACGTTTTGCCCGGTACCTCCATGTAACTGCGATAGCCGGAGGCGTCTATTACTGGTATTAAGCGTGTTTCCAATGTGTATTCCCTCCTTCTGGCGTAATGCCGTTTCTAATTCTTCAATTGCTTCATCAAAAAAATCGGTTTGCAGAGCTGCGCGCATTGCACACAGCTTGCTCAGTCGCTTCCATAACATCCGGCGTTCTGCCATTCTTTCAGGTGTCATGTCGTTCCCCTTTCAATGCATTAACTCAGCTTCAAGATCGGCAATTTTAGCCTTCAATTCTCGCTCCTGCTGCTTTAGAGGTTGCATTCTTTTTCTGATAACCCTCTCGTATCCCCAGCCGTTAAGTGTGGCATATTGGATCTTGTACAGAGTTTTAAGCTTCTGTTGCAAGTGGTCTATTTCTCGCTGAAGCTCCAGTTTGTCCAACTCCGATTTAGTGAGCACAGGACCAAGCAACTCCATATCAATTTCATGCTGGCAATTCAGGAATCGGTGTGTTTTTATCACTGCTTTTATATAGCTGTCCGATTCCACATGCATAAAAAATTTCTCGTTTTCATCGTTTATCACAGGAACCAAATAAGTTACGGGATAGCCTTTCTGAATTGATGCCAGTTGGGTCATGCTGTTTCTCCTTTCGATTAGGATCTTTTGATTCGATCTAGCCAAACCAGCAATTCTGTTTTAAGAATCTTCCTTGAAGCCCCAATGGTAAAACTCTTAATTTCACCGTACTGACAGAAGTCATATACACGTTGTCGTGCAATCCCCACATAATCTGCTACTTGCTGCGGAGAAAGAATGTCTGGCAACTTTTCGATCGTTCTGATTTTTTCTTTGCTCATAAGTTCCTCCTTTCTTAGCAGCCCAATTACCGAATCAATTCGTCGACTGTACATCCAAGAGCAACAGCGAGCTTTACCAGTGTTTCAGCATATGGACCTTGTTTTTTTGCTCCTATGTTGTACAATGCAGATACTGCGACTCCACTCTCTTTGGATAGACGGTAGATTGTCCAACCTTTTACATCAATCATCCTCTGCATGTTCTCTTTGATTGTTTGCCCCATTGTACTCACCTCCTGAACACATATTACTATTCGTATGAGTTATATTCAAAGCGCAATATATCTCATTTAAGTTATAAAATACTCCTTTATCTTTCTTTTACTCGCTTTTCCTTGACAAAGCTTACTATAACGCGTTACTATAACTTCATTGAGATATAACTAATGTGAGATATAGAAAGGTTGTTTAATGGTGAGTATTCCAGAAAGAATAGAATCAGTTATGAAGGAACGCGGGATAAGTAGATATAAACTGTCCAAGGAAACAGGCATTCCGTATACAACCGTTACGCAAATACTGAATGGAAGAACAAAAAACCCTCAAATTGCAGCCCTTCAAAAAATCGCTGATTATTTCAATAAGCCGCTGGATTACTTCACCAAAGAAGAAACAGAAGAGAATAGCGATTCACAACAATACCCTGAATGGGCCACCCCTAGAGACATTCGTGATTTCAAAAAGATACTCGAAGAAGATGAACCCGTAATGTTCGACGGAGTGCCGATCAGTCCCGAAGACAAGGAGAAGATCCGAAGAGTTATGGAGGCCATGTTCTGGGACGCAAAAAAGGAAAACAAATAATAGTATGCAGGAGTCCTGCTCCAACTGATTTGCAAATATTTTTAGTATAGACTTGCGCTTTCACCGCTGCGAGGCGGTTTCACATACGCAAAAATAAGAACATACGTTTGGAGGAATTGTCTTGAAAGGTCATTTTTACAAACCACATTGTAAATGCGTAGATGCCAAAGAAAAGAGTAAAAAAACGAAGAAGTGTAATTGCGGTGCATCGTGGTCATACATCCTGGATGTTGGTATTGACCCTGAGACTGGCAGGAGAAAGCAGAAGAAGAAAGGTGGATTTCAAACAAAAACAGAGGCTCAGGACGCCGCTGCACTTTTATATGCAGAACTGACACAAGGGACTTATGTAGAGGAAAAAGACATCACTTTCGAGGAATTCGTGAAGACCTGGGAGGGTATCTACCAAGGGAATGGTCGAACGAAAATAAGCACGCACAGGGTTAGAAAACACGAAGTAGGCAGGCTCATGCCTTATTTTAAAAAGCTTAAATTGAAAAATATAACAAGGGACCAATACCAAGAAGCTTTGAACGATCTTAAAACTAATGGAAAGAAAGAAGGAATAGGGTACGCTGACAATACAATGGATGGAATCCATAGAACTGGCAGGATGATATTTAAAAAAGCCGTTGAATTAGGAATTATCCGTAATGACCCTACTGAGTATGCATATGTACCGAAAACGCAGAAAACAATTGATGAATTGGAGAATCAAGGAGAAGAAATAAAGTATTTAGAAAAAGAAGAACTTGCACTCTTTCTAAAAACCGCTCAGGAGAAAGGGCTAAACGGTGACTACGAAAGCTTCCTTACACTGGCTTATACAGGAATGCGTATTGGGGAATTTGTAGCTTTGAGAGATAGTGACATTGATTTCAAGGAACATAGAATATCCATAACAAAAACATATTATAATCCCACCAACAACATGACCAAGTATAAGCTTCTACCACCAAAAACAAAATCATCAGCCCGTACTATCGACGTCGATCCGATGGTAACAAAGGCTCTGGAGAACTATCTTTTTAAACTCGAATCCGTCAAAATCCAATATGGTGAGGCGTACTATGACAAAGGGTACATCATGCCGAACGTTAAGAAGCATCCAGGCTATCCGAGGACTATTAAGCAATTTCAGATTCGCATGAGTAGGCTTCTTGATTTGGCTGGACTCAATACCGACCTGACCCCCCATTCATTTCGGCATACGCATGTTTCGCTCTTGGCTGAAGCTGGAGTAGAACTTCATGAAATCATGGACAGACTTGGGCATAAGGATGACGACACAACCGAACAGATATACCTGCATGTTACCAAGGAGAAGAAGAAAGAAGCCTCTCACAAGTTCGCAGAACTCATGAGAGGCTTACAAAACCAAACCGATGTTACCCAAATGTTACCCTTAGAGACTTCGAAGGATGAAAATCCTTGATGCTACTGGCTTTATTAGCCCTATTACATCATGCCGCCCATTCCACCCATGCCGCCCATGTCAGGAACGCCAGCAGCGCCTGCAGGTTCTGGCTTGTCAGCGATAACCGCTTCGGTAGTCAGGAACATAGCTGCTACGGAAGCAGCGTTTTGCAGTGCGTAACGAGTTACTTTTGCAGGGTCAACGATACCAGCGTCGATCATGTTTACCCAGTCGCCAGTAGCTGCGTTAAAGCCTACGCCAACTTTTTCGCGTTTCAGACGCTCAACGATTACGGAGCCTTCTTCACCCGCGTTAGCAGCGATCGTGCGGATTGGAGCTTCCAGAGCGCGCAATACGATGTTCACGCCTGTTTGCTCGTCGCCTTGCAGTTCAACGGCTGCAACAGCGCTGTATACGTTCAGGAGCGCTACACCACCACCGGATACGATACCTTCTTCAACCGCAGCACGGGTTGCGTTCAGGGCATCTTCGATTCGCAGTTTGCGTTCTTTCAATTCTGTTTCAGTAGCCGCACCAACTTTGATAACTGCTACGCCACCGGACAATTTAGCCAGACGCTCTTGCAGTTTCTCTTTGTCGAACTCGGAAGTCGTTTCTTCCAGTTGTGTACGGATTTGGCTAACACGAGCGTCGATGTCGGCTTTGTTTCCAGCGCCGTCAACCACAATCGTATTTTCTTTTGTAATACGCACTTGACGTGCTGTACCCAGTTGGTCTACGGAAGCAGTTTTCAGGTCCAGACCCAGTTCTTCCGTGATCACTTGACCGCCTGTCAGGGCAGCGATATCTTGCAGCATTGCTTTGCGACGGTCACCAAAGCCAGGAGCTTTAACAGCTACAGCGTTGAATGTACCACGCAGTTTGTTGACAACGAGCATAGCCAGCGCTTCGCCTTCGATGTCTTCAGCGATCAGCACGAGCGGTTTGCCTTGTTGAACGATTTTCTCAAGCAAAGGCAAAATTTCTTGTGTGTTCGTGATTTTTTTGTCTGTGATCAGGATATACGGATTGTCCAGCACAGCTTCCATTTTGTCCGTATCTGTAATCATGTACGGGGAAATGTAGCCACGGTCGAACTGCATACCTTCAACCACTTCCAGCTCAGTTGCAAAACCGCGGGATTCTTCAACCGTGATCACACCGTCTTTACCCACTTTTTCCATAGCTTCAGCGATCAGTTCGCCTACTTCGTCGTCAGCAGCGGAAATACCGGCTACTTGTGCAATGGATTGTTTGCTTTCGATTGGCTTGGAGATCGCTTGCAGTTCAGCAACAGCTGCTTTAACCGCTTTGTCGATCCCCTTACGGATACCGATTGGGCTTGCGCCAGCAGTTACGTTTTTCAAACCTTCTGTGATGAGGGCTTGAGCCAAAACAGTAGCGGTTGTCGTACCGTCACCAGCTACATCGTTGGTTTTGGTTGCTACTTCTTTAACCAGTTGAGCGCCCATGTTTTCGAACGCGTCTTCCAGCTCGATTTCTTTTGCAATCGTTACACCGTCATTTGTGATGAGCGGGCTACCGAATTTTTTCTCCAGTACAACGTTACGGCCTTTCGGTCCGAGTGTTACTTTAACAGCGTTAGCCAATGCATCTACCCCACGAAGCATGGAGCGACGAGCGTCTTCACTAAATTTAATGTCTTTTGCCATTTGCGATAAACCTCCCATGGATTATGAATGATCTGTTCGATTCCTATATTCAGGTCTTGTCCGGATTCCGGTTAACCAATGATCGCGTGGATATCGCTTTCTTTCATAATCAAATATTCTTTACCTTCATATTTGATTTCCGTTCCAGCGTATTTAGAGAAGATTACACGGTCGCCTTCTTTTACTTCCAGAGGAATGCGGGCACCGTCTTTCAATGCGCCTGCGCCAACCGCGATAATTTTGCCTTCTTGCGGCTTTTCCTTAGCAGAGTCAGGAAGTACGATTCCAAAGGAAGTCGTTTGTTCTTGCTCAATTGCTTCCACCAATACGCGTTCACCCAAAGGTTTGATCATGAAAAAATAGCCTCCTTATTAAGTGTTTTATTCCGTTATACGGTTGTTATGTTGTATGTATTAGCACTCGACACTCGTCAGTGCTAACAACCAACTTTATGATACTCAACTTGAGATTGAATTTCAAGTCCCTGATGTATTTTTTATGGGAATTTTTATGGCCGACCCTTCTCGATTATATCCATCTGTCCTAAAAATAACCGTTATCTCAAGCTAATGGTTATTTTCAGGGCAGCTATGCTGCTATTTTTTATGATCTGTTTTCAAGACAGCTAAGCTGCTGCTTTTCATGATCTACAAATGGTTATGATCTGCCAATCCCTGATCTTCATGGTCTGCAAGTTGCCATGTAGCTCCAGAACCCGAAGATACCGTTTTGCACGGAAACTCGGGTTCTACCTGTTACCGCTCCGGTGCTACACGCAGTTGTGCCTCCCGTTCTTCGTCTGCACGCAGTTGCCTGCGGTACACCACTGCTGACATATACACACTCACTTCATACAGCACCAGTAACGGGATCGCCACCAGAAAGTCGGAGATAAAATCCGGGGGAGTTATGACGACAGCAACAAAGACAAGCAGAAAATAAGAAATTTTCCGCCATTTGCGAAGCCTCATCGGAGTGAGTACCCGAATCCCCGTCAGGAACATGATGAGTAGCGGCAATTCAAACAGCAGAGCCACAGGCAACACAATATTAAACATAAAGGTGAAGTATTGAGCGATACCGTACGTTTCATGCAGTCCCATGCTTTTAGTGACAGACGACGTAAACTGAATCGCCATCGGGAAAACAATAAAATATGCAAAAGCTGCACCGATCACGAACAACAGCAGCACATAAGGCACATACCGCAAAGTCGCATTTCGTTCTTGCGGTCGCAAGCCGGGGCTAACAAACTTCCACAACTGGTAGCATGCAAACGGCAGCGCCACCGCAATCCCGATCAACATGGCGATCTTCATGTAGATGCCTATTCCATCCCAGAAGGAAAATGCATTCAGCTGAAAAGCCTGCGCCGAACCAGAGCGAATAAGCCAGTCATAGACGGGACCAGCGGCGAACAAACCACCAGCCAGTGCCAGAACAAATACAATTAGCACATAAATAATTCTGCGCCGTAGCTCGCCCAGATGCTCCATTAGCGGCATTTCATGCTCTGGTTGGGTCAAACTCGCTCCTCCTTTCTGGATCGTACGCAGCTGCGCCTCCTAAAAAATAAAGCCCTTCCCTGGAGAAGAGGCTCTTCTTGAAATTGTAAAAGGCATCAAAAATGAAACTAACCTAAGATAACCGTTTATCCTCGGGCTGGGGCCGCACTTCTGAAGCGGACGTCTGGGATGCTTTGACCGCACTATCCTTACTGTCTTTGTGTTCAGTCCGTTGGTCTTCAGACAAAATGTCACGTGCTCCGTTTTTAAACTCACGGAATGTACGCCCCACAGCGCGACCCAGCTCAGGCAGCTTGTTCGGGCCGAATAGCAGCAACGCCAGAATGATTAACAAAATATAACCCGGTGCTCCAATATTAGGCATGTGTGGTAACCCTCCTTATGTTAACGGGCAAAATTACAAACAAGAACCAGCATCTGGTGCACAGACGCAGAAACAACCATGGAGACCATGCTTGTCCGTTGTATGTTTCTTGTATAGCTAGTCCGCATACAGTCATGTAAATTCTTACGGATATCATACCACACTCGACGTGCTGCCTTCTACCGGAACTGGCCTGTCACCATGAGAAGCGCCTCTGGCAACTGATCCATAATAGCCGCCAAATTTTCATGCACGCCCTTGGGCGTTCCCGGCAAATTCACGATCAGCGTACGCCCCCGGATCCCTACGATTCCACGAAAAAGCATGGCCGCCGGATTTTTCTGCATCACAATCATACGCATCGCTTCCGCCATGCCCGGCACTTCCCGTTCCACGACCCGCCGAGTCGCCTCGGGTGTCACATCACGGATTGCCAGCTCGGTTCCACCCGTCGTCAGTACCAGGTCTGCATGAAAATAATCGGTCATTTCGATTAAAGCCGCAATAATTTCATCCGGTTCATCGGGAACGATCCGGTACTCCACAATCTCTCCGCCCAGCTCTTCTTCGATGAGTTCCCGGATGACCTGTGCGCTTGTATCCTCACGCTCTCCTCTCGCCCCTTTATCACTGGCTGTTAGGATCGCCGTTTTCCACACCATAAGATCACCCTTCTCCTATCATGAAAGAATACTTTCTCTTCAGAAAATCAGAAACAGCCACGCTGCATCCTCCATCACATCACAGTACCCTCTCGGCGACATGTATGTCTATTTCAGGGTTCCTGGTGGTCTTCCCTTTGGAAATCCCCATGCTTGCCACCTGTTTTCGATTGCAGCATGGTAGGACCGATGATCATATCTTTTTGCAGCGCCTTGCACATATCATACACGGTTAACGCTGCGGCTGAAGCCGCTGTCAAAGCTTCCATTTCCACACCTGTCTTACCCTCGGTCTTCACTTCCGCTTCAATATGAAGCACATCATGTCCATTATCAGAAAACGTAATGTTCACGCCTGTCAGAGCCAGCGGATGACACATCGGAATCCAGTCCGACGTTTTTTTCGCGCCTTGAATCCCTGCCACCTGAGCCACAGCAAGAACATCGCCCTTGCCGATCCTACCCTCTTTCACAGCCGTGAGCGTAGCGGGATTCATCGTAATCCGCGACACGGCGACTGCTGTACGAACCGTGGACGCTTTGCCCGAAATATCCACCATGCGAGCTCGTCCCTGTTCATTAAAATGAGTAAAGGAATCCACGACTCCCTCACAGCTCCTTTCACATGCCAAACTTCACTTCATTCGTCGTTTGTTTTTCTGATTTTGCAATATCGCAATGTATGGGACCTTCCGGGGTAAAAAGCACATCCACCCTCAAATCCCCCGGCTCCATGGGTACCTGCTCCTGCAATTGTCCCGGCAGCAGCAGCGAAACATAAAGCGGACCTGCATTACCGTTATCACGCTTCTGCGCCTCTACCTGTACGGTGAAACGATCATAGTAACCTCCGCCGTAACCGATTCTGCCCCCATGACGATCAAAGGCCAATCCCGGCACGACAACCCAATCGATTTCCGACCACATTTCAGGCGCCCATTTTTCGCATGTGGGCGCAGGCTCAGGAATGTTCCAAATGCCGGGCACGATATCGTCGTGCTGACCCATCTGCCTCAGCTCCATGGTCCGGGTTACCGGGTCCACTCTCGGAGCCAGCACACGGTCTCCGCGTGACCAGCAATGCTCAATAAAGGGAGTCGTCGAAATCTCGCTGCCAAAAGAAAGATAGCTAAATACCGTCAGTCTATCTCTGTTTCTGTCTATTCTAAGCTGCTCCCATGCCTCAATTGCATGCCGACAGGTCACAGCCGATGCCTCCTGCCGCGTCAACGGGTCCATAGAGTCCCGCGCCTCCCGTTGCTGCAAGCGCAGCGCGTTCTTCACACTATAGACATCCAAAGAATATCCATCCTCCCGCACAATCGTCGATAATGCTTTAAAACGTTACTATTTGTCCAATTGTCAGTAAGTCTTGTACCTTGCAAGCTTTTTTCATTTTTTTTCAGTTCTCGTTTAAGTTTATCATTGTTTATACAAATTGACTACACGCGGCTCTAGGGTTTACAGGGTGATAGCAGTGCATTAGTGGGTATTTTCATGTAAACTGGAAGGAAGACACCCTGCGGAGGAAGCGGGGAAAACTGCGCATAATGTAATGGAGGAACGATACGCGATGCTATTGCAAGTAACCGGAATTACAAAATCCTATGGAATTGAGCCCGTTCTGGACGGGATTAACCTTCAAATATTGGAACGTGAACGCATTGGACTGGTAGGTGTGAATGGAGCGGGCAAATCGACATTGCTCAAAATCATCGCTGGTGAAGTATCATACGACAGTGGACAAATTTTTAAAGCGAAGGAGACCAGCATTGGTTATTTGGCGCAAAATAGCGGCTTGAATTCCGACCGATCCATCTGGGCGGAAATGATGCTCGTATTCACTCCGCTAATCGAAGCAGAACGGGAACTACGGCAGATGGAGCAGGAAATCGCCGACCCCGCCAATGCGCAGAACGAGAAGCGCTATGCAGATCTGCTGGAAAGATATGCGAGAAGGTCGGACTGGTTCAAGGATCACGGCGGATATGAAATGGAGACCCGGATTCGCAGTGTGCTTCATGGCATGGGCTTTGGCTCGTTTGCACCGGAGACGCCTGTATCCACACTGAGCGGCGGACAGAAAACACGTCTTGCTCTGGCCCGTATCCTGCTGCTCGCCCCGGATGTACTCATGCTGGATGAGCCGACCAACTATCTGGATATTCAAACGCTGACCTGGCTGGAAGACTATTTGCGCGGCTATTCCGGCTCGCTGCTGGTCGTATCCCATGACCGTTATTTTCTCGACAGACTGGTGACCACCATTATTGAAATCGAGCGTCATCGTTCGACCCGGTATACAGGTAACTACAGTCGATATATGGAGCTAAAAGCTGCCGAGTACGAAACCAATCTCAAGCACTATGAGAAGCAGCAAGGGGAAATTGCCCGTCTAGAGGCATTCGTACAACGCAATATCGTGCGGGCTTCCACGACCAAACGCGCCCAGAGCCGCCGCAAGCAGCTGGATAAAATGGATCGAATGGATCGGCCGATGGGGGATCTGAAAAAAGCCCATTTTTCCTTTGAAACAGCTTATATGTCAGGGAAGGAAGTGCTAGAGGTACGCGACCTCTCCGTAGCCTACGAAGGTAATAAACCGCTATTTCAGCATGCATCCTTCGACTTAAAACGCGGCGATACCGTTGCGCTGATTGGTCCGAACGGAATTGGAAAATCGACGCTGCTCAAATGCCTCACCGGAACGTTAAAGCCTGCTGCCGGGTCGATTCACTGGGGCACAAAAATCAAAATCGGCCTGTATGATCAGGAGCAAACGAACCTGAACCCGGCCAATACGGTGCTGGAGGAGCTATGGAGCGAATACCCCCATATGGAGGAAGCGCGGATCCGCACAGTGCTGGGTAACTTCCTGTTCAGCGGTGACGATGTGCTCAAAAAGGTAGCCACATTAAGCGGCGGTGAAAAAGCCCGCGTCTCTCTCGCCAAGCTGATGCTGCGCGAAGCCAATGTACTGATTCTTGATGAGCCTACCAACCATCTCGACCTGTTCAGTAGAGAAGTGCTGGAGGCAGCCCTAATCGACTATGATGGCACGCTGCTGTTCATCTCCCATGACCGTTATTTCCTTAACAAAATGGCGGAACGTGTCATTGAGCTTCATCCTGAAGGAATAGAACATTTCCTAGGGAATTATGATGACTATGTAGACAAAAAGCAGGAGCTGGAGGAAATTGCGCAGGAAGCGCAGGAGTCCAGTCAGGCAACACGCAGCAAAGCATCATCTGTATCCGCAACGGACGAGACAGCACCCAAAACAGGTGCAGCAGCCTATGCCGCAGACAAACAAGCCAAGAGTGAGGAACGCAGTCGCCTGCGCAAGCTGGAGACACTGGAAAATCAAATCAAAGAGCTGGAAGAACAGATTACCGGGCTGGAGGAACAAATGACTCTGCCAGAGGTTTATCAGGATTACACGGCGCTTCAGGAGATTCAGGCACAGCTTGACGCACGCAAGCAGGAATTGGCAGCAACCTACGCTTCATGGGAGGAACTGTTAGAAGAATAAGGCATGCTTCAAAATATGGACTTAAAAATTTCACATTTGCCCCATCCGTCTTTTTATACACAAAGATATCCACAGAATATGTGCATGGAATGTATTGAAAAATGGCCTTTGGGGCCATTTTTTTATTGATAAAAAGCCATTTTCATATGAAAACCAAATTTATCCACCCTTTTATCCACATTATCCACAGATTTCACAAAACCTAAAGATGCAAAATGTCCCCTGTTCTTGCATCCTAAAAAAGTCTTAAGCTGCTTGCTTTGAGCTTAATTATCCACATTTCGGACGGGATATGTGGATAACTTTGTTCACAACTTGACAAATCATATCATTGTTCGGGGAATATTAAATTTCAGGTTTTTTTTGATGAATGCTGAAAAATCGTGCAACATCATGACGAACGACGCGGGAGAATTAGACACTAAAGTTCACCTGCTCAAACTCCTGTATTTATACCTGTTGAATTTTATATTTATAGATTTCTATAAGTTGAACTTACATTTTCCGTGTTCAGCCTAATATAAATCATAAAAGACACGACTCAAACGAGTCGTGTCCCTATCTACTATCTTCACTTGCATTCAGCTCACTGCCTGATGCTTCTCCAACTAAGATTGGACGGACCACTCTTCCAGAGACAGCCCGGGATCGGCTTTCATGTCCAGTGAGGTGAATTCGCCACGCTTCCACTTGGCGTAAGCAGCCGCACCAATCATAGCCGCATTATCCGTGCAATATTTCATGGATGGTACTAGCAACTCAATACTTTCACGTTCACAGCGTTCACGAAGTGCGGTCCGCAGTCCGCGATTGGCGGCAACACCGCCGCATAGCAGCAGTTGCTTCGCGCCGTATTCACGCATGGCACGAATTGCTTTTTCCACCAGCACTTCCACGACCGACTCTTGAAAGCCTCTTGCGATGGCTCCGACATGAACGGTTTCTCCGCGCATTTTCGTCTGGTTGATCACATTCAACACCGCCGATTTCAAGCCGCTGAAGCTAAAATCATAGGAATCCGGCTCCAACCATGCACGTGGCAAGGTGATAGCTTCCTCGGATTCATGAGCCACTCGATCTACGTGCGGACCACCAGGATACGGAAATCCAATAGCCCGTGCCACTTTGTCATAGGCTTCCCCAACCGCATCATCCCGCGTGCGCCCAATCAGGTGAAAATGACCCTCGGACTCCATCCATACCAGCTCCGTGTGCCCACCCGATACGACCAGAGCGATGCACGGATATACGATTTTATGCTCCAACTGATTTGCATAAATATGTCCTGCAATATGATGGGTTCCGATCAACGGCTTTCCGAACGCCATGGCGGCGCTTTTGGCGGCGACAATGCCCACCAGCAGCGCACCGACCAGTCCCGGTCCTTGCGTCACGGCAACCGCCGATAGCTCGCGGGGCGTAATTCCCGATGCTTGCATGGCCTCGTCCAGCATGTAGGTAATGCTCTCCACATGCTTGCGGGATGCCACCTCCGGCACAACTCCACCAAAGGCTTTGTGCGTTTCAATCTGACTGGAAATCAGATTAGAAAGCACCTCTGTACCATTTTTCACGACAGACACAGCCGTTTCATCGCAACTCGTCTCCACTGCCAGTATATAGCAAGGCTCGCCAGAGGCGGCGCCTGTACCTGCTTTTTCCTCTTGCATCATTGCTTCTGCACGCTTCCTTCCTGTTTACCGGATGCCCCATGTGCGGGAAGATCCGCCCACATGATCACGGCATCCTCGTTATTATCCGAATAATAGCCCTTACGGACGCCCGCTGGCTTAAAGCCTTTTTTCTCATACAAGCCCTGAGCAATCCGATTCGTCACCCGTACCTCCAGCGTCATGCGTTCCATCCCCAGATAAGAGGCCGTTTGCATTAGCTCGTCCAGCAGCTTATCTCCAAGCTTGCGCCCGCGATAGGCCTCACGAACGGCAATATTCGTAATATGGGCCTCGTCCATAATCGTCCACATCCCTGCGTAGCCGATGGCCTGTCCGTTCAGCTCCATAATCATATATTTAGCAAAATGATTCATCGTCAGCTCATTACGGAACGCTTCTTCCGTCCACGGCAGCGTGAACGCTTCATGCTCAATTGCCAGCACATCGGGAATATCATCCAGCTGCATCAGTCGAAACTCTAGCTTTTCTTCCCGTTGTATGTTCTTTGCCATGTTGTTCACCGCTCTCTTCAGCGCTGACGAAGCAGATTGGCTTCCGCCTCCGCCAACTGGGTATAGTTTGGAACCAGCGTATGTAACTCGTCATGTTCCTGACGAAGCAGCTTATCCGCCCCAAGGCGGCCAACCCATCTTCCTTCCAGCTCATACGGTACGATACGAAGCTCGCTCCATGCACGCAGGCGCTCGGCTGTTTCTGCGTGAACCGCCGTTTCACCGACCAGCCAAATGACCGCAGGGCGCTGTTCGGACGGCAAAGCCTCCAGCCGTTGCAGCAGGTCCTCAGTCCAAGTGGCCATCAATCGGATCGCATCCGGTTCCAGACGCTGCGGAATCCCGGTATTGCCGTCCACATTCGCTGCGAACAAGCCTGTGTAAACCTGTCCGCGCCTTGCATCCAGCACTGGAACGATCCAGTCTGCCGCCTGCTCTCCGGCCGAGTGTATACTTGCTAACTCACTTCCAGCTTCTTGCCCCTGCGACTCGGTGCCACGGCTCCAACCGCCCCAGGCCAGCGCGTGCAAAGTGGATACGGATGTCACCGGGACTCCCCAGGCCCAAGCAAGTGTTTTCGCTGCGGTCACCGCAATGCGAATGCCTGTGTAAGACCCCGGTCCCACACCCACCGCAATGCCGTCCACATCATCTCGTGTCAGCCCGTCTTCGTTCAGAAGCCGTTCCAATTCGGAAATCACGTGCACCGAGTGATTGCGTTCGCCATAGACATTGCTTTCTCCCAGTAACTCTTTTCCGTTCATCAGAGCGGCCGCCATCACGGTCGTCGCTGTATCTAACGCCAAAAACCGCTCACGCGGCTTTACATTCTCATCTGTATGCTCTCTTTGCATGGTTCAAACTCCATTCTCCCGCAAACTGCGGCACCATTGTTCATAAGGCTCGCCGTACCCGGTAAGGTGAATCAAGCGCTCCTCTACATCCGTTGTTTCTATATACATGTGAAGCCGCTGCTTCGGCAAAATATCCGGTATAATACTGCCCCATTCCACCAGACACACGCCTGTCCCGTAAAAATATTCGTCCAGCCCAAGATCCGCTGCCTCATCCTGTGTAATACGGTACACATCCATATGGTACAAGGGCAATCGGCCTTCATACTCCTTAATGAGCGTAAAGGTTGGGCTGTTTACGATACCCGGCACACCCAGATGACTGGCAAAGGCTTTGGAAAAAGCGGTTTTGCCCGCTCCCAGATCTCCATCCAGCACGATCACCGTTCCGGGAACCGCTTTGGCTGCCAAAAACCCTGCCAAAATCCCGGTCTGAGCCTCTCCGGCAGAACGGAACGTAAACTGTTCCTGCGAAATTGTCATATATTTTAATCACCTTTCGTCCGAATCGGACCGTGCCAACTTGTCCTTTATTATATAGTTCACCTTATGTCGCCGCAAGGCATGAAGACATGCTATTGTAAGATAGATGAAACATACAGGGAGGGAATCGAAACGATGGGACAAAACGTTTTACTCATAATTGACGTGCAGCAAGCTATGTTTATGTATGATGAGAAGCTGTACCGAGAGCAGGAAGTTGTAGAGCATTTGCAGCAGCTTTTGACCAGAGCCAGAGCTGCAGGTACACCGGTGATTTTTGTGCAGCATACCGATGAAGCGGATGAGGATTTCCGGGAAAACAGTGTAGGCTGGGCTATAGCAGATGTAGTGCGTCCCCTTCCCCATGAGCGGATTGTCCGTAAAACATCCTGGGACAGCTTTTACCAAACTGAATTGGGCGATGTGCTAAAGGAATTGAAGGCTGATCGGCTCATCATTGCCGGGATGCAAACCGAGTTCTGCCTCGACACGACCTGTCGGAACGCCTACAGTCTGGGGTACCAGAACAACGTGCTTGTATTGGATGCGCACAGTACATTTAATAGTAAAGTGCTGAGCGGCGAACAAATCGTTGCCCACCACAATGAGATGCTCGGTAATCGTTTTGTACGTTTGCTTGCAACGGAGGATGTACATTTTTAATATGAACCCATTTGAGGTCGATTGCTTTCAAGCAGTCGGCTTTTTTATCCTCAACTTAAAAGTTACTATTGCGCCACTGCGCATTTTTAATTAAGCCCCTTATATGTTTACTCAGCCCAGCATAATATGCAAAAAGACCGTTAATAGTAACGGTCCATGTTATTATTCAGTACTTTCTTTGGCATTTGGTATGTACTCCAGAAGATCACCGGGAGTAACACCTAATCCACGACACAATGCACCGAGCGTATCGTAATCTATACGTTTGGTGGCATTGCCAGCAAGCGAGGTAATTGTGTTTCGACTCACGCCTGTTAACTCCACTACATCTTTGTTTTGTAATCCACGTTCTCTCATCATTTCTCCAAGGCGACAACGTATACTCAAAGGTTCCATAGAAATCCCTCCAAAAAAATAAGCACTACATGTTGACATATTGAAATGTTAACTAATATTCACGTACACCCATCGTAGCAAAACCATTCGTTATTAGCAATATGTTAAAGTTCCAAAGCATTTTTCAACTATCCAATAGGAGGCACAATTATATGTTTATAGCACCAGAAACTAATTCACTCGCACTAGAACGGGCAGCGATGGTATTTGGACCCTATGATCAAGCACATATGTATGAGATATTTGAGGGAATCATTTACGGTGAACACTACTTCTTTCACATTGAGCATGGTTGCTTGTGGCTCCGTCATGTACTTAAGATAGACCATCCTGAACATACACACTTATTCGTCGACGGTGACAGTGGTGGACTACAACTTGCAGAAAACGTTCAGTGTGATCTTATGACAGTTGTATCGGATACTATTGAAAGACTACATACTATGGATAGCATGACATTTTTACTCAACGAGCTGCTGTGGCTAGAGAATCGTGGAGATATCAAATTGAATTTCGTAAGAGCATGAAATAGCCCCATCTTATCACTAAGATCAAGGCTATTTACAATTACACTCCGTTTTTCAACGTATCATACCCCGTACCGCAGACGCTTTCCAGAGCGGTCAGATTTGCTTGAGTAATACGTACGTAAGCAAATCTGGATCGCTAATCATGACGTCATGGGCCGCGTCTTCCTTATCTCTTGCAATATACTTATCTCGCAAAGGGGTCATCATTTTTATTGGAATTCCAGATGTATTCAATTTGATTAGCCATCTGTTGAGCTTTTTCAAGACCAAAGTGGTCGGAAACAAAGCCTAAGGACATATCTATTCCAGCGGATACACCCGATGAAGTATAGAACTTTCCATCTACTACCCATCTTGCCTTTGGAATCCACTCAACCTCTGTGTCGATGGATTTCACCCAATCAAAGGCTAATTTATTGGATGTGGCGCGCCTGTTTTTTAACAAACCTGTTTTAGCAAGCAACGCAGAACCTGTACAGACGGTTATACAAAAACAGGACTGTTCCGCAATCTTTTTGATCTGATTCATAAATTTATCGTCATGGATTAAACTTCTTGTCCCCTGTCCGCCTGGGATCATGAATATGCCATCGGGCTTTGCTTGTGCAATAGGTTCTGTAACAATCTTGGTTTTTTGCCGACTCTCAATAATTCCCCCGTTCATAGAGAAATATTTTAAGTCATACTCTTCCGGTAGGCGACCAAAAATCTCAACGGGTCCGAATACATCCAGTGTTTCAAAATCATCGAACAAGCATATGTTAAAGTCCATACGGCTCACCTCCCTCAAAGATTAATCATACTATACACCCCGTTTCCTGAATTAGACAATATAAAAAGCGCCTTTTCGGGCGCTCAGGCTGTCGAGAAACCCCTGTTTTTTTGCAGGGGGTTTAAAACTGTCTTAGTGGTCTAAAAACTAGAGTCCTCAGATCGTTTTAAATCGATTTTTGTTTTAAAAGATGCGTCTACCCATATAAAAATAGAAGTGTCGAAAAGTCCTCTGGACTTTCTCGACACTCTGAGCGCCTTTTCGGGCGCTTACTTTAGGCCGCATCAACTTAGCAATGAAAGAGCTCTTGAATTTCCTTCTGTGGAGATTCAGGAGCTTTTTGTGTAATTCGGGTGACACCGTTAACAAGAAGCAAGCTGGCACAATTATGACGAAGATCATGAATATTTAAAGGCAAAGCCGTCTTCAGAAAATTCTGAAGGGCTTTTTTTTATTTCCCAGCGATAAGTTAGGTGCTATTTGCGAAGAAAAGGAAGGACGTGATTAAGAGGAAGGTGTGCAAACTCAACGATTGGCCTCGTTTTTTCACGTATTGATTACAAATTTCGTTTTTAACAGAAAATTCAATTTGCGATCATTATTTTCAGAAAAATCGAGAAATTAACAGAAAACATTAGAATGGCCTATTTATTTTGGAGTATATGGCTTTATAAACATCTGTATACAATTATATGTAAATATTTGAACATTGAGCAAAATCTGCATTGGGACTATGATGAAACTGGTTTTAATTTCCAACGGAAGAAAGAAGGCGATCGAACCGTCACACTCACCGTCTTAGGCACCATGATATGCCCGCATGCAAATGTATCTTGCAGTCGCTACGTTTCGTAAGTTAAGCGCGGAAATTACGAATTGAATTGCAATCATGGATGTATTGTGTCTTGAACACAGCGAAAGGAATGTGAATTTTTATGAAAAAAGTAGCTTTAGTAAGCCCGTTGAGAACAGCGGTCGGCTCTTTTAACAAAACCCTTGCGCCCCTAAGCGCTCCTGAATTGGGAGCAACCGTGATGACAGCATGCCTTCAGCAAAGTAAATTAGAGCCTGCTTTGATTGATCAAATTTATTTGGGAAATGTTCTTCAGGCAGGCAATGGCCAAAATCCTGCCAGACAGGCGGCACTGAAAGCCGGTATCCCCATTGATGTACCCGAATCAACGATAAACACGGTTTGCGGTTCAGGACTTCATGCCGTTGCTTTAGCCTACGATTCAATATTGGCGGAACAAAGCAACATCGTCTTGGCCGGAGGCATGGAGAGCATGTCGAACGCCCCTTATCTGCTAAGGAATGCTAGAAACGGCTACAAGCTTGGCAACGGTGAATTGGTAGACTCCCTGGTGGCCGACGGCCTTACGTGCCCGATCAACAATTACCATATGGGAATTACCGCAGAAAATGTTGCCGAGAAATATGGAATTTCAAGACTTGAGCAGGATGAATTCGCCTATGAAAGCCAATTAAAGGCTGTAGAAGCAAAAAACAATAAGGTTTTTGAAGAGCAGATTGTTCCGGTCATGATCAAAAACAAAAAAGAAAATATTTATTTCACGGAGGACGAACACATAAGAGGAAATACAACGAAAGAAAAACTTTCTCATTTAAAAACTGCGTTTAAGGAGAACGGAACGGTTACCGCCGGAAATTCTTCGGGGATCAATGATGGCGCGGCAGCTATGCTTGTAGTGTCGGAAGACAAATGTAAGGAACATGCGTTAAAGCCGTTGGCATATATCAAGGGTTATTCACTTGTTGGCGTTGATCCTGCATATATGGGAATGGGGCCGGTGAAAGCCATTTCGTCACTTCTTAAGCGACAGGGAATATCCATTGATGCCATCGATCTTTTTGAAATCAATGAAGCGTTCGCCGCACAAGCATTAGCGGTATTGAAAGAGCTTGGGGTCAGTCCGGAGAAGGTGAATGTCAATGGCGGCGCGATCGCGATCGGACATCCTGTTGGTGCAAGCGGTGCTAGGATATTGGTTACGTTGGTTCATGAAATGGTGCGAAGATCTTCACGTTACGGCATAGCCTCGTTATGCATCGGAACGGGAATGGGAATAGCGATGCTGGTTGAAAATGCGCTTATTTAAAATGCGTGTTCAAAAGATGACTTTTGGAACTACCTCTTAAAAGGAAGGGAGATTGCTATGAATCAAAAAGATGTACTTTCACTCCAATCCATGCCTGCGGCCAGCGGCAGTTATGGGCGCCCACCATGCCGCTTCATCAACCGGGAATTTTTTATCATTACCTATGAATCCGACCCCGCTGCGATTAGACAAGCGGTCCCGGAACCTCTTCAGCCGGATGGAAGCAATACGGTTTCCTATGAATGGATCAAGATGCCCGATTCATCCGGTTTAGGAAGCTATGAGGAAAGCGGCATTGTCATTCCGTGTACTTTTCAAGGAGAACCCTGCAATTTTGTTGCCCAAATGTATTTGGATAACGCGCCTGCTGTTCTTGGGGGACGTGAAATCTGGGGATTTCCGAAAAAATGGGCGAAGCCTCATCTGATCGTTGAGGATACGGAGACGCTGACAGGTACATTGCATTATAATCACGTTCTCGTGGCCACGGGAACCATGCCTTTCAAATATAACATTCTCGATGAACAGGAAACGGCTAAAGCGATCGCAAAAACGCAAGTTAATTTAAAATTAATTCCTGATGTTGACGGTACCCCCAAAATTGCTCAGTTAGTAGCGTATAATCTCGACAACATTACTGTAAAAGGCGCCTGGTCAGGGCCTGCCAGATTAAGCCTGATCCCCCATGTCAATGCTCCTGTGGCAGATTTGCCGGTTCAAGCTTATATTGGCGGAAAACATTTTATTGCCGATTTAACGCTTCCATATGGAAGAGTCCTCTACGATTATCTCCAATAAAGTTTGCTTTCCTAAAAATATATATATATAAGGAGAAGGAACCATGAATAACAAAGTAATCTCCGCTGAAGAAGCAGTTAAGAAGGTCAAAGACGGAGACACGGTGATGGTCGGAGGTTTTCTGGCAGGAGGCTTTCCGGAGGATCTGGTACGTGCGCTTGTCGACACAAATTCCGCCAGCAATCTTACGATTATTTCCAATGACACAGGCACACCGGAATTATCTATCTATAACCTTGTAAAAAGCGGCAGAGTAAAGCGGATTTTTGCATCCTATATCGGCTCCAATCCGGAAACAGGAAGGCTCCTGATGACGAAAGAAGCAGAGGTTCAACTCTTCCCGCAAGGCACGCTCGCTGAAAAAATACGCGCAGGGGGAGCCGGTTTGGGCGGTGTTTTAACACCTGTAGGTGTAGGCACCATTGTAGAGGAAGGAAAAAAGAAAATAGAAATTGATGAAAGGGAATATTTGCTCGAACTGCCGCTTAAAGCGGATGTGGCGCTAATCAGAGCCCATAAGGCTGATGAAGAGGGAAATCTTGTCATTAACGGCTCTTCACGCAACTTCAATATGGTTATGGCTACAGCGGCAGAGTATGTAGTTGCTCAGATAGACGAATACGTAAAGACGGGAGAAATTGACCCCAATCATGTCAACGTTCCCGGCATATTTGTTGACGCAATTGTAAAGGTGGGTGGAAACGCATGAATAACAGAGAATTCATTGCTCGAAGAATAGCCGAGGAATTCAAAAATGGTGAAGTTGTCAACCTTGGTGTCGGATTGCCTACAATGGTAGTGGACTATATCCCCGAAAACATTCATATTATGCTGCAGGCGGAGAACGGAATCCTCGGTGTAGGTCCCAAAGCGGCTCAGGGAAAAGAAAGACTCGATTGTATCGATTCAGGCGGAAACTACGTTACAACTATGGAAGGAGCATGCTTTTTTGACAGTGCACTTTCATTTTCCATCATCCGCGGAGGGCATGTGGATATCACGGTTTTGGGCGCCCTGGAGGTCGATGAGAAAGGCAACCTTGCAAGCTGGATGATCCCTGGGAAAAAGGTGCCAGGCATGGGGGGAGCCATGGATTTGGTGGTTGGAGCCAAGAGAGTGATTGTAGCCATGGAGCATGTGAACAAAAATGGGGCACCAAAAATACTGAAGCAATGCAAGCTGCCCCTGACCGCTGTAAATGTTGTAAAGACCATAGTAACCGAAAAGGCTGTCATCGATGTTATTCCGGGTAGAGGGCTGATGCTAAAGGAAATTGCTCCGGGTTTGTCGGTAGAAGATGTTCAAATGGCGACAGAGGCTGAACTGATGGTTTCACCACATTTGAAGGCCATTGCAGTGTAAAGGTCATGAGGACGGAACAAGCCCTTAAGGGGAGATGGGTACTGACTCCGAAGAAGTTTCAGGTCCGTGTGGGCTAATCCCTCGTGGAGGCTTGAGTCCTCTTGACCGCATTCATTTTTACAAGTAGGGTTCGCTAATTGCTCATTGAGCATTTGCGAGCCTTTTTTTGTTGGAGTGGGACCATTCAAGCAGCATTCTGCGATGAAAGCCTACAGCTGTGCAAATAAAATGCGCCTTTTATGAGCGTAAAATCCAATCCGCTACATGCTCAGCCACCTTCGTATGGTTAAGATAAGCAAAGAAGTTGTGGGGATTGGAACGCCCAGTGTGACTATCTTTCCAGAATGTCTGAATAAGCGGCTGATCATCAATACTTTCTATTAAATTTCGATTCAGCATCAGATGGAATTCATCTTCAACCGTTGCATCATGCGCAATGTAGTCATCCTCGGCGTTAATATTGGTCCAATGTCTGATATTTGCGGGATACATACCGTCGTCAGGCTCATTGGAATCATACAAGCTGCGCTTTACGGCTGGCTCGCCTAGCGGATTACCCAATGTTAGCCATTCGTTGACTTTGTGTTCCCATAGATGTTTGTATTCGCTCATACGTGAAAATTTCCATAAAACATCGTAAGCCACCATGCATCCCATACTATGGGAAAGCAGCATGACATCCTCTCCACTACTTAAAGCATCGGCTAGAGGGGACTGTAGCCTTTCGCGAATTTGGGAGCCTATTACACGACTGGTTAAATAGGCTCCCAGATCAGGGAGAATCCTTTTGATCGCACGGGTACTCATACCAAACAAAGAGAGGTAAGGGCTGAGTATTTTTGCAGCATCATCATAGAAGTGTATAGTGGGTTCATTGGCCATCAGACGCTCATATTCCTCCGGGGTCATATGATCCGTTGGTCGATTAATTAATTGTTCCATACTTTCGTCGTAATAATGGTCTGGAACGTAGAAATCTCCATCGTCTTCTTCAAAAAGTTTTCTGTACCGAGGCCGACTCTCTAATAAGAGCCGATTGTTGATGTCACCATAATAACTAAATGTCAGTAAAATCTGCTCTTGCTCCAGCTTTTGTGCCGCTTCCTCGTTCACTCGACGCAATCCTGCGATCAGCGCTTTTTTAATGAGACGAAGCATTTCGTCGCATCTGGGCTTTTTGTCACGGCCATGAATAATGACTAAATGTTTGGTTCCCATCTCCTATCGCTCTTCCAGACGATCCACACGGACGGTTTGAGTATTGCCGGGATTGCTGCCCACCTGTACGGTAGCCATACCGTTTGCTTCATCCACATGCTCGATCCAGATTGGTTTACCCTCTAATTGCACGGCAATGTTTTCGGATGAATTGTAAATCGCTTTTGCTCGTTCGACGTTCATGTTGATATCCTCCTGATGATTTGTTTTGTATCCATTTATTTCAGAAATACAGGTTCACCTAGTCCTCATCTATAATCCGTTCAATGTCCAATGAAGGGATGCTATGAGAAGGAGAGGTTGAAACTACAGCCTCCAAATCCACATGAGCCACAGCTACGGAAAAAGGCGGCTGGATTCCATGGGAAAGGGCAAACTCGGGCGGCAATGCATCCTGTTCGCCTCCGGCGGGTCCCCGAAAAGCGATATGGCTTTGACCCACACGATGCCTGATTTGCCGAGGATAAGATTTTCCGGTCATAAATTGTGTACCTCCTTTTGAATCGGATATACCTTACTATGCACCAAAAAAGCTGCAACCATGCGCAAGCGGAAGCAATTCGCAGCCTTCATTTACACCTCATACTCGTGAGTTTAAACATCAAACAGCCCCAGCTTCTCACGAAGACCGGGGCTATCTATGATTCCATTCCATAAATGAGGTACGTATTATTTTTATGCTTTAGCTGCCCAAATTTCAATTTCAATTTTTATTTCAGGCAATCCTAGAGCAGTAAGGTAGCCGATAGTCATTGCAGGATAATCATTCCCGAATAACTTTTCCCATTGGGAATACATGTAATCCCAATCTATCTGCTCAGTTGCCCATACATTTACTTTTATAATATTGTCAGCGGTTAATTGTTCGGCGTCCAAAACTGATTTAATGTTATTAAAAGTATTACTGATTTGTAGGTTAAAGCTTTCTGGGAATTGGCCATTCTGATCTACTCCAACTTGACCCGAAGTCACGAATAGCTCTGAATTTCTGGGAATTTTAGTTATATGTGTGTAATTCCCTACTGGTTTCGGCATACCTGCCGGGTTTTTTCTAGTTATTTTTTCATTTTTCATTTAATCGACCTCGTCATTTTAAAATTTTTCTACCGTTTCTTCTAACCATTTTCAGGCAGACTCCACCCATAAAAATGATTTTAGAAAAAAACAGCAGTAGAGTATCCATATCCAAAAGATATAAAGTTTAATGATCTTTTCTTCATGACATGAACACTCCTTTCTTATAAAATGTCAAAATCGTTGGTTATCCCTTACCTTAATATAACCCATGTAACTTAACAACTTCAAATCATTGTGTTATGCGATGTAGTCATACCTCAGAAGGCAGATTAGTTGGCTTGCTCTTTTCTTTACACCTCATACATTCCTTTCTCCGAAGCATACTAAGTGAAAAATCTAAGTGAAAAATGGATATGCTCACAGCCGAGCGTTGGAATCGAAGGATACAAAATGCGGATTAAAGAAAAGGAGGAGCGGCGTAATGCATACAGTCTGGAAAGGCGCGATCAGCTTTGGGCTGGTTCATGTGCCCGTTAAGATGTTTTCGGCTACAGAGGATAAGGATATTTCCATGCGTTATATTCACAAGGAATGCGGAAGTCCGCTCAGTTATGTACGCAAGTGTCCCGTTTGTGACAAGGAGGTCGAATGGGAGGAAATTGGAAAAGGCTATGAATACGAAAAAGGGAAGTTTGTCATGTTCGATAAGGAGGAACTGGAGCAAATCAGCGGACAAGCGGATAAAAATATCGTTATTTTGGATTTTGTGGACTTGCAGGAGATTGATCCGATTTATTTTCAAAAAACGTATTATTTGTCCCCGGATCAGGCAGGCTCCAATGCTTACAAGCTTCTTATGAATGCGATGAAGGATACCGGGAAAATTGGCATTGCTCAAATCTCAATCCGATCCAAAAGCAGTCTGGCGGCTATTCGTGTGCTGGATGAATGCTTGGCGGTGGAGACGATGTTTTACCCGGATGAAATTCGCCCAGTGTCCCAGGTTCCTAATCTGCCGGGGCAGGAGGAAGTTAAAGAGAAGGAGCTGACCATGGCAAAAATGCTCATTGAGCAGCTATCTACACCTTTTGATGCAGCAAAATATACGGACCAGTACCGCGAGCGGCTGCTGGATCTCATTCAGCATAAAGTGGCTGGAGAAGAGATCCGAATCGCCCCGTCCCAGCCGCAGACCAATGTCGTGGACCTGATGGCTGCACTCCAGGCCAGCATCGAGGCAGTGAAGCCTGTCGTTACCGATCCCGGCCCTGCCGCTGTGAAAAAACGCCCTGCGCGTAAAACAGCAGCCACAACAACACAACAAGCGGTGGCAGGAGATGCCGTTTCTCCGACTCCGATCAAAAAGAAAAGAAGTACCGCCAAACGTAAGGAAACCTGAGACTGCGGCATCTCAATTCACCATGCAGCAGGAATTTAAGCAGGCCAACAGAACAGGCAGTTAAGGGGTGGCGATGACACTGCTTTGGTATGACAGCAGTTGACTGAACGCCCCCCGCTCTTCCTGTACCAATTGACGATAATTCCCCTGCTGTATAATCTCGCCCTGTTCCAGAACGACAATTTGATCCGCATGACGAATGGTCGACAGACGATGAGCAATGACGATCAACGTCATTTGACCTTTCATCCGCTCCAGCGCCGCCTGAATATCGGCTTCATGCTCCCCATCCAGTGCACTTGTCGCCTCATCCAGAATGAGTACCGGAGGACGATGCAGGACAGCCCGCGCTAGTACCAACCGCTGACGTTCCCCTCCAGACAGGCGAATGCCGCGATCCCCGATTACCGTGTCCAGCCCTTCGGGCAATCTGGTAACAAAGCCGTCTGCGGCTGCAAAATGTAACGCTTCCCATAACTGCTGCTCGCTCGCATTCGCATCGGCCAGCTTCAAATTTTCACGGACGGTGGCATGAAACAAAAAAGGGTCCTGCGACACATACCCAAACGACTGCCTCCACTGTGGCAACAGCTCGTCGTTTAGTACATGTCCGTCCATTTTAATCTGGCCCTGGGTTGGGCGTAAAAATCCCATCAGGACGTCAACCATTGTACTTTTGCCCGCGCCCGATTTCCCCACAATGGCCGTCATTCCCCGAGCGGGGATGAACAGATTTATTTGGTGTAATGCAAGCTCTGCTGTACCATCATACCGATAATCCAGACCACTGCATTCAATGCCCGTACGAAGATAAAAGGGCTGGCGTGCAGATGCAGTTGTAGATGCAGATACAGATTTATGGGTTGCCGATAAATCGCTTGAAACGTGAGTCTCAAAGGTTGTAAGTGCAGTCAGCGATGGATCTGAGAAAGCTTCGCATTCCTGCTGTACCTTGGTCACACTTTCAAAAGCAGACAGCATGGACATGATATATTCCAGACTCGCTTGAATAAGGGCAAACCTCGGCCATAAGCGAGAAAATATAAGGATGAGCACAATCAGCTTTTCAGGAGAGACGTGTAGCCATTGCAATGACACCAACATGATGCAAGCGACAAACACGGCAGCCGCCGTGCGGTGAAAAAATTGTGTAGTGGCATTTTGCCGTACAAACTGGGTCGTGTTGTCCTCCATACGTTGGGTCAAAGATCGAAACCAGTCTATATTCGCAGCTTCCAGCAGATTGCTTTTAATATCCTTCATCCCGTTCATATGGTCGGTGATTCCGGCAAAATAAACCTGCGACAGCTCGGTGGTACGGTCGCCCAGTTGTTTAGCATTTTGAATAGATCGGCGAAAGACGACAAACAAACCCAATCCGCACAGGAACACCAGCCCGGTTAAAGAAGGAGACAGCCAAAAAGCCAGCGTAATCTGGATCAGCGTAAAAATAACGGCTGTGGTGAGCTGGAGAAGCAGATTGGTTCCCTGACTAACACGCGCCAGCTCGGTCGTCATCACATGACTGAAATCAGACTTTCGCTGACGCAAGTAAAAAGTCCACTGCGCCTTCATAAAGGAGGTATACACGTCTATTCGAAGGGAACGCATGAACCGTTGCTGAATCCGCGAATTCAGAATGGATTGGTAACGCTGAAGAAGTGCCTGCCCTATGAGCAGTAACACAAAAAGCAGCAGCATTCCCGGCAACAGCCAGCTTTTAGGGATGTTTGACAAGAAAAGATTAAATCCGCCTGACAGGAAGGGTATCCCTCCATGACCGCCAAATATGCCGATAGCCGCCAGCATGGGAACAAGCATGTAAATACCCAGTCCCTCCAGCAAGCTGACGATGATCATACATCCAATATTGAGAAATAACGCACCGCCGTTCACGGCATACAGCTTGGTCATATATAATCGCAGGTGGTACATAATGCACGCTCCTTATCAGGTCAGTGCTTTGAGAATCGCCGTTTTAGCCAGAGAAATGGACGTAGAGGGATGTATAAAAAATGCAGCTGGCGAGGCAGCGGTAAAACCGCCGGATCGCCCGTAGAAGGAAGCAAACGGCTTATCAGGTACAGCAATCGGTGGCTCGGCTCCTTTAGGGAGAGCAAATAGGATCGACTGGTTGGCTGGCAGATCGTTGGTTCGACTTTCTGGTACGCCGCCCCGGGAACGCTGGCCTGAATGAAGGACAGCGCGCTCAGCGCGAGCCTGTGCGCCTGCCGGGTAGCCGATACCGGACGCATCGGCTCCGGTATCGGCGTACCCAGTAGCGCAGCAGCGAGCGCCCAAGCCTGCCCACCCACAGGTACGCCCCCGTATCGGCGCAGCATCGGCAGAAGCGCCTCCCAATCGACGGCGCGTACCGCAAGCCTGTCGATGTCAACCAGCCAGCGCAGTCTGAACCAGCCGTGACGCGCCCCGTGAGCGCTGAGGTACAGAAACTGGTGCTCGCTGCCAAGCGTGTACATACAGGGTGCTCCTGTGGCAGTGGCTTCACTCATTTGCCTGTGATCCCACAGCTCGTCAAAAGTAGGTTCTCCGCCTGCATCCGGCTGGAGCCGCCAATGCAGCTCTATCTCTACCCGCTTTTGCGGATGAAGAAAGGATGCATGATGGTCCTTCCATTTCCAACTGCCCAGAACACGTGCTTCTCCGCTTTTGGATACATACCCGGCTTCCCGCATCCAATGCTCCGCCTGATCCATGTCGTCCGGGGCAATGAGTAAATCCACGTCCTTGGAGGTACGCAGTGAAACATCCCCGTACAATTGCTGCGCCAAGGCAGGACCCTTGAGCATAAGTACACGGATGCCATGATTCATGAGCAGCCTGGTCACACGTCCGGCTTCCGCTTGCAGGTGTAGCATACGCAGGGTGTTCCGGTGATACTGCGCCTGAAGGTTGCGCAGCAATTCAGCAGGAATGGCCGGATGATTTATTCTTTTCAACTGGAGATATACCGCAGGTACCACCCGATGGTGTTCTGCCAGCCGCAACAAGCGGGTCCAATCCAATCCATACAGATAAGCAGCATGGACTGCATCCAGCCTTGAAGTGGCATCTTTTCGCAGTAAAAAGAGCAGCAGCGTCAATTCCTGATCCTCATTCCAGCGGTCAGGTTCCAAAACAGTATGGGTGGACATACTTTCAGCAATCTTCGTATTTTGGGCCGTCACAGCACGACTGCCGAAGGTGCCCACCACGGTAAACGCCCCCATCTCCCGTTCGCCCGTAACATAAATCGGTCCACTCCGCACCCAGGCATGTGCCGCCAAACGTCCTGCAGCATTCTTGGCTGTGCCAAGATACAGCGTGCAGTCCAGCTTTCTGCGACCCAGCAACGTCATTGCGGCAGCAGCCTGCACAAGACAGCTACTGCGCCAAGGGGTATAACGGCTTGCCAGCTCCACAGCATGTGAAATATGCCGAACGGATTGCTTCTGCCGGGCATCACACTCCCAAGAGGTTTCTTCCATCGGTATTCCCCAACCGCGTGCATAATCTTCAAACGGACGATGCTGATGAAGACGCGCCCATCCCAGTTGCAGCCAGGCTTCCGGCAGCAGTCTCCTGACCTCCGGGGATAGACGACGAAGGCGTTGAACCCACATTTTAAACCGACTCCCGCAGAAGCTTTAGCAGTCCTTCCCGTTCCAGTTCAGCCACAAAGGAATGTACCTGCTGTCTGCACCGTTCCTCGTCCACTTCATATTCATCCGTCAGAGCAGCTACGATCTCCCCAAGTGAAGGGCAGGATTCCGCCAGTTCCCAGATTCGTCCTCCCGTGAAGCCGAGATTATAGTATTTTCCTGTGTTGATGCTCATCATGACCTTTTCCCCGTCCATGTCACTGACATACACTTCCTCACCGTGAATGACACGGTCATGATCCTTCGTCGAATGATTAGCTGCCATAGCTGTTTTCCTCCTTGCGAATGATATCAAGTACCCGGTGTACAATCTCGGATGCGGTAAAAGCCGAGCTATCCCTCAGTAGTCGCCAGCCCTCCACCTGTCGAGCCACCCGGGCTACCGTTCTAAAATGCCATTCACCCAGACTCATTCGCGGAATAACCACCCTGCGATATGTATGAAACAATAACGTATGCAAGCATTCCAGCATGTTCAAAGAATGTTCCATAACTGCCTTTAACTCCCCTTCGCGTTGGAACTCACGGTTTGGAGACTCTGCCACCAGCTCGAATACACCTCCCAAGGGAAGCGGCTCGTTGTGAAAAGAATCGACTGTTGGCAAGGCATATTTATTCAGCTCACCTGTAAGCTTACGCAAATGTCCATGTTTGGGCATCGCAGGATTGCCGTCCATTAAAATAAGCCCGTGATTGGTTTTGCGTCCATGTTTATTTTCCTGTAAAGCCTCAAGCTGGAGCATGCTTTCCAAACCCAACTTTTGCTGCGGGTAAGCTGGATAGACTATGGTTTTGAAAGCCGTAGCTTGCACAGCAATAACATCATCACTGACTATCTTATAGCCTGCCTGTGTAAAAGCAGCAGCCAGCGTCGATTTTCCTGCTCCGGATTCGCCCACGAAAGCGTAGGCCTTGCCTCCAATGACTACCGCACTCCCGTGAAGAGGCAATATCCTCCTCTGTAACAAAAGCACACCCATGCATGTGCCGAGCACAAACAAACGCACGGTGTCAGGATCAGCTCCGTGGTATACGCATACCTCAACCTCTTTGCCACCCCTGACAGCATAAATAGCCGTACCCAGTACGTGAAACATAAAGCTCTCGCCCTCTATCATAAAATGCGTTTGCTCCAGTTGTTCGCTCCATTCAGTCAAATCAGCCTGACGAATAACCACATCCTCCACCACTCCCGGCGCTGCGGGTATCAGTTCAGGTAGTTCCAGCTCACTGGCAATCTTGAGCCCAAATGCTGTATATACCTCCAAACTGATACTACGTGTACTACTGTCATGCACGATAGGACCCTCTCCCCCTGCTCTTTAAAAATCCCGCCTTTATTTCATTGAGCAACGCCTTTAACCCAATAGAAATAAAGACGGCTTTACATTGAACACGAATCCAAAAGTTCATGCTACTCTCGCTCATTTTCGCGGCGACCATGTGCAACGAATATAGCCCGCTTAAAGAATCATATATGTCATCTGTTAGCTTGGATTAACCAGGTCAGCGTCGTGATCAGATACCCAGTCAATTTCTTTCCAGCCCTTACCTGCCATCGTCTGGTTAATATCCAGCACCTCTATGGTGGGCTCCTGCCATTCTTTTTTACTCATGTCATCACCTCCCCTCCAACGAACGACGTATCTGTCTGACCGGATAGACTGGATCAGTTAAATCTGCGTATAAAACGGTACACAATCAGACTGTGCATCAGTAGCCGTATGTTGGGATCGGACGCCTGCTCCGGTCGCGGTTGGCGAAACTTCGCCATAGCCATTTTAATGACATCGATATTGAGAAATTCGGCGGCATGTAAATCATGGCACAGCAGTTGAAGTTCCCCCATAAACGTCTCCCAGCAGGGGAGCATACGATGCAGCCAATCCGCAGGCTGTACACCGCGCACACGCTGGTTCAACCGGACATCATCGGGCAAATAATCCCGCATGGCTCCGCGAATGAGTGCGCGATCCCGGCCGTTTTGCACGTATTGCTCAAAGGGCACCGACAGGCAAAAGCGGATCACCCGGCTGTCTCCGGTCGGGTCGCGCTCCCACAGACCATAACGCAGCGACAGCTTGGTCGCGACTACACCATTTTTGTTCGCAATCGCTAAATTCGTGAATTTCTCTTTTCTCGTCTGATCGGCGTTCTTCATCCATCCGGTTCCGCTCAAAGCCGGAATGTCCTCCACATTCATCCGCTTGGCGAACTCCGGGTCAATGAGTGAAGGAACCGGACTTCGATTGCCGCCACGCAACCAGGAACGGGAGTCGAGCGTGGTCGCTTTTTTCAGCATCACAGGTAATAATTGGGACATCCGCCTTCCGGTCAGCTTGCTGTACCCCCACAACCCCTGAAAGGATTGCAGCCAGTGCAAACGACGAAGCTGACGGGCATAATAGTCCAGTGCAGGACCCCAGGAAATGGTAAAATTCCCTCGCGCCCCGGTCAGTAGCACACCTACATTTTCCTCTTGTGCTTTTTCGTAAAAACCCCTGATCCAGAACGAATTTTCAAAATATTTATAGGGAGCTTCCATCAATTCCAGCCAGATATCAATTTCTGAAAATGGACTTTTCCCCTCAAAATCCAGGTAATTTTCGTGAATGTTGCCCACATATCGAGCCGTGGATTGAATATAAACCCGTTCATTCGCCAGCAGTGTCGACGGTGTCCAATCCGTAAAATCCTGTACGGGCACATAACTGTACGCATGAAGAGGCTTTTGCTGCAATCGCAGCGACGGCGCTGCAAAACTAGCAACCGCACCGGAATCCAGACCGCCACTCAAGGCCGCCCCCACGGCGCGATGCGTGCGCAATCTGGCATTCACCGCCTGTGAGAATACCTCGCGAAAAGCCTCGACGTACTCGCCGCCGGTTTTGAGTCGCAGCGGCTCCACATCATCCAAAGAGGCATATTTATGGATGGTTCGCTTTCCCTCCTCCATGGTGAACCAATGGGCGGGTGGAAGCTGGTTTATATGCTTATAAGCAGTAGTCCCAATATCGACGGATTCCTGCATGGCGCGGATGGCCAGAAATTCCGCCAGCCACGGCTCATGCAGTTCTTTTTGCAGGGAAGACAGAGCCAAAAGAGGGGCTACTACTGTACTGAACGCAAACCCTCGGTCATGTTGGTATGTATACAGCGTGCGGCTTCCTGCCATATCACGAGCGCCATATAATCTGTTCCGTTTGGCATCCCAAATAACAAAGGCAAAATCGCCTATTAGATAGCGGGCCGCGTCGAGCGCCCATTTGTCGTATGCCAGCAAAACCAACTCACTGTCCGTGATGTCTTGCCGCCTTTCCTGTCCTACCCCCAGCCGTTCAAATAGCTCGGAACGATTGTCAATAATCGCATCCGCCGTGATTGCCAAATTCCGTTCCTCGTCATAGAAAGGGAGACGCTCATGAACGGATTCTGGTGTCACATGCTGGGCATGACAGCCCAAAAATATGGAACCCTCACACCAGGCGCATACGCGGTCGGCGGGATATTTTCGCAGAGCTTGCATCATTTTACCGCCTTCTTCGGTGCATACGGACTCATGCCCAAAGCTGTATATTCCGGCAATCGCACTCACGTTTTCCCCCCTTTTCCTTTTTCCATTCCCGATAACACTACGGACGCCCAGCGACACAGCTGACGGGCAAAGGGGATACGAGATCGGAGCCGTTGATTTCTGCCTTGGTAGGTTTTGAGCTGTGCGATAAGACGATTCCGCTCCTCATAGCTATGTGCCAGCCTGTTTTCCAGCGATTGGAGCCGTCTATCATTTACAACCTGTACAACGTCCTTCTCTAGAGAATCATGAAGTGCAGGTTTCTGCCCTGCTTTTATTATGAATCCCCTGTTATCCGCATCCTGCTCTTCCAGCATTCGATAAGCGTTCTTCCATTCAAAGCCGCTTTGTTGGAGAAATTGGCTCGTACGCCGACTTAGCAGTTCCACATCCGCTTCCTCTTCAAACTTTACACCGGTGATACGCTCGGCCTGTTCCAGCGCTTCCCCGTAGCCAAGCTGTGTAAATATACGAGCTCCGATGCTTCTGCAATACAGCTCGATTTCCTTTTTGTTCAACAGATGTTGCCAGCTATGTACCGAGTCCTGATGCGTCTGCTCATGCTCCCCCACGAACGGATCACCCGCTCCCATGCTGTAAAACAGACTGGATTTAGGCGTATCCGCAAAGTCTCCGTACTTTTCCATACCGAGTTCATAATCTACGCCAAGAAAATCGCACAGCTTTCCAATCTCCACCGCCGGATTAGCTACAAGTTGCTCATACACAAGCGGGTATGCAAGCGGATGAGGTGTGGCAAAATAATGTGCGTAACGGAACAAACCGACCGTAATATCCGTCATTTTCATATTAAAATGCGGGCTCTCCAGCTCCTCCAGCAGATGAAAGCGTTCGCCGCGCATCTGATTAACTTTTTTGAATGAAGCCGCGATAGATAAAGGATTACGGATAAGCCACACCCTGCGGGCTGCCGGAAAAAGGCGGTCTATAAATTCCAGCACCGTATAGTAACGCGGGGATTTGTCGATAACCATATTTGCGTTAGTCCCTTCGAGCAGACCGTTATAAATTTCAAGTGCATACGATCGGGAAGCCTGCTCCAATACGTGCGTAGGAACCATACCATTAAAAAATTGCCGGATGATTCCGGTTCCTCCATAGGGACGTGTTTGTGACTGGGGAAGATCATGCAAGCTGAGCAGGAACCACATTTCCTGCGTGGCAAACAGGCGGGAGTGATTTTGCAAAATGGTGGTCACTAGCGAGCTTCCACTTCGGGGGACACTAAGCAGGAAAACCAGTCCCTCGCCTTGCTTATCAATCAAGGAAACGCCTCCTCTAATCTGCTCAAGACATTTTAATAGATACATTTCGTATTTTATTATAAATTTATGATACATATTGTATCTTGTCAATCCTTTTGGCGGATAAATTCTGTACACGACGCTCATGTTAATCCATAAGTACATCTACAGGTACATCATCCAGGCTGTTAATAGAAAGTTTGTATAAACTGAGGCTAAAAGAAGGAGCGTAGCGTTATGGGACAAGCTGTTAAAGGCATCATTACCATCGAAGGTCTGGAAATTCCTATCACCAACCCGGATAAACCCCTGTGGCCCGAAGCTGGCGTCACCAAAGCGCTGTATCTTCGCAAGCTTGCGGTGCTGGCCCCTTTTCTGCTCAAATATAGCCACAACCGTTTACTGACTGTCATCCGCTGGCCGCACGGCATCCACGGGGATTTTTTTTACCAGAAAAATGCCCCGCAGCCCCGGCCGGACTACATCGAAACCTTCCAGCATGACGGTATTGAATATATGGTGCTCGGCACACTGCCACAACTGCTATGGCTCGGCAATCAGGCCGCGCTGGAATTTCACCCATCCCTGCATCAAGCGGGCAGCACGCTGCCGTGTGAATGGATGATTGACCTTGATCCGTCCAGAGAAGTGGAGCCACGCATTATGGAAGCGGCGTCCATCGTCGGGGAGGTGCTGGCTTCGCTTGGTTTGCAATCTGTACCCAAAACGTCCGGGGCCACGGGTGTGCAAATTATCGTCCCGATCCGCATAGGCATCACCTTCGACGAGCTTCGCAGCATCGGTCTGCTGGTGGGACAGTTCGTAACCGAAAAATACCCGCATCTATTCACACTGGAACGGTTAAAAAAGGATCGGGGAACGGCTATCTATTTTGATTATTTGCAGCATTATCAAGGAAAAACCCTGGCCGCTCCCTATACCCCGCGAGCACGCCCTGGCGCTACGGTATCCACCCCACTGACATGGGACGAGGTGCGACAAGACGTATCGCCGCTTGACTATCATTTGCTGAATATTGAGGAACGGCTAAATCAGGTGGGCGACTTGATCGCCAAGATCCCTTCCCAGCCCATCGAGGATGTTCTCAAGCATATGCGCGCCAAATAAAAAAGGGGACGAACTCCACAGCCGTAAAATCGGCCGAGGAATCGTCCCCTTGCGCTAGTGTATTCCTTTTTTCTTAAAGCGTCCGCCCTTCACATCATGAATGTTACCAATCGCCACAAAGGCTTGCGGGTCCCAATCTTCAACGATGTTCTTCAGCTTCGCTTCTTCCAGACGGGTGATGACGACGAAAATGACTTTCTTGCTATCGCCTGTAAAGCCGCCCTCACCTTCCAGATAGGTTACGCCCCGTCCAAGACGGTCCGTCAGGGCATCCCCGATGTCGCGGTATTTTTCACTAATAATCCAGACCGATTTGGACTGATCCAGACCTTCGATGGTAATATCAATCATTTTCATCGCAATATAATAAGCAATCATGGAGTACAGGGCATTCGGCCAACCGAATACAAAGCCTGCACTGCCCAGAATGAAGATGTTAACGAAAAGTACGATCTCACCGACCGAAAAAGGAGTTTTTTCACTGACGAGAATAGCTACGATCTCTGTTCCATCCAGCGAGCCGCCGGACCGGATGACGAGACCTACCCCAAGGCCGAGAATGACACCGCCAAAGATCGCGCCGAGCAGCGGTTCACCAGGGGTCAACGCATTTACATTGTGAAGTAACGTGGTACCGATAGACATCACAATAATGCCGAATAATGTGGATAAAGCGAAGGTTTTACCGATTTGCTTGTAGCCGATAACCAAAAATGGAAGGTTCAACAGGGTCAGGAAAATGCCGAGTGGATAGCCAGTAATCTTGGAGGCCATAATTGAAATACCTGTGACCCCACCGTCGATAACGCCGTTAGGAACCAGGAATATTTCGAGGCCCACTGCCATAAGCGCTGCACCGAAAATAATCATGGCCGCACGCCGAAACAGGCGTTTTGCTTTGTTTTTAGGATTGGCTGGAATTTTGCTGATCTTGGTCAACTCTCCGGTCACATCTGTGATCTCAGACAGATTGTGGACTTCCTTGCTCACTACACTCATATATAAATCCCCCCGTTACAGTATGGTATATTGGACCGAAAAAGGGGCTGCGATCCGCAGTCCCTTCTCCTTTACCGCGCTTGTGTTATATGAATACTATACCATAAAACAGTGATTTTGCGCAAAAAAGTTAGCAAAAAGCACGTAAATGTCAATAAAGCGGGATTATATTGATAAAAACGGCGAAAACCGCCCTTAAAGGAGCGGAGAGAGCATACGAGCCAGAATTTCAGTTGTTTTCTGTAATCGTGGCCGTCTGCGGAACACCTTTAAATCAATGTGCGAGGAGTTGGACAGGTCCTCTTCAAAATCGGCCGAAAGGTGTTCCAGCGCTGACCGGGCAAAGAGTACAGCGGTCAGCTCAAAATTATAGAAAAAGCTGCGCATATCCATATTGGCGGTCCCGACCGAGCCGAGCAAATCATCCACAATGATGATTTTAGCGTGAATAAATCCTTTACGGTATTGATAGAACTCCACACCCGCCTCCAGCAGCTCTTGTACATAGGACAGAGACGCCAGATGCACCAGCTTTGAATCCGATTTGTATGGAATAATAATTCGCACATCTACGCCACTGACCGCCGCCAGCTTAAGCGCCTCATAAATACCCTGATCGGGAATAAAATACGGCGTGGTAATCCAAATCCGCTTCTTGGCAACCGCCAGCGCACCAAAGCACATTTCCTGGATCGTATCCCATACCTGATCGGGACCGCTGCTCAAAATCTGTACTTCCTCATCTCCATCACAGGTATGCGGCGGAAATAAATTCTCATCCATCAGCCGTTCCCCGGAGGCCAGCTTCCAGTCGCTCAGAAATGCATTTTGCAGAAAATAGACGCTATCTCCTTCAATCTGCAAATGCGTGTCCCGCCAAAATCCCACCTTGGGGTATTTGCCGAGGTAATCGTCGCCCACATTAATGCCTCCAACAAACCCGATCAATCCGTCCACCACTACGATTTTACGGTGATTCCGGTAGTTAATCCGGCGATCCAGCGTGGCGAAAAACGGGGGCAGAAAATAATGAAACTCTACACCTGCCTCACCACAGGCACGAATAAAGGAATACGGCAAATTGTAGCTCCCCACGCCGTCCACAACGAATCGAACCCTCACCCCCTCACGCGCCTTGCGGATCATGAGCTCCTGAAATTGGGTACCGATGTCGTCCGACCGGAATATGTAAAACTCCACATGAATATGATGCTGCGCCCGTTCCAGCGCTGTCAGCATCGCCTCAAAGGTTTCCTCCCCATTCGTTAGCACACGGGTGCGATTGCAGCCGGTCAACGGATTTTCCGACATGCGAATTAGCTGGTTAAACAGACGCTCCTGGTGCTTGAAATGAGGATTGTGCATTTGTTCCACATTCTCAATCACCCTCGATTGTGACCACAGGCGCTCGCGGAATTCACGAAATAGCTGCGATCCCCTTTTTCGCACCATTTTGCGCTTCTTATAATCCTGTGCAACAAAGTAGTACACGACAAAGCCGATGAGCGGGAAGCAGAACAAAATAAATAGCCAGGCTACCGCCTTGGACGGCTTGCGAAATTCAAAGAGCAGGATCGTCCCGGTCTGAAAAATAAAAACAATTAATACCAACAGCAACCACAGCATGTTTAAGCCTCCTTATATATCTATGTTATATACCAAGCTCCAATTTTTTTGACATGTTTGCCCCTTAAGCTGAATAGATAGTAACCAAGCACTATAGGAGCGATGTCCGGAAAGGAGCGATTATGAAAAAAGGAAGCCTAAATCGCCGGATGACCTTGCTCGTCATTCGAGATGCACAGCAACCACCCAAGCAGTTGCAATGCTCTACAGCCGCTGTCATTCTCGTCCCGACCCTTGTGATCGCGTCCATCTCTACACTCGTGATCGGGCTGCAAATCCGTTCTTCCCATATCATTTCCCAAATGGAAACGAATCTTGCCGTCCAGAGCTTGCAGATGGAGGTTACGGTAGCGGACAAGGATGCGGCAATCGGGCGATTGCGCCGCGAAGTCATGGAACTGACGAATCAGGCGACCAGTATTCGCGAACGCCTCCAGCGTGTAACGGAACTGGAGCAGCAGATGCAGCAATTTATCCGTAAATACGGAAAATCCTCTGCCACCAGTAGCAGCAAATCGACTATGACCCCACTCTCCTGGGATGCCTCCGGCCATAGCGGGGGCGAGTTGATTACAGTTCATGAAAATACAGCCATGCTTACTCGTCAAGCTATGGATGATTTTCAGGAAATCGAATCCCTGCTGGACACGGTAGAACGCACGGTTCCCCGCTCTATTCAGCAGGCGTATGCCGTACAGCAGAACCTTGAGCAGAAGCATGCCGCACAGTTGCTCCAGACCCGCAGACTGGCGCTTGCCGAACAAGGCAAGCCTTCGGCCTGGCCTGTCAGTTCACGCCGGATGACCTCCAGCTTCGGCTATCGCAGCGATCCGTTTACGGGCAAATCGGCTTTCCATTCGGGCGTGGATATTGCCGGACAAACGGGTGAGCCCGTCTATGCGGCAGGAGCGGGCACCGTGCTGGAGGCAGCCTCCAGCGGGGCACGGGGCAAGTGCATTATCATCCAGCATCCTGACGGATTCCAGTCCTGGTATATGCACCTGAGCGGTATGCAGGTGACTCCGGGGGAACGAGTCCGTAAAGGGCAGACCATCGGCCTTCTGGGAAGTACGGGAAGAAGCACGGGGCCTCATCTTCATTTTCAGATCGTCAAGCATAGTCAGCCTGTCGATCCGTTACTGTATGTACAATAAAGGATTGGAGGAAAACAACATGTTCAAGGACTCCAAAAAAAAGCTGGCCGCTCCTGCGACCGATACGCTGTTGGCTAACGGCACCAGCTTTGAAGGTACGATTGAGGCTGAGGCCAATATTCGAATTGATGGCCATTTTCAGGGCGATATCCGCAGCACTCGCGCCGTCGTGATCGGGGAATCTGCTGTCGTGCGTTCGGATATCATCGCACGGGACGTCATCCTTGCCGGCAAGGTATTCGGCAGCATCACCACAGAGGGACGGCTGACGATTACGTCTACGGGCGAACTGTACGGCAAGGCAGCCGTCTCCGCGCTGGTCATCTCCGAAGGCGGCGTACTGGACGGTACGAGTCAGATGATCCGCACGAAAGACGCAGAACCGTCTGCTTCAACTGACGATTCTGACCTTGAAACACAATCCGGTACTCGCAAAGACAAAGATACCAGTCAAGCGACCCTGCAATCAGAGACGGGATAATTCCATTTACTCCATCCTATCCTTCATTCATTCCATCATATCCTCTACCCTGTGTTCCAAAAATAAATGATACACCTTGCGTATCACTATTTTAGCGCACATGTACAGCGGAAGAACCAAAACGATACCCAAAATGCCAAGCAAGTCACCACCGACCAATAACAGTATAACGACAGTCAGCGGATGAATATCCAGTTGCTTGCCAAACACAACAGGTGACAACCAATTGTCCTGAATTTGCTGGGCAGCGATCACGACGACCAGCGACCAGATCGCCATGGAAGGTGATTCAAGAAACCCGATAATGACGACGGGTATGGAAGCCGCCACAGCCCCCACATAAGGGATAAAATTGAGAAAAATCGAAATGACCGCGAGCAGCAAGGCGTAAGGCAGACCGATGATTAGAAAGCCAAGGAACATCATAATACCCAGCGCGACATTTATCAGCACCCGACTCACGATAAAGCTGCTGAGCGCACTGTCGATATCCTCCATGACCTCCAGCGCGTCCTTGTGATATTTTTTAGGAAAGAAGTTTAGCATTTTGGGACCAAACTTGCTCCCCTCCTTCAGCATGTAATAGAGCAAAATCGGAAAGGTAGCCAAGACGATAAAAAAGTAGGATACGAACGATACCAGCTTAACCGAATAATCGGACAGAGCTGAAAAAGCCTCATTCAACGTATCCGACAGTCGTGACAGCGGATCTTCCCCCGGAGGCAGCACTTGTCTCAAGGATTGATTATGCCGCCATTGGCTCAATTGATCAACCAGACTGCTAATGAGCTTCGGCGCATTTTCAAATAAATTCGTTACCTGATCACGCAATGTAGGCCATACACCCCATGAGAAAATAAACAGCAGCGCGGCAATGACCAGATAAATCAGCAAAATGGAGACGGGACGCTTGATTTTTCTTCGTTCCATCACATCTACCACTGGCCTCAATAAATAGTAGAAAAAAAAGGACAGCATCAACGGTACAACCAGCAAGCTGACCAGAGATACGATGGGGCTGAATATAAAACTTACTTTGGTGCCCAAGTAAATGATGAGCAAGAGCATGACAATACCTGTAGTCAGGCGAAAAAAACGATTATTGGGCAGCATATCATGCAGCACCCCCTTCTGATCTGTTTCTCTCTACCTCTTTAAACGCAAAACGACCCTATTGATTGATTCTTGCTGAAAATAGGTTGCAATATACCCCGGCACGCATAATCTGTAGCGGTAATTGTATAGATACAGCGCCAAAACAGCGCAAAAAGGACGTGCAAATGGATAGCCATTTAACACGTCCTTTTTACTGCTTTCAGAATATGGTGAAATTCTCAAGTTATGAAAATCAGATCGAACCAGAGGATCGGGTTTAGGTTGAAACATCCCGTTTTACAAAAACTACCCAGGCAATTGCGATAAAAACTACATAATAGGCAGCCAGCACGGTGAGCGAAAAGGTCAAACCAGAACTTACCGTGCCCGGCGGCATTTCGAGATATTTTTTCAGGTCCATATGCGTAAACAGCACGTATTTGGTCCATTCATAACGATCTGTACTAAACAAACCGATTGAATTATAGATTGTTTTGGTGAACATCATGAACAAAGACAGGCCAATCGCCAAGGCGCTGGAACGAAAAACAGCGGACAGCATAAAAGCAAAGGCGATGGTCACGAATAGAGCGATATAGCTGTACAAGAAGTTCAGTGTTACATAAGATATCGGATCACTGAACGGCGGAATCGAACCGGCTGGCGTATCTTTGGATAACATCAGCCAAGAGGACAGCGAAACCATCGCTATTAAAATGAACGTTCCGAGCAAACTGAACAGGATGACCGATATATATTTGGACAAAAGAATTTTGCTGCGGGTCCAAGGGCGGATAAGCAGCAGCTTGATGGTTCCCCATGTAAATTCACCCGCCACCGAATCAGCCGCTACAATGACCGTAAACGTCGTATTGAGGAAAAATGTAAACATCGCCGTCAACACGATACCATCCCACACGCTGACCTGATCGGAAACCAGGGCAATCAGCATCGGAATCACAGCCGTGATGACCGCCAGCAGCCCTAGCATAATCCACGTCCGTACACGCAAGTAAATTTTAAGATTTTCGTTATGTACCAGCTTGAAGAAGTCAGCCAATGGACCCGCCTCCCGTCACTTCCAAGAATTGATCTTCCAACGTACGGGCCACCGGACGAATCGCATATACCTTGACTCCATTTGCAGTAAGAAGGCTGTTCATGTCTGCTATCTGCTCCCGCTCCAGATGCAGCAGCAGTTGATTGCCTTCGACGCGCCCTGCACTGGCAAGCGCATAGGCTTGCTGGGGATCATTCACTTCAAAAGCAATTTCCGCCGTCTGGGCCTCTCCACCTGTACTCTTTAGCTGCTTGATGTCAATCAGCCGTCCGCTTTGGATAATGGCGACACGGTCGCACATCAGCTCCATTTCGGACAACAAATGACTCGATACAAATACTGTAATTCCCTCGCTCCGGCTCAACTGTCGCAAATAATCCCGCAGTTCGCGGATACCCTGCGGGTCCAGACCGTTGGTCGGCTCGTCCAGCACGAGCAGCTTCGGCCGATGCAAGATCGCCTGTGCTACCCCGAGTCTCTGCCGCATTCCGAGCGAGTAGGTTTTGACTTTATCGTGAATCCGGTTTCCGAGTCCTACCAAACGGATCGCCTCATCTATGCGCTCCCTGGTAACCCCTGGTGACATTCTCGCAAAATGCTGCAAATTTTGATAGCCGGTCAGAAATTTGTACATCTCCGGGTTCTCCACAATCGCACCAACGTGGGAAACGGCCTTTTCAAAATCGGTTTTGATGCTATCTCCACAAATATGGATATCGCCCTTGCTGATCGAAATCAGACCAACCATCATACGGATGGTGGTTGTTTTTCCCGCACCGTTCGGTCCGAGGAAACCAAATACCTGCCCCGCTGGAACCTCCAGCGTCAGATCGTCCACAATCGCTTTTGAGGAAATGATTTTACTCACACCCTCCATACGTATGACGGGAAGCTGTCCTGTCGCTTGCTGCATGCTATGAAACTCCTTCCATCCGGAGTGAAGCTCTATTCTATTTTGCTGTTCATTTCCGGTTTTGGAAGTATTGTACCATATTTAACCTGTTAGAAACACTGCGTCCGATCTATTCCTTATCCTTGTATATCCAGAGCACCCGCCACTCTTCACCTTCCTGCGTCACATAACAAGGCTGTACGATATCAAAATTTCCGAACCGGGTCTTGTAATGCTGAGTAACTGTAATACGGTAAACCTTCCCCAGCTCGTCTCCACTCTGCTCTGTGCGAATATCATATTCAGCCTGCGGCTCTCCCAGCTCGAATGTGAACGTATCTGTCCCCATATCCTGCATAAACACATGCGCACGCTGCTGCACATACGTGGATTTTTCGAATTTCTTCTTCATTTGTGAATGAAAAAGCTCCCAGGAGCCTCCAAAATTACCTGACTGCTCCATCGTATAGAACTCATTCAGCGCTTCAACCGCCTGATCACCCTCACCCGTAGACATCACCCCGCGCAGACCCAGCCACAGCAGCCATAACAGCCCGCATATCAATGCAAAATACAGCAGCTTGCGGACGAACGCAGAAGCCGCTCTTCTTCTGAACAGCACAAATCGCCCCTCCCCTCAGTTGGACATCTACTGAATACTCTACAGATGTATGTAGGACAAGCCGAGTTTAGAAGAGCGTAGAAGAGAATAACGGGTGGGGTGACCTCCTTACAAGCCACCCGATTGCATTAGACAAGCCTAAGGTGATATCGCTGTGGTGAGCAAATGCTGCTCCATCAGTCCATGGATACGCTGGCGTTCCTGATCATCCACGATGTAATAATACACTCCGTTGATTTTGGTTCCATGGCCCTTCAACTCAACCATATCCGTCTGCCGTAGGGACGGGCCGATCCGGGTCAGGAAGGTCGTCATATCATCAAAGGTAATATCCGTGCGGATCTGCTCCCCCGCTGCCTGCAATATCGGTTTTACCTTTAGCAGTCCTTCCTTGCTGATTGCCTGTGCGAGAATTTGCTTGAGCAGCTCCCGCTGGCGGGCATTTCTCCCGAGGTCCCCACGCGGATCATCAAAACGCATCCGCGCATAGGACAACGCCTCAGTTCCGTTCAGCTTCAAGCTGCCCTGCGCAAAATGATGGCCCTCATATTGAAAATCGAGCGGATTGTTAACCGCGACTCCCCCCAAAAGGTCAACCATTTTTGCAAACCCTTCCATGTTCATTTGCACATAGTAATCCATCGGATGATTCAAGAAATGCTCTACCGTACGGATCGACATGTCCACGCCGCCGAAGGCAAAGGCATGATTGATTTTGTCCTCACGTCCTCTGCCGATCAGTTCTGTTCGCGTATCGCGCGGGATGTTGAACATCAATACAGTGCCTTCGGCGGGATTAACGGACAGGACGATCATCGTATCCGAGCGCCCCCGATCATGGGGACGCTGGTCCACGCCCAACACAAGCACGGTGAATGGCTTGAATTGGGATATGGCTGCCGGATTGGGCATACCCGAACCGTTGCCTGTAACTGCCGGGCGTGCCGCTCCGCCTGTTGTAAGGGTAGAAATCGCGGCGGGCTGCACGATACTACGCGGATGGTACATGGCATTTGCCGCCGTTTGAACGGAATGATATACGTAAGCGGTGTAAACACCAGCACTCACCATCAATAATGCAGCGGCCCCTAATGTTATTTTCAGCCATCGTTTCATACAGAGCCTCCCCCTTTACGGGTTCATTACAGACCGATGACGATCCATATCCAGATTGTTCATCTGCGGCCTGCCGACAGAATAGTATGCAAAGGCAGACTGCCTGATTTGCTCCTCACGGTACACATTGCGTCCGTCGATCATAATGGGATGCTTCATAAGCTCGTTCAGCTCGCCCAGCCCCACCTCACCAAATTCCTCCCACTCGGTTAGCAAGCACAGCGCGTCGCATCCTTCTGCCGCTTCTCGTGCGCTATTGGCCCACGTCACTTCCGAGCTGTCCAGCATTCTGCGGAAGTTTGCGGTAGCGACCGGGTCATACGCGCGAATTTGCGCCCCCGCTTCCAGAAGCGACTGCATAATATCCAGTGCTGGAGCATCTCTTACGTCATCTGTATTAGGCTTGAATGCCAGCCCCCATATGCCAATCGTGGCTCCTTCCAGATCACCCAGCGCTTCTTCCAGCTTACGAATTACATTAAAGCGCTGCCCCTGATTCACTTCCACCACGGATTTCAGCAGCTTGAATTCATAATCCACATTGCCCGCAATCTGGATCAGCGCCTGTGTATCCTTGGGAAAACAAGAGCCGCCATAGCCGATGCCTGCGGACAGAAAAGAGGAACCGATCCGCTGATCCAGCCCCATGCCGTGTGCCACACGCGTGACGTCTGCGCCCACTTTCTCACAGATATTCGCAATCTCATTAATAAACGAAATTTTAGTCGCCAAAAAAGCGTTCGACGCGTACTTGATCATCTCCGCCGAACGGATATCTGTGGTCAAAATATTTGTCGTCAGCGGCTCATGCAGCGTACACAGCACAGCGGCGACATGAGGATCGGATGCCCCGATCACGATGCGGTCCGGCTGGAGCGTATCTGCTACCGCCGAGCCTTCACGTAAAAATTCAGGAACCGAAGCCACGCCAAAAGAGTAGTTTGTGCGGCTCGCGATCAGGCTGTGAATACGATCATTGGTTCCGACAGGCACCGTGCTTTTGGTGACAATCACTTTGTAGCCATTCATGGCGTCTGCCACCTCGCGTGCGGCTCCTTCAATATAGGACAGGTTTGCTTCCCCGCCCGGCAACGAAGGTGTACCCACTGCCAAAATAACAATCTCCGCTCCCTCTACCGCAGATGCGGTATCTGTTGTAAAGGTCAGGCGTCCCTGCTCGACATTATCCTGGATCAAGCCTTTTAAGCCCGGCTCATAAATCGGTACTTTTCCTTCATGAAGCTGACTAATTTTGTCCTCATTCTGGTCGACACAGACGACCGTATTCCCGAGCGCAGCAAAACAGACTCCCGATACCAGTCCGACATACCCTGCACCAATTACACATAGCTTCAAAACGGCTCCCCCTTTTACATACTGTCTCGCTGAATTACGCTTTTACCAGCTTCACTTCTCTACGCCTCTCCCTGCATGCCGATTATGATGGAGCGTAAGCCGTTTGTTCCGCCGATAGGATTTGAGAAATCGGTATACATACACCGGATTGTTATAAACGTATCTCTTCCACAACCGTTTCGGCTCGCTAATCAGGCGGTACAGCCACTCCAGCCCCAGCTTTTGTATCATTAGCGGCGGTCTGCGAACCTTTCCGGTGATATAGTCAAAGGCCGCTCCTACACCAATCATCACGCCACGGATGCGGTCTTTGTTACGATACATCCATATTTCCTGCTTCGGACAGCCCAAGCTGACGAAAACGATATGCGCACCTGACGAGTTGATGTCATGAATAATCTGCTCTTCCTCATCCGGCCGAAGCTCCCGAAATGGCGGTGAAAAGCCACCTGCGATGCGGATTTCTGGGTAGTCCTGCTCCACTCTTTCCTTCAAGCTGTCCAGCGTATCCGGCGTGCTGCCGTAAAAATAAATACTTAATCCTGTCTGCGGCGCGCGTTCGCACAACTTGAGCATCAGACTGGGGCCGTCTACCCGGTCCTGACACTCAAATCCGTACAGCTTGAGCGCCCATACCAGCGGCATACCATCCGGGGTACACAAATCTGCACGCGCGAGTGCTTCGTGGAACTCGGATTGATTTCCGGCTGTAACAATGGAATGCGTGTTGCAGATACATACATAGCTGTCCTTGCGCCCGACGGCCCACTGCTCCACCGTGTGTACTGTTTCCTGAAACGTAAGCGCCGCAATATCTGCGTCCGCAATCCTTCCGACTCTATACTGGGGCAGCTGCTTCATAATCACGCTCCTCTATCGCCTCGCTGTATATGGCCATCAGTTGCTCGTAATTCACTTCTTCTGTATAGCGTGCAGCATATATTTCCGATACCTTCTGTCTCATGGCTGGATAGTTTTCATAGGCTGTCGCACGACGGATTACGGCACTTATATGTTCCATATCATCATGTTGGAAATGGAACCCGGTCACTCCATCCTCCACCACTTCCTCCAGTGCCCCGATTCGGCTGCACAACACCGGGGTTCCCACGGAATAGGACTCTACGATGGTCATGGGAAAGCCTTCATACCAAATGGAAGGGACCATGACATACATGGCCCGGCTCATGCAATCCAGCACCGTGTCTCCATCCTGCTTGCCGAGAAAACGAATGTCCTCCTGTGGATAAGCGGCAGCCAGTTCAGCCTTTTCCGGGCCATCCCCAATGATGACCAGTCTCAAGCCGCCCCGATCTTCCACCTGTGTCCAGGCTTGCAGCAGATTACGCACCCCTTTTTCAGCTGAGATCCGCCCCACAAACAACAAGTAACGATCATCCGGGTCATACACGGCTTCCACCTCTTTACGTTGGATAAAGTTAGGCTTTACCGCGATACGATCTGGTGGAATGCCGCTTTCGGCAAATTTGTCCCTTGCAAACTTGGTCAGCGCAATATATCGGTTTACTTTGTGCTGCCATGTGCCAATCAGATCGTTGAACTTGATCATCGCCGCCACCGGAATCGTCTGTAGCTGTGAGTCCCGGTAGCACCCGTGGCGGATGGAATGCAGCAACGTGCCGTGCAGGCATTTTTCACAAACCTCATTCCCTCGCATAAAGGTCGCCGCCGGACAAATCAGCCTGTAATTATGCAGCGTCTGGACGACCGGAATCCCTAATCGTTCACAGGCATGATAGACGGAAGGCGAAATAACCGGAAAAAAGTTATGCACATGCACCACATCCGGCTTCACCCGCAGAAGCAGCTTTTTGATTCTTTTAAACTCTGGCAGGGACCATGCCGCCTCGACTGCCAGCTTTGCCATGTTAATCAACCCTTTGCTTTGGATGCTGTCGTTATGCACATAATAGTGCTCTGTCTCAATCCCTCTGGAGCGCAGCATAGCCAATTCCTGCTCAACAACCTTGTCTTCTCCCCCGCTTTGCTGATAAAAGTTATGGATGACCAGCACCCTGCCCACCGTTTTATGGCTATGTTCACGTCGATGGACATGGCTTGCTGTATCCGATAATGGTGATGATATGTCGGACTGAGGGACCTCCCCCTGAACATGATGATGGTCTAGGTTTGAAGCCTGTTCACGCACTGGGGACCTCGTCTGTATGCTGATCTGTTTGCTCACGTGGCTGTCCCTCTTTCCTGCCCGGATTGCATAGGATGGTGCATAGGCTGCATCGGTTGTATCCGTGAGTGACTTAGCATTTCTTCCGCAATACGATCCCACGACATACGCTCAACTGTAAGAAACGCCTGCTCCGCCATACTTCGTCTAAGCTCAGCATTGTCCAACAATTCAGAGACTCGACTCACCCATTCCTCCTCTGAAAAGCTGCTCAGGATCACTCCGCTCACTCCGTCCTCGATCAAGGTAACCGAACCACCATTCACCGAAGAAATAATCGGGACACGAAACAGCATACTTTCCAGCAGCACCATACCGAAAATATCGTAATGAGTCGGGAACAGCATCACATCCGCCGCTCCATAAATCTGCCACAGATGCCGCTGCTCCACTCTTGGAAAATGCAAAATACTGTCCGTCAGCCCAAGCTCATGGGCATAGGCCCAATAGCGATCCGTATCCGCTTTACGCCCATCCCCGACGATTAACAAAAGGCAACAGGGATGCTTTTGAAGTATCTTTTTGAACACGCCTAGCATAAAACGTATATTTCTCCGCTCCTCCAGCACGCCGACATACAGTAGCACCGGACGATCCCCGAGCCGCCTCAGCTCATCCGCGACCTCAGGATTTTTCTCCCGGCCTTCGCTTTTGTCGTTGCCGCTGTTGTCATTGTTGAACTTTCCCTCCACTTTGCTGCGGTCCAGTCCAACCCCAAGGGTGACGACGTTGTGAAAGCCTTTATCCTCCAGATAGCGCTTGGCAAGATCGGATTTGACATAGGTACAGCGTAGAGACTTTGCCACCTTCGGCAGTAGCAGGGTATCGTACAATCTTCGGATCAGCGCATGTGTGTTATCCCGGTACGGGCCGTGATACAGCACCAGCTTCTCGGGACATTTGCGGGAAAGCAGATAAGTCATGATCTGGTTGTATTCTGTGGAAATGACCAAATCATAAGCAGCCAAAAACGAATCCTTGAGGACATCCCTATAGATGCTGTTGCTCAGGAACTTAAACCCGTGGAGCCAGATGATGCGCAATGTGCAGCCTTCGTGACGGTATACCTGCTCCAGATGGGTTTCCTTGTGGTCGTTGTAGTAGACAATGTCGCAATCGAAGCCTTTCCGAACGAGTGCTTTACCCAAGCCGACTTCCTGCAAATTGTATGAGGCCCCGTTCACCTTGCTGGCAAAATTGCGAAGATACAATATTTTTCGAATCATCATTAGACTCCTGCCATTTCATATTGGGTGAGTTATGGGAGTGCGGGGTGAGAACGCTACGTGGATGGATCATTCTTCCGATCGCTGTTACCCCCGGATTTCATCTGACTGTATAAACCCTTTAAAGGGTGAAATCCGGGGGTAAAGGCGAACGCTATCGCTTCTTCAGAACGATTCCATCCACTCCGCTGCTGACCGCCGTGTCCATAAAGTCACCCTAATTTAAAAAAAGGGAACTTAGGGCATGAAGTGCCCGGCGAAAGATTTACGGCGATAGAGCGAAGCTATCGCCGGGCGGGCTCTACCTTCCCCCACCCTATGGGCTGGGGGAAATTCTTTTTGGCGGCGGTGAGTAGCGGAGGGTAGGATTTGAATCTGGAGAAGCGTCAGCGTTCGCCTTTGACGTGGGATTCTGCCCTCTACAGGGCTTATTTAATCCAGGGAATCCCACGTCAACAGCGATCGGAAGATCAAATGCTACTCGAAGCGCCTTACACCGACAGTCGTAGCTAGGAGATCAAACCCTACCCGAAGCGGCTTCCCCCCTCCAAACCGAATGCTCCCGCTGCTTTTCTTCCGTCATCTGCATATTAAAATGGTCTGCTCCTTTAAGCTGGGCAGCCGCCATATCCGCCACCAATGTCACGCTCGACTCCATCGGGACAAAACGGTATTTATAAGCCGTAAGCCGATGGTCCGTTTCATGAAATAAAATATCCTGCGCGTAGTTGCCCCAACGATCCTTGGGCATTAAGTCAATCGTCATGCCGGCATGTGCGGAGGGCAGCAGCATATTGGAGCCGTGAATGCCGATCACTAATCGGCTGGCTGCATACACCTCGCATACCCGCAGCTCACTTTCCCGGTCGAAGCGTGCGACACGTTCGTCCGTAATCCATGCCGGGAAGCTCCCCGTGCGACCCAATCCGGCAACCGTAAAACGGTAATCCGGAAAGGATTCCAGCAGCCTGCGGAACAACCGGATGATTTTGCGGCGCTGATGATAAATCAGCGGTTTAAGCCAACGTTTGAGCTGCGGAAATTTCTGTATTGCCCGTGCGATATGATGGCTGCCGCTCCACAAGCGGTCTTCCCTCCATACAAAGGTAATGCGCGGCTCCGATTCACGGCCATCCTCATAACGCGGGACACCCGTAAACTGCTCAATATCGAACTGGCTGGGGTGTGAATACGCCGGACTGACATAGACCTCATCAAAACGTACCAGTTCCTCTATCATCCGATGATGCAGCACCGGATAGAAGTTGCGGGCCTTGCTGAACGGCACATCGACTGTCCAGATTTCAGCCACACATGCGGGAACCATCCACTCCAGCGATTTTTGCACAATAACGACGATGCCCAGCTCCGGCGATTGTTCATATTCCCGCTGTACATTCAGCAGCTTGAGCAAGGCGTGACCATACAAATAATCAATCGTATTGACGATGATGACGCGCTTAAAGGGTTTCATTGTATGCACAGTCATGCCGACCGCCAAATCATAGGAAGGACTCAGCAACGATTGCCGCAAGGGCTCTCCGAGCCATTTTCTCGACTTTGCATCTCCAGTCAATGTATAGTTGGGCATTTCTACCCGATAGGGTGAATACGTGGCATGACCAACCCGCATATCCTCGATATATTCACGTCCACAGCCTTCACACCAAGTGCTGACACATACATGAATTCCCTGCCACAGCACCTCTCCGCCCCGTACCTTACCTCCACAATGCGGACACTGCCCCTCATGCTGAACAAACGGTTTAATGGGTATCATGATTGTTCTCTCCAACTTTCGGTACTGTAATGTGAACACGCCAGAAGGTCAGGATCGACTTCATCATCCAGCCCAAATTGGCTTTGACTTCCTTAAACAGCAAATCTAATAAAAATACAGATATCGTAAAAGACAAGATGGTCGCCACCAGCGAGCCTCGAACACCAAGCAATGGGATAAGCGCATAATTTAAAGCCACATTCGTGACCGCACCCACGATCGAGGTCAGCAGCGTATATTTGAACAAATTTTCATTCGTGATAAACAAGCTTTTGGCAACACTGAAATTGGTAAAAAACAGACGAATCGCAAACAGCGACAGCAACGAGCCAGCCTCGGTAAATTCCCGCCCATACAGCACGACTACCACCCATTGGGACAGAAAAAATAACGGTATCGAGGTCACCAGAAAGCAAATAAACATCAGTCGGTACACGTTGGACAACGTTTGTCTGTATTCGTCGCTCCCTTTCATCTTGGAACGGGTCACCACCGGGGCATATGCTGTGGTAAGAACGACCGGAATGAAGCCCAGCACTTCAATGAGACGGAGCGCAACAGAATATTGCCCCACCGCCGCATCTCCCAGCATCTCGCCGATAATGACCTGATCGATCCGTGCCTGTACATATACAGCGGAGGATGACAAAATAAGCGGCCAACTGTGATTCATGATTCGTCGTGCTGTGGTTAGGCTGAACGTCCACTTGTGTACATGCCGTCCTTCCTTACGGAAGAAATACAGCAGAATCAGACTTCCGAGCAGAAACTCTCCATGAGCGCACAGCGCCACCACCCATATGGGGACACCGGACAACAATAAAATGATTTTAACGGTGGAGCTGAGGACAAAGGCTGTGTTCTTGGCAATGACCGTGTATTTGGACAACATCTGCGCCCGAAACCAGTAGTCGATGATATCGAACAACTGAAACACCGAGGCCGTTGCCAGAATCAGATTGATCAACCGTACGGAACTATCCTCCGGTCTGAGCAGCGAAATGAAGGAGCAGGACAGGACAATGGCTACCAAAGTACCCACCAGCTTCAGCAGAATCGCCGTACCCAATAACTCATGCTCATCCTTGGGGTCCTTGACGAGATCGCGCACCAATATGGAATCAAAACCAAGCGTCGTGAAGATCAGGAACATCCCGAAAAAAGATTCCGCATAATTCCATTTCCCCAGTTCCTCCGGTCCGAGCACTCTCGCCATGATAATGCTGACCGCCAGCCCAAACACCATGCGGATCATTTTGTCGCCGAACAGCCAAGACGTATTCACCAGCAGACTTCTGCGCGGTTTGGCACGATTTTTGACTAATGTCATAAGCTCTACTCCATCTTGAAAAATGACCTTTCGCACGGCTTCATAGCATGCTGTTCTGCCGATGCGACTACAATAATGTACAGCGAAGAGACCTCCCGGCAAGCGGGTGGCCCCTCCATGTCTTATACGACGACGGAAGCTTCGACCGCAGCCTGTCTTTTTACCCGCTCCAAGTCTGTGTCCACCATCATATGAATGAGCTGTTCGAAGCCTACCTCCACTCGCCAGCCCAGCTTTTCCTTCGCCTTGGCGCAATCGCCGAGCAGTAGATCCACCTCTGCCGGACGGACAAACTGAGGATCAATGACGACATAATCCTCATAGTTCAGACCTACATGGGAAAAGGAAATTTGCAGCAGTTCGCGGACGGAATGCATTTCTCCCGTGGAAATGACGTAATCATCCGGTTGATCCTGCTGGAGCATCATCCACATCGCCTTAACATAATCTCCTGCAAAACCCCAGTCCCGTAGCGAATCCAGATTCCCCATGCGCAGCTCCTGCTGCAAACCCAGCTTGATACGGGCTACAGCGTCCGTCACTTTGCGTGTTACAAACTCCAGCCCACGGCGGGGCGACTCATGATTGAACAAAATGCCGGAGCATGCAAACATATCAAAGCTTTCGCGGTAGTTCACCGTGATCCAATGACCGTACACTTTGGCGACACCGTAAGGGCTGCGCGGGTAAAATGGGGTCGTTTCTGTCTGCGGCGTCTCCAGCACCTTGCCGAACATCTCACTGCTCGACGCCTGATAAAAGCGCGTATCCGGCTTGGCAATCCGTACCGCCTCCAGCATATTGGTGACGGATAGCGCTGTAATCTGCCCGGTAGCTAAGGGCTGCGGCCATGAGGCCGCGACGAAGGATTGGGCAGCCAGGTTATAGACCTCATCCGGGTCAGACTGACGCACGGCTTCGATGAGCGAGGCCAGATCGGTCATATCGCCGGAAAGCCAATGAATGTCATTCTGGATATGTGCCACATTTTCAAAGTTCGGCGTACTGGTGCGTCTGCGTACCCCGTACACCTCATAATCTTTGGACAGCAGCAACTCAGCCAGATAAGATCCGTCCTGTCCGGTAATCCCTGTGATCAGCGCTTTTTTCATTCCTATTCCTCCACCGTTTTTTTATTGTTCAACCAGATCCAGACCTTGAAATGCCTGATAGACAGACCTTAATCCCTCTTCCAGTGAAATACGCGCCGACCAGCCCAGCCCGGAAATTCGGGACACATCCACCAGCTTGCGCGGTGTGCCATCGGGAGCGGACGTGTTAAAGGTAATTTCCCCCTCATAACCGACGACTTCCTTCACCCGTTCAGCCAGCTCCCGGATGGAAATATCCTCCCCAACGCCGATGTTCACAATCTCATTTCCCTCATAGCTATTCATCAGGAACAGACAGGCTTCCGCCAAATCATCCGAATGAAGAAATTCACGGCGTGGTGTGCCGGAGCCCCATACTTCGACTGTCGGGGACTGATTCAGCTTGGCTTCGTGAAACTTGCGGATGAGCGCAGGCAGCACATGAGAGGTCTGAAGATCAAAATTGTCGCCCGGACCGTACAAATTCGTAGGCATCACCGAAATAAAACGGGTTCCATATTGACGGTTATAGGACTGGCACATTTTAATCCCGGCAATTTTAGCGATAGCATAAGCCTCATTCGTTGGCTCCAGCTCACCTGTGAGCAGATATTCCTCCCGCAACGGCTGCGGGGCAAATTTGGGATAAATACAGGTCGACCCGAGGAACAGCAGCTTGCTCACATTCGCCCGGTATGCTGCATCAATTACATTCGTCTGTATGAGCAGGTTGTCACGGATAAAATCCGCCGGGTAATCATTGTTCGCCAAAATCCCGCCAACCTTGGCTGCTGCCAAAAATACATAGTCCACCGATTCGGTTTCGAAAAAATGGTCTACCGCCTCCTTGTTGCGCAGATCCAGCTCACTGCTTGTGCGGGTGATCAGGTTACGATAGCCTGCTTTGCTCAATGCCCGAGCAATTGCAGATCCCACCAGTCCGTTGTGTCCTGCTACATATATGTTGGAATAAAGATCCATGCTTTCCCCTACCCTTCCTGTTGGAGTGAATTTAATACGCATCGTTGGAGCCCAATAGCACCCGGAATGTTTTCAGCATGATGATGATATCTGTGCGCAAACTGCGTCTGGATATGTATTCCAGATCCAGCTCTACCATCTGGTTAAAGCTCAGATGATTACGACCGCTGATCTGCCATAGGCCGGTACAGCCTGGCGTAACGGTCAGACGCAGCTTATCCCTTACCGTATAGTCATGGACTTCTCTGGGTAGCGGGGGTCTAGGCCCTACCAGACTCATCTGCCCACGCAGCACATTCAGCAGTTGCGGCAGCTCGTCAATACTCGTTCTGCGGAGAAAGCGCCCAATTCGGGTGATACGCGGATCATCCCTCATTTTGAACATTGCACCCTCGATTTCATTCTCCAGCAGCAGCGCAGACAATCTGTCCTCGGCATCGGACACCATGGAACGAAATTTGATCATGCGAAACGGCCGCTCATTTTTACCAATACGAACCTGATAAAATAACGCGCTTCCTCTCGGGTCCTCCAGCTTAATCAGCAAAATCACGAGCAGAAATACCGGGCACAGCACGATTAATCCAATGAACGACAGCATGATGTCCATACTTCGCTTCACGAACGGATATACGCTCAATCCTTGCCGACGTTCAAGCCCATGATCGACCGAATACACTTCCACTGATGCACTCAAAGCTTCGGCCTCGTTCGAGTGGGAAGAAGACACTGCTCATCACCTCGATTTCCGATATATTAGTATTATTTATTCATTGTTAAAAGAATTTTATTAACTTTCATTTCCCTTGTTGCTGCTCATGTCAGGTTGCGTTCCTCCATGCCGCGTTCGGCACGAGTATTTGATCGTTTCACGTTGTTGAGCACCACGCCCAAAATACGTGCCTTTACTCTTTCCAAATTTGCCTTTGCTTTCTTAACGAGATCCTTTTTGACCTTTCCTGCCTGTACCACCAAAATCACTCCGTCACACATAGCGCTTATAATGAAGCCATCCGGAAAGGACAGCAATGGCGGCGTATCCATTAAAATCACATCATAATGCTCCTTCAGCTCAGCCAATAGAGCGTTCATTCTGCGAGAGCTGAGCATTTCGGACGGATTCGGCGGAGTCGGTCCGGCTGTAATGGCATACAGATGGTCGATCCCGGTTTCCTGAACCACATCCTGCCATGGCTGCTGGTTGGCCAGGACCCGCGTCAGACCGGTATGATTACGCAAGCCGAACATGTGGTGCAAGGAAGAGCGGCGTAAATCCATGTCCATAACCAGCACCTTTTTTCCCTCTTGCGCATACGTTACAGCCAAATTGCTAATCGTGACCGTCCTGCCTTCACCCGCCTGAGCTGACGCCACCATCATAACCTCAATCGGCTCGTCTACAGAGGAAAACTGGATGTTCGTGCGAAGCATACGGTACTCCTCCGAAACGGAAGATTGGGCATGCAGGGATGTGACGAGCTGGTTATTGATTAATCGCGGCATATTGTCCTTCACCTACCTGTTTGGGAGTTGTAGCGGAACCGTCAGAGCGTCTGTCTTCTTTTTTCATTTTCGTAATCAGGGACAAGGTAGGCAGGCCGAGTTCTTTTTCAACGTCCTCTTCATTTTTAAAGGTATCGTCCAGCACTTCCAGCAAAAACGCCAAGCCTATACCCAGCAGCAAGGAGGCGGCAAAAGCAATAAGCATCTGTATAGCGGGATTACTGTTCACAGGAACAGCCGGTTCACTCAGACTGGCTTCGCTTAGAATCGTGACGTTGTCCATTTTCATGATAGAGGGGATTTGTCGTTTGAATACTTTGGCTACCGCATTTACGGTTTTGACAGCCTTCGTATACGATAAATCGCGGATTGTTAAATCCATGACCTGCGAATCACCTGCGGTGTTTACTCTTAATTTTTGCGTCAGAGCTGACGGAGTGACCTTGAGATCGGGGAAACTGGCGACCACCTGGTCCATAATTGCCGAGGACATCATAATTTGCTTATAGGAGTTCGTTAAGGCTATATTCGTTTGGACGACACTGTAATCGACGAAACCCGCCCGATCCGGCCTTGGCGTCTGGTTGATAATAAGCTTCGCCGTCGCTTCATAAACCTGAGGGGTAAAATATACATTTTTCACGCCCACGACAGCACATACCAACAATACGATACCGCCAATTAACCATATTCTTTTTCGGATCATACGAATGTACTCTTTCAACTGCACAAGACCAGTCCTCCCTGATTGACTTGTTTTCGATGCGATGACGCTTGTACTGATCCTCTGCATAGCATGACCATATAATCTATAGTAAAATGTTGTATAATAGCGCATAGAAGGTCTAGCCAACGAATTTGCACAAGTGCTAAACCATCCGTGGCCTCCCAGGGTATATGAACGATAGCATATGGATAAAACTATAAAACAACGATACGTTATGTATCCTACATAACTAATTTATGATACAAAACGTATCTTGTCAAGCGTAAAATTGCTTTTTTTTTACTTTCTCAACCTTGCATTCAGGAGGAAAATCAGATGAATTATGGCACCCGCATCGCTGAATTACGGGAATATAAGGGATTAAAACAAGAGGAACTAGCGCAATCCCTCGGAATTACGCGGGCGGCTCTTTCTCACTATGAAAAAAACCGGCGCAAGCCAGATTTTGAGATACTGACCAAGCTTGCAGACATTTTCGGGGTATCCATTGATTACTTGGTAGGACGCACTAGCCATCCGGCAGCAATTTTGGATTCAGCTGTGAGGGAATTTGTGGACCAGCTGGAGCTGTCCGATGAAGATATCCTGCAACGTTTTAATTTGACCATTGATGGACGAACTTTGTCTGAGGAAGAAGCCAAGCGTTTTATCGCGTTTGTCCGCATGGAACGAATGATGGAATAAAGAAGGGTGGGAGCCGGTTCACTCCTGTTTTTAGCAGTGCCGGCAACCGATATTTTACTCGCTCTTATCCTTCCGGCCCTTGGTTCCGTCCGCTTCGCTCTGTAAACATTGCGGCATCGTGATACCGCATTGAAGCAAAATATCCCGGATGTCCAAGTGGACGACAGGTTTGTCTGTTTTCCGTTCGTTGTTTCGTAGAAGAGGGTTGTCCATCCCTGATTCAGTCTCCTTGTTCATTCGGCACTTACCTCACTTTATCATTCTTGGTCACCGGAAAGAGAATCCCCACAAACCATGTATGTATAGTTATGAGCAAAACTATTATATATGAATACATACCTGTAATGTTGTCGTCTTATGGCGAGAAAATTAAAGGATTTTCGGATTTTCTTCTGAAATATACGCAATGAACTTCCAAATCAGAACGATTTTCAGATAAAAAAGAACCTGTCAGGTCCTACTTTCTCCTGATAGGTTCTTTGGCATTCTATTTTCGGTTGCATGTAAGGTATTCTTCGACGCTGGTCCTACTCTGTATCTGTCCTGATTAAGCGACCTCGGCCGCCGGGGACACTTGGGTGCCCCCAGTCGCTCGGACTTTGTAAGCGTAGTGGCTCCCGGCTTTCGCCGTGTGATCCGTATACGTGTTTCCCGCTACTTCGGAGGCAATCACCTGATACGCCCCGTCTGTTCCTTCCGCACGCAGCACATCATAGGCTGATACACCTTCTGCCTGAAGCCAATCAATCTTTACCGCGCCTGCCTCCACAGAGGCGGCCTTCACCTCTGTTGGAGCCGAAGCTGCGGCCTGATCTGTACTTTTCAATTCCAGAATGTATTGCACCGACTCGCCAGGTCCCAGTTTTTCTTCAAAATCGAGATTAGGCGAAGCATTAAGTCCTGATAGGGAACGCCGTGCCTGGCTGTAGGTAGACCCGGCTCCGAAGCGCTCACCCGTGTACAAACCTGCCTTCGGCATCGTCACCCGTACGCGGATCGTCTGTGCTGTGGATTCGAAGTTCACCAGATTCACCAGCAATTTGTCCGAGGTGGCGCTACTGCCAGCCAGCGGTTTCAGTTTGGAGGTATCCACTGCACGGACATAGACCATCTTATCCTTTGTTTCCTCCGGAATCAGTACCATATAAGTCAATGGTTTCCCGTGTGTGGCATAAGCCAGACTCAAGCGTCTCATGATGTTTACACGGCTGTCCTGCCCTTGTCCGAACGGATAAATTTCCGTATTCGCCGGATTGTGATTTTGCAGGTCAAAGCCGGTTTTAAACAGCGTGTAGTCCTTATAGAAAGCAGCATGCTGGATAAACATATCGGCAAAACCGATTTGCGAACGCATAATCCGGTCGAACGCGGCTGCTTGTGGCTGACTGGCCCCGTACTCAGGGTTGTCCCGATGCGTATCGTTCGTACCAAACTCCGTATTCAGCATCTTCTTCTCCAGCCCGTTACTTGAACCGCCGAACGTTTTCAGATTTTGAACAAAGCTGCCTCCGCCCTCTTCGTTATACGATTCGCCATAGGCATGTCCATTGGTCAGGTCAGTGACATCCTCCAGTTGCTTACGTTGTGCCGGGTCCCGCTCCCATCCATCCGGATCGCCGCATTTGAGCGTACCTCCGGTTTGGTTTTTACATGCCTTGGTCGAATACGTCGGCCAGTAGGCCCAGCCCGGCGCAACCGTTTTGAGATGCGGCGCCAATTGCTTACCTTCCGTATTCAGCCATTTGGCCACGGCCAAATTGACCGCTTTCGAGCGGTTAAACAATCCAGGTTCATTATCTACTTCGTAATATTGCAGGTATGAACCATATTTTTTTACATAATCGCGCAATTTCTGCTTGGCCGTCTCCGGCAGGGAGCCGTCTTTTTGCAGCTTGATATCGCCTGTATACAAATACAAAGCTGACGATTGCATATTATACTGCTTCAACGTTTGGTAGTAATCTCCCACGTCTGTGCAGGCCTTGTTTACATTACTGGCACAAGTGACTCTCATGACATTGCCGCTATACGCAATTCCCAGCCATTTGAGAACATATGGTAAATGTTTAACTGCACCCTCATCATAATAAAATTCTTTATTATTGACATTCGTTCCGGTCAGTATATATTTACCGTGTATCGGCTCGGTCGCAGGTAAAGCTAACGTCTCCAAGCTCAAGTCATCCCAAGTCCACCACACATTTTTATCTTCAGCAGAGGAGCAGTATAGGCAGCGCGCTGTCTTTAGCTTGAGTACGTTAACACCGCTTTGCAATTGCTCTTTAGGTATATACATCTCGTAATTGCTTTTGAAATTATATGCACTGCCTGTACCGGCAACCCCGGCAATCTGAATGATACCGGACAACTGATGATTTGAAAATACAGCCATTTGAGGAACGGCTTTGCCCGCATCCAAAATCCGTACACGGAATATCATCCCGTTCGGAGGAACCTGATCGAGCTTGTACTGAAGTGACAGCTCAGGATTCGTGGACGCATTTAGACCGGGAGGAATATCATCACTGCTGAGCAATACCGGAGCCGTTGTACTTCCTGCTACGGACATCGCTGACGATGTTCCTTTAGCAGACGACTCAGTAGAGGCCGCAGAAATATTGACATTGTCCTTACCGACTACACCCTTAAATTCTGCTGAAGAGTCATCCCGCTGACCAAGCTTCCATACCGGACTGGCCGCCGCAACTTTATCCGTCTGAAGTTCTTCACTCTTTGGAGGCGTATGAATAAACCAGGCGATCATCGCTATAGCTGCGACCCCCAGTAGCCCGGCTAATACTACTATATACCTTTGGGTCAACCATTTTTTCATCATTGTGTTCCACCCTCTCTCCTCAAAATTTTTGGCGGGGAAAGAGTATATATCAAGGAAGAAACAAAGCGTTGCCGGGAATCACCGCTTTCGCTTCATGCTGACTTTCCCACATCAGACGTGCCATTGCGTCGCCTTTTTCATCATAATATTCAACTTTCAGATCTGCTATTTTGCCTGCTTGCAAGGTAATGCTGCCCTTGCGTTCAGTCCAGCTTTGTTTGAACCAACTATCAATAATCAGCTTGCCGTCTATCCATACACGAATACCATCATCGGATATCGTGGTAAACGTATAGGTCTCACTATATTGCGGCTTGATTTTGCCCGTCCAGCGGACCGAGAATTGATCAGCCTCCACCTTGGGATCAGGCGAGGCAGCGCGCCAGTTATAATCCAGCTTACTATCTGTGCGAACCAAAACAGCGGTGCCGTCCAGATTCATGCTGTTAAAATATTCACCCCGCAGCCCGTTCGCATAGACCATATCCGGAACGGAAGGCGGGGCTGGTTTGCTTACCACTGGCGGAGCCGGAGTTGAGCCGTTTTGCCCCGTGTCCGGTACGGTCGGTGACTCCACCTCAGGTTGTTTCATCGCAGCCAACCCTTTTTTCACGTCATCCCGCGTCAAGCTCTTCGAATTATTCATATAATCCTGAATCTGATCCGTCGTGTTATTTTCGGTCAGCATCTTGCCCCAAGTCATGGAATACACCCATTTGGGCTGAGCCTGCATGACCTCGGGACTCGGCATCTCACCGTGTTCCCCAATGGCAATCGGCTTATTCCGTGCCAGTCCGAGCAGTCCTTCGTAATGGCTTTGCTTAAAATCATTGTTGTAAATGTCTACAGCCAAGATATCCACCTTGTCATCCCCCGGATATTTCGGGGTATATGGGACGGTGTACGAACTAGGCGCATTCGGACTCCAGACCCACAGCAGATTGTTCAGTTGATGCGTGTTTACAAAACGGTCATACATGATATTCCATAGCTGATTGAAATTGTTCTTGTTTCCCCACCAGAACCAGTCGCCGTTCATTTCGTGGTAAGGTCTCCATAATACCGGAACACCCGCATCACGAAGCTGCTTTAACGATATAGCGACCTTATCCAGATCGGCAATGAGAAGATTATACTGCGTAGTGCCCGGCGTCACGTATTTATTGAACTCCGCCTGGCTTACTTTCGCCTGCACATTGGCCCAAGTCAGTGGCTTGCCCGGCAACGGTTCATGATAAGTCATCGTAACTATGCCGCCATCTCTACTCCAACGTATAGCGCTATCGACGAGATTTTTACGTTGTGCTGCCTCCGTAGCGGCGGACTGGCTGGAGATGGCTCCCATCTCGTAGCCATGTACACCAGCATACGCCTTACTGATTTTTTGGACCTTGTTGCTTAATTCATCCGGACTTTCCAAATAATCATGTTGACCTGTGACCATTTTTTTCCCCGAGATGCTGATCAAATAGCTGTATAGTTCACGGGCCTCAGCAGAAGCGTCCGAATTAACAGGCTGTAATGTGGCAGCATTCGCCACGGACAGAGATTCACCAAAGCCGACGGGCAACAAAGAAAAAAGCATAACAACGGGGAGTACACTGCGTATCCATCGATTCACAGGGGTAAAATAGGGGCTCACTCTCGCTCTTCCTTTCGGTAGCCAGGCTGCCATCCTTACGGAAGGCCCTTTAGCTTTGCGTACCTGCCTTTCAACAGGGCTGCGTTTATCGTGGAAGGAGTTTGGATTCCTTCTTATCCCTAAGTATCGACTTTTTTTTACCAAAATTTAATAGGTCATGTTCATTGAATTTACAGATTTTCGTGTATTTTCGACAGTTTGGGCTAAATAACTTTATAAATGAGTCTTTTTTCATCTTTACGAAATATTTATGAAATAAACTTGTGACGGGAAATTTCATCCCAATCCATGCAAAAGCGAACAATATCCTCTTCAACCAGCTCAGAACCTGTCTGTACCTCGATCAATTCCACATCAGTCACGGCCAAAATGCTATGCTTTGTCCCTTCAGGAATGCGAACCACATCACCAGCCTTCACCTTGTGCAGCTTTTCATTCAAAATAATTTCCGCTTCACCACTAATGATGGTCCAAATTTCACTCCGTTTGAAATGAAGTTGGTAGCTGATATTTTTGCCTTGCAGCACACGGATTCGCTTAGTCAATACCTCATTGCCCTCTTCATACTTTACATAATCCACTACCCTATAATGTCCCCAACGGCGCTCTTCGTACATTGGTCGCTGATTGTGTGCTTTGAGCACTTCCTTGATGCGCGGACTTTCTGCCTTATTAGTCACAAGGATGCCATCCGGGCTGGCAGCTACGATCAGATCATTCGTTCCAATAATCGCCACGGGAATGTCCAGTTCATTGATGAGGCTCGTATTGACACAATCCTCTGTTACTACACCTCTGCCCACTTGCTGATGGGACATTTCTTCCGTCAAGGTGTTCCAGGTACCCAAGTCCTTCCAGAAGCCATCATACGGAAGAACGACGATATCCTTCTCCTTCTCGACTACCGCGTAGTCAAAGCTGATTTTTTCCAGAGAAGAATATTGCTTTTGCATTTCTTCATAGTTCAGCGGCAATCCTTTGGATGCCAAGATATCAAGCAAATAACCTAATTTGAATGCAAAAACCCCGCAGTTCCATAGAGCATTGCGTTCAATCAGACGCTCCGCCTGCTCCCGGTCGGGTTTCTCTTGAAAATGGCTCACTTCACGGTAGCCTGTGCTACCTTGTGTAGCATCGTTTTTCGGTATAATGTAACCGTATTTCTCAGAAGGATAAGAAGGGACAACCCCAATTAACGCAAGCTTGCCTTCACTCTCCTGAAGGGTATGCTCCAACTGGGCGACGGTAGCAAAGAAAGCATCCTCTACATAGGGGTCTACCGGCAATATAGCAACAATTTCATCGGGCGAAACACCAACGATGGAATATAGATAGGTCGCTGTCAACGCAATGGCGGGAAAGGTATCTCTTCGTTCCGGCTCAACAATGATGCGCGTATCCTGCCCAACCTGACTCTGAATCATTTCGACCTGCGCTCTCCCTGTTGCAATGAACGAGGATTCAGACAAGCCGTTATCCCCCAGTTGTCTCCACACCCGTTGCACCATCGATTCCGAATTCCCCTCCGGACTCTCCAGCACCTTCAAAAATTGTTTGGAACGGGAATCGTTGGACAAAGGCCATAATCTTTTACCGGAACCACCAGACAAAAGTACGAGCTTCATAACTCTCCACTTCCTCTCTAATTTGGGTAGGTGATCGGATGGTACACGGTTGAGTAGCCCGCTACGGGATGGATTTGATCTTACGATCGCTGTTGGACCGGGATTCACTCGATTATATAAAATCGTATAAAGGTTTGAATCCCGGTCCAAAGGCGAGCGCTTCGCTTCTCCAGATTCAAATCCATCCCTACGCTACTCAAATATGCATCATGCCGATCATACCGTGTATTGCAAAAGGCACGACCGGACATGATTAGTCCGGTCAGCCTGTAAAGACGCGCGTGCACTCGCGCTTGCCTGCCGTGCTTGCAGGCTTCAAGTAACGTTCAGCCCTGCCACGCCCTTGCTCGGAAGGAGCAGCATAGCGTAATCACATGATAGCCTTGCTCCACAGGAGTAGCATAGCGCATTCGCATAGTAGCCTTGCTCCGAAGGTGCGGCTTTGATCCGCAGGAGCGGTGCGGCTTCACTGAGCGCTTCTTCGGATACGCCCTTCCTACCTCCCCCCATAAGGTGGGAGGTTAAAAATTGTGACTCCATGCGGTAAAAGCAGCGGAGCGGGCAGAATTGTTCTGAAGAAGCGTCAGCGTTTGCCTTTATCCCCGGATTTTAACCTTTGAATGTTTTATACAATCAAGAAAATCCGGGGGTAACAGCAATCGGAAGAACAATCTGCACGCGTAGCGCCTCCAACACCACCACAGTCACTTTTTAATGTTTTACTTTTAAATCCATCACTTTTTAAGCTTCCACCTTGTCTCTGTTCCACCCACTCATCCGCGGACGACCCACAGAGTAGTATTCCAGCCCGGAGCCTTGAATCTGCTCCTCAGTAAATACGTTACGACCGTCAATCAGGACTGGCTTGTGCAAAATGGAAGACAATTGCACGAGATTGACGTTCTTGAACTCTTCCCAATCAGTCAGCAGGCAGACCGCATCGCTTCCTTCGGCGGCTTGCTGCGGGGAGGAGCACCATACAATATTCGGGTGATCCACACGCTCCTTGAATTTTTCCATCGCAATCGGATCATACAGCTTCACAATAGCGCCTGCCTGGATCAGCGTTTCGACGATTTCCAGTGCCGGAGCCTCGCGGATATCGTCTGTATTCGGCTTGAAGGCCAAGCCCCAAATGCCAATCGGCACGCCATGCAGTTGACCCAGCGATTCGCGCAGCTTGGCTACGATCATGAAACGCTGGTCGGTGTTCACCTCGACCACCGATTTTAACAGCTTAAATTCATAGTCTACGTTGCCCGCAATTTGGATGAGCGCATTCGTGTCTTTCGGGAAGCAAGAGCCCCCGTACCCGATCCCTGCTTGCAGGAAAGAGGACCCGATTCGTTTGTCCATCCCCATACCGTCAGCCACACAGGTGACATCCGCGCCCACCTTTTCGCAAATATTGGCGATTTCGTTGATAAACGAAATTTTGGTCGCCAGAAATGCATTGGATGCATATTTGATCATCTCGGCACTGCGGATATCCGTTACATAAATTTTATCCGTGAACACCTGATGCAGCGTAACCATCGTTTCACGCAACCCCGTGTTGTCCAAACCGATAATGATGCGATCCGGATGGAGTGTATCATTGATGGCAGAGCCTTCTCTCAAAAATTCCGGAGCGGATACGATATCGAAGGACAAACTCGTATGACGAGCCAGCACGTCCTTGATCTTTTCGTTCGTTCCGACAGGGACCGTGCTCTTGGTCATAATAATTTTATACCCGTTCATGGCCTTCCCGACATCAGCAGCCGCCTGCTCAATATAGGACAGATTCGCTTCACCGTTAGCCAGAGAAGGCGTACCTACCGCCAAAATAACGATATCCGAGCGTCGAACCGCGTCAGCCAAATCCGATGTAAACTGCAAACGACCCGCTTCCAGATTTAAAGCGATCAATTCCTCAATGCCCGGTTCATAAATCGGAGATTCTGCCCGGTTCAGCATGTCGATTTTGTGTTGCTCCAGATCGACACAAATCACCTCATTACCTTTATGTGCAAAACACACGCCCGAGACGAGTCCAACGTATCCAGTACCGATTACAGCCAGCTTCATTCCGTTCATCCTCCTTTTAGAAAGTTCACATAGGCTTGCTCTACATACTTTTTGAAATGATCCTTAAACGTATCTTCATCAAATTTGCGTGCATGGCTAATGATACCGTCCACATCCCATGCATGCTGCTCGACCTTGGCGACCGCCTCCAGCACATCCTCTACCTGATGTCTGCGGAAAAATACACCATTCACATTAGGGACAATGGTATCCAACGCTCCCCCGCCCTGATAAGCGATAACAGGCCGTCCGGCTGCATTCGCCTCAAGAGGCGTGATACCGAAGTCCTCTTCCCCCGGAAAAACGAGCGCCCGGCATTCTGCCATCAGCTTGTTGACCTCTTCGTCTTCAAGTCTGCCAAGAAACTCAATGTTCGGGGAGGCCATACCTTCCAGTCTTTTACGATCCGGTCCTTCACCAACAATGCGCAGCTTGAGACCATTGCGCTTGAATGCCTCAATCGCCAGGTCAACGCGCTTGTAGGACACTAACCGGGATACGATTAGGTAATAGTCACCGATGCTTGCAGCACGTTGAAAACGGGATGTATTAACAGGAGGGAAAATGACATCCGACTCCCGTTGGTAATAGTGCAGAATTCTCCGTTTGACGACCGAAGAGTTGGCGACAAATTGGTTTACGTTGCGAGAAGTTTTGGCATCCCATGTTTTCAACCGATTCATGTAAAGCTTTAGCATGCTTTTGAGCAGGTTGGATTTGGACTGCCGGGCCATATATGTATCATAATCCCAGGCAAACCGCATCGGTGTGTGACAGTAACAAATGTGAAACGTATGTTTAGGTACCTGGATGCTTTTCATAAATGCGCTGCTGGAGCTTAAAACAATGTCGAAATCCCTAAAATCAAAATCACGGATAGCGATGGGGTACAGCGGCAGCACTCCTTTGAAATTGGCCTTCACTCCAGGGATGTTTTGTAGCCAGGTGGCTCTAATATCTGCATCCTTCAAGTTGTTCGACAGGCGGTCGTCGCTGAACACCGTTGTGAAGATTGGAGCCTCCGGATACATATCGTGGAATACCTCTACCACCCTTTCCGCTCCGCCCATTTGGATTAAGTAATCGTGTGCTATCGCTATTTTCATCTGAATCATCCTTTAACGCGAATGTCGGTCAGACTCCTGCCAACAAACCCTTATAGTAATGAACTATATCCTTAACCGTGTTCTCGATAACAAAATGCTTCTTGACCCGTTCCATCCCTTTATCGCCCATTTGCTGACGTTCCTGTGGATGCTCCAGCATCCAGCGGATGGCTTCTTCCAGCTTGGCTGGATCACCCGGTTCAATAAGCAACCCGGTTTCGTTCGGTACGACAGTTTCCCTGGGTCCGCCCTCATTCGAAGCAATCACCGGCAGACCTGCGGCCATGCCTTCAATAATGACCTGCCCGAACGGCTCCGGTGTGATGGAGGTGTGAATCAGCAGATCACAGCGCTGCATCAAACCCTGAATGTCATCGACGTGTCCAAGTAAATTGACGTTGTCTAATCCGTATTCGCGCATTGTGGATTCCAGACGGCGTTTATATTCCTCTTCGCCGAACAGTGCATCTCCAGCCAGCCAAAATTTCACACGCTTATCCGGTAAAAAAGTGCGGGCCGCTTCCAATAAAATATGCTGCCCCTTCCACTCTGCCAGTCTGCCGACCAACACGACGTTAAACGAGTCATCGTCACGTGAATTTGCAGTCACATCACGAGCCGTAATCGCTTTGGCAAATGCCGAGTAGACGACGAGTGTCTTTTTGTCCGGGGGCAGCTCCAGCGCACTTAGCGTGGACTTGGAGTTGGCAATGACGCCGTTAGGCAAAAAGCGGGACATCAGCCGAATGCCTTTGGCGACAATCGGCTTCAGGTACGGCGGGCCGATATGGTCACGAATATGCCAGATCAACGGCACCTTCGCTGACTTCGCGGCTACTGCGCCGTAGAACGCCGACTTGAGCGAGTTCGTGTGAACACACACGACCTTTTCCTCGCGCAGCAAAGGCGCGAGCTTTTTCCCATAAGCCAACAGCCGGTAGGCTGCCGCAGGCGCACCCAGATTGACAGCATTTCGCCCCCGATTGCGGATAGAATCATCCAGCGGAACGATACGTACATCAATGTCACGTTGCCGGAGGCGATCTGCCAAATCACCTTCCTCCGCCAAAATGACGAGCGGGTCGATATGTTCCCCGATGTTCGTCAGTATGTTATACAAAGCGACTTCGCCGCCGCTCCATCTTGCCGTGTGGTCAATATAAGCTATTCTCAGCATTTTGCCGCCGCCTTTCTGTCAAGGGCCTGCCGGAACACATCTTCCACCTGCTCCGCTACATGCCCCCACGTATATTTGCTCAGGACATGGTCCCTGCATTCCCGTGCGTCAGGAAGGGCTTTGCGGTTATCCAGCACACGCAGCAGTCCTTCCGCAATGGCTTCGCTGTCTGTTCCCCGGAACAACAGCTCCGGACGGAATCCACTTAAAATTTCCTTGTTGCCGCCTACAGGAGTCGCCATCACCGGCAGCCCCGAGGCCATCGCCTCCACTGTAATCAGACCAAAGCCCTCCAGTGCCTGAGTCGGCACTACGAACATATTCGATGCCTGATGATACAGGGGGAGTTCCTCATCGGATACATATCCGAGCAATCTTACATGGTTGTGAAGATTGTATTCTGCCACCTTGGAGGCCAGTTCCTCCATCAGAGGCCCCTTCCCTCCGATCAGCAGCAGATGATCAGGATGACGCTCGGTGACCCGCCGCCATGCTTCCAGCAGTTGCAGCAGTCCCATTCGGTTAACAAGACGACGGACGGTCAGCACAATCGTCGCATTCTGTGGCAAATTCAGCCGTTCCCGCACCGTCCTCCGATCCTCTGCCGGATGGAATCTCTCTACATTCGCTGCACCGGGAATGATATGAATTTTGCTGAGTGGAACCTTATAATGCTCATGCAGAATATCCCGAAAGGTTTCGCTCAGCACTACAAATTTGTCCGCCAGACCATAAGCCTTCATTTCAATGGATTTGGCCAACGTTGTTTTCAGCAGATGCTTGAGGCCTTTCCCTTCAATCTTCATTTCCTCCGTCCATGGGCCGTGGAAGGTGGTGACTACCGGAATTCCCCGTTTTTTCGCCTCCAGCGCCGGGCCGACACCATAGGGGGCAAAATGGGAGTACAGCACATCTATCGGCTGCTTGTCGAACAGCGTCGCTGCATATTTTTGCATCAACTCTCGACGCTTCCAGATGGATTGCTGCTTGCTGCCAATCGAATGAATTCGGATATTTTCAGGCACTTGCGGCTTCTCATCGCTGCAGATTAAAGCATCCAGCGTATTTTGTTCCGCCAACTGCTCACAGATGGATTTGAAGTATGTGTTTAAACCGCCGGGCTGCAAGGACGGCCAGCTAAGCCCTGTTGCTGCAATGCGAAATCCGTTATTGTACGACATAGCTGGTTTCTCCTTTCTGCTCGGTCTGTTCGTCTTCCACAATCTCTATTTTTTTTCGTCGCTTCGTTAGCTCATAATGCTTGAAGCAGACTAGAAACTCATACATCACCCAGAAGACCGCTACTGCAAAACCTGCCAATCCCTTGCGGTATAAGCCTTGGACAAAATACTTCTGCACAAAGCGGGCTGGAGGCCGCAACAACAACCTGGTAATCCGAAAGGATCTGCCTTTGTTAAATGCCGTCTCCGCTTCGAGGTCCGTGTACTTGTTAAAACGGGTCATATGATCACTAATGCTGCGGAAGCCGTAGTGCCATAACACACCCTCCAGATTAACGATTTGGGAAGAAGCTACATCCGGCATTTCATGGACCAGACTATTCGTAATGCCGTAAATACGCCGATTGTACAGACGAACCAAATACTCGCCTTTGTTCATCCATTTGCCCAGAAAATCGCCAATTCGAAACACAGAGTATGCTTTGGCCGGATCATGGAGCGTTTCCTTGATCTTCAACAAATCTCCAAGAAGCTCCGCATCTACCACCTCGTCCGTATCGATCAGGAAAATCCAATCAAATTCAGCTTTTTCAACACCAAACATGCGCTGCTTCGCATAACCGGGCCACGGGTTGGAAAACACCCGACAGCCCAATGATTCGGCTACCTGAATCGTATTGTCCTTGCTCCCTCCGTCAATAACGACGATATCGTCCGCAAAGGGCTTGCAGGATTTGATGGCGGCTGTGATTCGAGTGCCATCATCCTGAGCGATAATAACTACGGATATCCGGTTGTCCGCGGGAACGCTAGACATGTGGTTCATTAGGGGGTGCCTCCTTCTTTATCTAACCGTTAACTGGCTTTTTCCGGATGTAGTGTGACATCGTTGATCGGAGCCATTGAATATCTTGTTTGGAAATAAGTAGTCTCGGAATTTTCATTTTCAGAACGAATTTAACATTACATAAAATGAAACCGAACCGTAGAATCCCCGAAGACAGCATTGCTATCCCTGCACCCGTCAAGCCGTATCTCGGAACGAGTATAGACAGCAATGGTATGACGAGCGCCAATCCGACACCCTGTAGGATGGTAACCAGCTTGGGCTTACCCAGCGCCATGAATTGCTGTGCCAGCACCATGGTTCCTCCGCTGATAGCGACCTCAAGCACCAGTAACCGGAACACCGTAAGCGCTTGTTTAAACTCCTGACCATATAGCAATGTAAATACGAACGGAGCAATCAGCATCAGCATCATGGCAGCCAGAATCGTTGCTGTTGAAGTCACTCGAAACGCCCGAAATGTTATTGCAACCGCGTCCTCCTTGTTTAACCCGGAGGCTTTGGGAAAGAGCACTACGATAATCGAGGTTGAAAATACATTCACCATCCGGGCCAGGCTGACCGCTACCGCATATAAGCCGAGATCAGCCGGTCTGAGCAGACCCGCAATCAGGATCTGATCAATGTAACTAGAAACCTGCCCCATGAGATCGTTGCCGTATGAGCCCATGCCGTAGGTAAAGAGATTTTTGAATTGCGTCCAGCTGTTCTTCACCTTCGGTTTGTACAGCCGAACCATTCGAATCGTGACACCGATATAAATCGGCAAGCCTGGCAGCAAATAGGCCAGGGCTGAGGTGTACGGATTCATATGACCCGTCAGGATCAGGATCGCCAGACCCAGCAGCGTACTTAGCGGCACCAGATACCGAAACAAATTGTACTGCTTGTATTCCGACCGGACCTGAAGCAATGCATTATTGATCTGCGAGATCGCGATAAGCGGACACATCATCATGGAGCATTGCGCGAACAGTATGACCGATGAAGAAAAGGAGCGCAGCCAATAAGGAATCAGGAACACGCCGATGAGTGTCGCCAAGCCCCCGAACATCGTCGCCAGTAGCAAGGCGAGGCCATACAGCTTGCCTGTTTCCTCCGGGTTCTTTTTCGCATTGTAAATCAACGCGGACGGGACACCGAAGCTCATGCAGAAGGCGAGAAATTGGGACCAGTTCACCATCGCGGTCTGTTCCCCGCGTCCGGTAGGACCCAGGAATCGGGCCGTCAGCACGCCAGTCAGCATGTTCACGACGAGAATCAGCATGCTGAATATCATCGTTTTGACTGCTGCCGAGCTGCTATCCTTGCTTTTGGCAAAGCGAACCACTGTGGACCATAGTGTCCGAACAGGTGCGGATAATGTTTGTAAGTTTTGCACAGCCTTTACCTTCTTTCCGCGATGACATCTTTCGCCCACAGTCCTATGCCGATCATCATCCAAATCAGATAGCCACGCATACCGGGAAAACCATTATCCGATATGAGACTGGCTACAGCTCCAGCCCACGTAGCCAATGCCAGTCTGATATAAGGCTGACTGGCATCTCGCTCGGCAATGCGGACGAGAAGGCGCTTGATGATAACGATCAGACCACCGAAGAAAAAGAATGCTCCGCAAATACCGAAGGTGAGGAAAATAGCAATGTAGCCATTATCCATAATCCCAAGTTCACCGAGGTCGCCGCCATTATCAAGCTTGGTTCCGATTCCTACGCTCCCGATCCCCTGCCCCACCGGGTTACCGACAATGGCCGGAAGCATCGTATTCAACAGATCCAGGCGTTCATTGTACGAATGATCCTGTTGAATATCCGTCAACGTTTGCATGCGGGCCACCAGACCTTCTGCTCCTGGCAGCTTCGGAACAATGATGTAGAGAAGGAAACCCACGACAGCAAGTTGAATCAAGGTTTTCCACTTGCCCTTAGAGGATGAAGTGAGAATATAAGCCAGCAGCATAACGAATGCAATCAGCCAGGCCGAACGTACCAGCGTGATCAAAAGACAAACGACCGTCAGCAGGACTCCGATCCATCCCAATGTGCCGCGCCACCGTTTTTCCATCAGCATGGGTACGAGCGCCATTGCCAGGAAAATAGCGCAGGGACCAGGCGAGTTCATAGAAGAGAAAACTCTGATTTGGAGTGGCTCTGGTATACCGATAGAATTCATCTCTACGTTATTCATCCAAAACGCATCCCAAGGAGGGACTGTCAAATACTGAATAATGCCGTAAATCGCCACGAGAACGGCAATGTTAGCATAGGAATACAGCAGACGATCCAGTTCCTTTGCTTTCATGGGCTTAATCGCAAGATAAGGCAGCAGTAGCAAAGGAATCACATAGTTGGCTAAATCATAGGCAAAAACGATTCCATTTTTGAACAACCCGACCACACTTCCGTAGGCCAGTTCAATCCCAAAAAACACAGCAATCCGGGTCAATGGCTTTTCCGCCTGATGAATGCCACGCAGCACGGGAATAATCAACATGCTGCTGACCAGCAGAGGTGCCAAGCTCAACAAGGACACCGAGTGATATGTTCCCTCCATCCAGTCCACAATGCGCCGGATTTCCGGTCCTACTGCCCACACCGTGAGTGTGTACGGAATCAGCATCCGCGATTGAATGATCGCCAGCAAAAAGGCCGGAAAAACGAGCGCCAGCAATATGGCTCCCTGCTGGCTCATGGTGGGATTCATCTTGGCGCTGACAAATCCGATGGCGAGCGGCAGCATACAGGCCAACACTCCCATGCCGATCATGCTGATTCCACGCCGATTTCCTAACCAAACGGAAACCTGCTGATCTGCCAATCGACTCATGTTTCTCACCCCTGACCTCCCTTCATCCGGTTCCGCTTGAACATTTCCTTAAACAGCAGAACGAGAAACTGGGAATCCTCAATCAAGTATCTTTTCCACAAACGCTTAGGCTCCTGAGACAACCGCCAAAACCATTCAAATCCCGTCTTCTGCATCAGTTCCGGTGCACGTTTCACATTTCCCGACAGAAAATCAAACGTAGCTCCCACCCCTATCGAAATCGGAGCGCGATATGTCTCGTAATATCTGTAAATCCATTTTTCCTGTTTAGGTGCGCCTACACCGACAAAAACGATGTCCGGGCGAGCCTCTTGCAGTAATTGGACAATATGTCTGTTCTCTTCCTCATTTTTCTCAAAGCCATAAGAAGGAGAGTAGCACCCCACCACATTCATGTTCGGGTACGATTCCTGAAGATTGAGCATGGCCTTCTCGGGAATACCGTCCGCCGCACCCAGAAAAAACAACCGATAGCCTCGATCCTCAAAAGCCTCCCCCAGCCGGGTGAACAAATCGGAACCTGACACCTTTTGCTTGAGGGGCTTTTTCAGCAACTTGGACGCCCAAATAATGGGCATTCCATCGGCCACCACAGCTCCCGCATCGGAATATACCTTGCGGAATTCATCATCCTTGCGAAGCTTGATCACATGATCGACATTACAGGTCAAAATGTAGGAATGACGCTGATGCACAATAGAAGTATCTATAAATTCGAGTAGATCGTTAAAATCATAATTATCAAAGTTGACATCGAACATGTTCACTCTGCTCATCGTATCACTTCTCTTTGCGAAAATCGGTTTGCGTAGATGTCTGGTATAAAGCATTCAAATACCAGCAAAATGGAATAATCATCTGAACCGTCGACAACGTGTTATCTGAAAACGAATAAATCAGAAAGCCGGCAATCAAGCTTGCAAAATAAGGTTTGATTGGCTTGGCAAGCGACCGGTAAATGAGAACGAACACGACCAGCAATGAAAGCATCAATAATCCGCAGCCGATATATCCCGTGTCAAAATAAAAGCGTATATACTCGTTATGCGGTACGACAAAGCCTTTGAATAACGTCCCGTCGTTCGCAACCGTCACCGCGCCAAGACCTCTGCCTGACAACGGATAATCCTGTACTCTGTTCAAGAAATATTCCCATGCCTCCGAGCGTCCCGACAGGTCAATTCCCGTATCGGTCTCCCGCTCGAAGGAGCGTTTTTTTAAATTGTTCCATTGCAGGGCCACCGCCCCCAGAGCAATCAAAAACGATCCGGCCAGCGGTAGCAAATAATTGACTTTTCCCTTGAGATACTGCCGGGCGATATCGAACAGATACACAGCAAACATGAGCAGCAATGCCAGAATCGGCCCACGTGTGCCAGTGGCAATCAGAATCAAAAAGTTCAGCGCCAGCACCGTATAATAAAAAGCAGCTTGCTGCGGCTTGCGTTTGACCTCAATCAGCGAGACGGCAATCCCGAGAAAGGAGAGCATCGCCAGATGCGGCGGGATGTTCGCTCCCTGTACTCTCACCGCTCCCGTAAATTCCACATCGGTAAACGAATGCAGCCCTACGACCTGTAAACCAAGTCCAACGACCACACTAATGATCGGCAGCAAGCTGATCAGTCGGATATGCTTTTCGGCCACATCCTTCTTCCACTGGATTAGTAGAAAAAAGAAGGGCAACGATAGTCCTACGAAAGCTTTTACTGCAATCGAGGTCGTCAGCGTAGGCAGCCATGCTGAAAATCCAAATGTAATTCCCAGCATGATCACCAAAGCCCAGATCGGATAGCTAAACTTGAAGCGTATGCCGTAAACGAGCATGCACGGCACCAGTAGGGCCAAAATGCCCAATTTGTACAATGACAAAATCTCGATGCCGAATACGCCACCCTGATACAGGGAATCCACCGATACCGCCGTGCTCAGCAGAACTGCATAGCTGATGCGCTCCGGGTGATGGATAGAAACGGCCAGCAGAAGCAGTAAGCATACCGCCGCAATGCTGGCCACGGGCTGATAAGTAGCCGCAATTCCTACAGCAAGAGCGCCCAGAAGAAAAATGAAAACATGCTGTATTGTGTTTATTCTCGAAGTCCAAGGATAGTTGCTCATGTTCAATCTTTCACCCCGCAGCTGACTCGCTTTTCCGGTTGCGCAGCGTATCCAGGGTTCCCCGTATACTTTCAAATCTGCACCGGTTCAACAGCTTCCTGCCCTCAGTACGTGCCAGCAGGGAGTCCATCGTGTTGTATAACCATTTGGCTGCTGTCTTCGCCATCAACATCACGTTGCCGCGCAGACCTACGGCCTGAACAGCGTGAGACATGCCCTGACAGTAGTAACGGTTCATGATCCATTCCTTTGTTAACCGTGCCGCCGGAACAAAATGCTTCACAGCCATGTGAGGATGGTACATGATCGTTCCGCCATTTTTACGAATCTGCTCGAACACCCACGATTCTTCACCGGATAAGAGGATGTCTCCCTTTCTTCCCAAATGAAGCGGGAACATCACAGCAGCAAAGGCCGTTTTGCGCATAGCCATATTCGCTCCGAACGGGTTCAGTCCCGCCGGATATTCACGGATGGCTTTTCCCAAGTCAATAATCGTGTAGGGCAACTCAAGCGGACCTGTCAGCCAGCCCGGTCGTTCCGTTTCAAACAAAGGATCTATCTTCCCGCCCATGGCCGTCAGCTCGGGATTGTTCCCAAAGGTCGACATAATCGTTTGCAGCCATGTAACACATGGGATCGCATCATCATCCAGAAAAGCAATGACTTCTGCTCTCGATAACGTAATACCCGCATTACGAGCGGCTGATAGTCCTTGCTCGCGCTCATAATGATACCGGAGATGAATATCCTGACCATGTGCGGCACTAAATCTTTTGATCGTCGCCGCCGTATGATCCGTGGAGCGATTATCGACCACAATGATCTCAGCCAGCGCAAGGTCATTTAGCTTCAGCAGGGACATTAGCGTTTTTTCCAGCAGGTCCGCCCGGTTATAGGTGCAAATAACGACGGACACTGCGGGACATCGCTTGAATGCATCCATCAGTAAGCATCCTTGGAGAACAGCATTTTAATGCCTGTTTTCATGATGATTTTCAGATCGAGCCACGTATTGCGAACATGAATATACTTCAAATCCATTTGCACCATTTCTTCGAAGCCTACGCTGTTACGTGCGCTCACCTGCCAGTAGCCGGTACATCCCGGTGTGACAATCAGGCGTTGCTTGTCATAATCGGAGTATTGCTCAACCTCGCTCGGCAATGGTGGACGCGGACCCACTAATGTCATGTCCCCGACCAGCACATTCCACAGCTGCGGAATCTCATCAATACTCGTCTTGCGCAAAAAACTGCCAATCTTCGTAATCCGCGGATCGTTTTTAATTTTGAACATGGCGCCGCTCACTTCATTCAGTGCCATCAAATCCTTTTTCAGCTCCTCGGCATTGGACACCATCGAACGGAATTTATACATATTGAATAGCTTCTCGTTCTTACCCACCCGAATTTGCTTGAAAAACACGCTTCCCTTCGGATCCTCGAGCTTGATCAAAACACCCACCACGATAAAAAGCGGCAGTAATACGATCAAACCCACAAAAGACAGCAGCATGTCGAGGAATCGCTTGGTTACCAGGTAAGACGTTTTATCCTGAATTTGTGTATTTCCGTATGGCATGTAAAACGCTTTACCTGACATGACAGCCTCGCCGTCCTCCGGTAAATTTTCCATGCTCATGCTGACGTGCCCCCTCTCAACCTGCCGTGGTTGCTTTCTCGGCCTTTTTCAGCCACTCGTGCATGGCTTCAATAACCGGATACTTCAAATCATCGCTAGCGAGTGCAAATTCAAGTGTGGTCAAAATATAACCGAGACGCTCGCCCACGTCATAACGTGTTCCTTCAAAGTCATAGGCGTACACGCGCTCACTTTGATTCAGCTTTTGGATGGCATCGGTCAACTGAATTTCGCCGCCCGCCCCTTTTTCCTGAAGATCGAGATATTTGAAAATTTTTGGTGAGAATACATAACGGCCCATAATGGCCAGGTCGGAAGGCGCTGTGCCCGGAGCCGGTTTTTCTATAAAATTGTTTACCCGGTACAGGCGTCCGTCCTGTTGATCCGGTTCAATGATGCCGTAGCGGTTTGTGAACTCCTGCGGTACCCGTTGTACACCAATGACGGAATTTTGAGTTTCCTCATACTGATCCATCAACTGACGCAAGCAAGGCTTCTGACCTGTTACGATATCATCGCCCAACAGTACGCCGAACGGCTCGTCCCCGATAAAGCGTCTTGCGCACCATACCGCATGCCCCAGACCTTTGGGTTCTTTCTGGCGAATGTAGTGAATTTCTACTCCTGAAGAACGCTGTACCTCTTCCAGAAGCTTCAGCTTGCCGTCCTCCAGCAGTTTTGATTCCAGCTCAAATGCGTTGTCAAAGTGATCCTCAATAGCACGCTTGCCTTTGCCCGTTACAATAATAATGTCCTCAATACCGGAAGCAATCGCTTCTTCCACGATATATTGAATCGTGGGCTTATTGATAATCGGAAGCATTTCCTTAGGCATTGCTTTGGTCGCAGGAAGGAAGCGCGTACCCAACCCCGCTGCTGGAATAATGGCCTTTTTCACTCTTTTCGTCATCGCACTCATTCTCCTTGCTTCATCGAATTTTGGTGTTGCTTACTTCACCTGATTCATCACAATTCCAACCAGTGTCGCACCGGCCTGATCCATGAGCTGCTTTGTTTTGCGTAAGTCTTCCCGTTTGGTTCGGGCATGTCTGGCGACGAGAATCACGCCATCCGTCATGCTTGCGACCAGGCGGGCATCCGTATAATTCAGCGCCGGAGCCGAGTCGAGCAATATGATGTCATATTCGCGCTTTAGCCCTTCCAGCAGCTCCACCATGCGTTCACTGCCGAGCAGATCAGCCGCGTTGTATAAGGTGTCGCCGCCGGGAATAACAGACAGCTCCGGCACGCCATGCCTGACGATGGACTTGGAAGAAGCTCCACCGCGCAAATAAGCCGATAAACCTTCCGTATTCTCCAATCCGAATATCTCGTGTAACGCTGGTGTATGGAGATTGCAATCCACCAGAACCACCTTTTTGCCTTCTTGTGCAAAGGAAACGCCGATGTTGGCGAGCAGCGTCGTCTTGCCCGCTCCGCTCTCTGGCGAGGTCAGCAGCAGAACCGTCCCGCGGTCCGTCTGCCCGATGACCTGCTGCCGGATGTATGTACGGAGGGATCGGAATGATTCCGAGACATACGATGAAGGATTGCTTTCTGTAATCAACATGTCATTCAATCGCAGCATATTTACGCTCCCCTACCCGTTCTTTGGAATTTCCGGCTGCGCCGTTGATGTCCTTCTTACGAATGACAGGGATCGATGCAATCACCGGAATACCGATGTCCGCATCTGCCTCTTTTTCCGTGCGCAGCGTACCGTTGATGCTTTCCAGAAACACAATCGTGCCCAGCGCAATCATCAGCGATACGAGAAAGCTAATCGCAATATTCATGAGCGGATTCCCATTGGTGGGGTCAGGATTGGCCCGCGGGTCCGCCTCATTCAAAATTTTCACATTATTCAATTCCATCAGCCCCGGAACCGTCTGCACGAATTTCTGGGTTACCGCGTTAACAACAGCGGCGGCCTGTGAATAACTCCCTGCCTCAAACGTCAAGCCGATGACCTGACTTTTATCCGAGGTTTTGACCTGTAGCTTTTCTGCCAGCTTTTGCTGCGTCAAGCCGAATTCAGGATGGGCCGTTACGACAGCCTCCATAATTTTGGGTGAAGTGAGAATTTGCTTGTAGCTTTCCACCAAATTAAGACTTGTGTTGACGTCGTTCAGATTGTTGCTCCCCTGCTTACCGGAAATATGATTAACCAGCAGCTGACTTGAGGCGGAATAGACCGGCTTCACGACATTGTCGCTCACAAAGTAAGTCGTTACACATGAGAGAATGACAAAAATCGCAATCAGCCACAATCTTTTTTTGATCAGGACCAGATAATCCAAAATGGTTTTCTCCACAAAAATCCTCCCTCCCATACAATTTCTCTTCTTATTTTAAGTATGATCTAATTGTACCAAGCTGCTGTGGGAACGACATGGAACCGGACGGCACTTTCTCCATCACTACAGGGGGAGGGGATTGTATACTTTTGGCTACGGCATGGTATACTTTTGTACCAGCCTTTGTCGATTATGGAAAAATAAATAGAAAAAAGCCTCAAAACCACCGAAGCTGGTGATTTTGAGGCTTCTTCTGCTACTCGCTATATAAGCTGAACTGAAAAGTTACATTGGTGCCACTGCCCAGTCGGACAGTGCTTTCCATCGCCATTGCCTTCAGCGCATCAAACGCTAGATGTTCTTGGCTCGTACTTCGCCAGACCAATCGCATTGGCATACAACGCTGCCTGCGTACGATCCGCCAGCCGCAGCTTGGCCAAAATCTGACTGACATGCTTTTTGACCGTAAATTCGCTGATGAATAAACGGGATGCAATCTCGCGGTTGCAGGCTCCCTGTCCCAGCTCGACCAATACTTCTTTTTCCTTAGGTGTCAGGTCGTCTGACAGATTGCCCGCATCCTCCCGCAGCTTGTTCTCCAGAATAGCAGGATCGTAATATTTGCGTCCTTTGTTGACAAGATGAATCGCGTAAATTAGTTCCTCAGGCAAAGCCTCCTTGAGTACGTAACCGTCCACAGAAGCTTCCTCTGCTTTCAGGAAGTCTTCCCGTGTGGCCGAGGATGTCAGCAAAATAAATTTGCTTCTGAACCCGCGTCCGCGTGCTATTTTGATAATATCCAGGCCCGATTCGTCAGCAAGCTTCAAATCCAGCAGCACCAGATCCGGATCGGTTTCCTCGATTACCGCAAGTGCTTCCTGTTGGTTCTGGGCCTCTCCCGCAAACTGAACATTGGACTGCATGGATATAACCGCAGCGAGTCCTTTCCGTACTAAAGGATGATCATCGACAATGACAATTTTCATGATTCGGCCTCCTGTCTACAGTTCAGGATTTGCACAATCCCTATGTATCCGATTGTTACCGCAGATTTTGTATTGCAGGATGTTCACACATCTTTATTCATAAGCATTTACTGGAATGGACAATCGGATCTGTGTTCCCTCTCCGATTCGACTTGAAATATCAAATTCACCTCCCATTGATTGAGCTAAATATTCCATATTCATCATGCCCAGGCCACTGCCTGCACTGACCGCCTCACCTCCTGCTACCATTCTCGCCGTCTCGAACCCTACTCCGTCGTCATGAATAGACAGTCTAATCACCTGGGGCGTCAATTTTAACTTCACATCAACCCGCTTGGCCAAGCCATGCCGGATTGCGTTACCTGCCGCTTCGGATATGATACGGAACAAAGCCTTTTGATACAAGTACGGCAGTGAAAAATGATCCCCATGAATATCAAAGTCAATCTGTACATGATTCAGCTTGGACAGCGTATGCAGATGGCTTTTCACCGTTCCTAACCAAGTTGGCCCCCCGCTCTTTTTCGAGCTTAGGCTATGAATGGCCCCTTTCAGCTCCCTGACTGCCTGGTTGGCGGATTGCTGAATCAGCTCAATTTGTTCCTCCACCTGCTCCTTGGGCTGATCATGCCATGTCTGCCGAAGTGAATGCGTCGCGTATACAATGCCAAAAAGACTTTGTGATACATTATCATGCATTTCATTCGCAATCCGGTTCTGCTCGTTCGTTACAATCAACTGATTTTCGATTCGCTCCAGCTCGTAGCGCTCCAAGAATACGGCGCTCAGCTCAGCCAGGAATATGAGTTGTTGTACAAGCCAGCGTCTTCCCGTCAAACTTTGATCAGGGCCCAGCTTAAGACCGATGGTCGCTACAAAACGAGTCGTCATCGGTACCGTGATCATGAGAAAATCGCCCCATTCTGGCAGATGCCTGAAAAACGGCTCCCGCTCTTCCCTGAATTCCTCACGGTAATTCCCCAGCTCCTCGAATAGCTGCTCCTCTTCCTCCACCGTCCAACCTGTCTGACTGCTCTCCGGCGCATCCTCCTCCTGATTGTCCAGCCAGAAAAATGCGCGGCTCTGCTTTGTCAGCTTAACCGTGTAGTCCGAGATGACCTGCCCCAGATTTAATGCCTCGTTGTGGCTAGTCGTCTCCATGATGTGGTAAATCGACTTAATATGTTCCATCGTCTCATTAGCTTGCTCCTTCGCCATCTTCAACTCATTCTTCATGACGCCGATTACCTGCATGGCCATCGTGGTCACAATCAGCACCAGGAATAAATTCGCATTCTGTAACACCATGTCCCACAAAAAATATTGACCAGGTGTAAAAAAGATATAACAAAATGTGAGTACCAAGCCGATATAAGAAAGAAGGAGCGTCCAACTGTACCTCATAGAAAGGTGAGCACAAGCCACCAACATAGGGGTAATCACATACCATTTGAACGGACTGTCCATCCCTCCTGTCGGGAGCAACAACAAAATGATCCCTGCGGTTTCCAGAGCAATGCTGCATTTCAAAACCATATCATGAAGTCTGTACTTGCGGTAAATCCACGTAAATAATGTAACAGATAAAAATAGAAACACAATAAGTAATAACTTCTGCCACACATTTAATCTGGATGATTCGAACAAAAAAACAAGCGACGTTAAAGATAGTGATACATACCGATACAAAAAAATCATTTTGTCTTCTGCTGACTTCTTCAACTTCATCCTGTCACCCTATTCTGTGTTTTGAAGGGACGATGGGGATTTGTTTGTGTACTCTAAAAAATCATAACCAATCCAAAAATAAATAACAAGACATAAACTCTTACGTAAACGGTTACATTCCAAAAAATTTGGTACTTTTTATAACATATTTACCGTTTCAGGAAAACATTTCGGGGGTAATGTCAGAAACTATAACGTTTGTCAAGGATATAAATCATATTTCCACAGAACTAAAAAAGGACTTGCTGGTACCACCGTGATCATAACAGCGGTATTCAGCCTGTCCTTTTTTCAGTGAATTTGGTGCGGGGCTACATTAGCCCCCGGCACGCGCCAATTCACGCATATTGGCTTCAAATGCAGCCAGCAGAGCCTCATCCCCGCTCAAACCGGTTGCCTCTTCTTTTTGTATCTGTTCAACCATACGCTTGTAATCCTTCGGAATCACCCGTACAAACTGCTGAATCGCATTCTGCCAGTCATCCAAAATACGTTGTCCCGCTTCACTGCCTGTGTACGTGACATGGCGCTGAATCAAACCTCGCAGATCCGCTGCTTCCGCAGGATCTTCCACGCCTTCCAGCAGCACCATCTCCAGGTTACAACGGCTTAGGAACGTTCCCTGAGGGTCAAAGACGTATGCAATACCTCCAGACATCCCTGCTCCGAAATTCCGTCCGGTTTCGCCCAGCACAGCTACACGTCCGCCTGTCATATACTCACAGCCATGATCGCCGACACCCTCGACAACGATATGTGCGCCAGAGTTCCGGACGGCAAAGCGTTCCCCAGCAATTCCGCTAATATAAGCTTCCCCGCCGGTCGCTCCATACAAAGCCGTATTTCCGATAATAATGTTCTCTTCTGCCTTAAAGGTCGCTTTGTGAGATTTCTTCACAATAACCTTACCACCGGATAGCCCTTTACCTACATAGTCATTGCTATCGCCTTCAACGCTCAGCGTGATACCTTTCGGAATAAACGCCCCGAAGCTCTGACCTGCTGATCCGATGAAGTTAAAACGAATCGTATCCTCAGGCAGCCCCGCCGCTCCGTACTTACGGGTAACCTCGCTGCCCAGAATCGTACCTACGGCCCGATTCACGTTCGTTATAGGCAAGGTAGCCTCTACAGCTGTTCCGTTCTCCAGCGCCCCGGCAGCCATCGGTACGAGCTTCTGCATATCAAGCGTTTCTTCCAGACCGTGGTTTTGGCGTTGCACGCGGTAACGTACACTGCCGTCTTCCAGCTCAGGAACATGCAGCAGCAAGCTCAGATCGACGCCTTTCTTCTTCCAGTGCGAGTCGGCGTTCACGGTATCCAGACAATCCGTGCGTCCGATCATTTCCTGAATCGTGCGGAAGCCCAGCTCGGCCATAATTTCGCGGACATCTTCTGCGATGAAACGCATAAAATTCACCACATGGGCAGGGTCGCCCATATAATTTTTGCGCAGCTCCGGATTCTGCGTAGCTACACCAACCGGACAGGTGTCCATTTGGCATACCCGCATCATAATACAGCCCAACGCCACAAGCGGCGCTGTAGAGAAGCCATATTCTTCTGCACCCAGCAGGGCAGCTACCACCAGATCGCGGCCGGACAGCATCTTGCCGTCTGTCTCCAGCACTACACGGTCGCGCAGGTTGTTCAGCATCAGCGTCTGATGCGTCTCGGCCAGACCCAGCTCCCAAGGCATACCCGCATGGCGGATGGAGCCTTGCGGAGAAGCGCCTGTACCGCCGTCATAGCCACTGACCAGAATAATGTCAGCACGGCCTTTAGCCACTCCTGTAGCAATCGTGCCCACGCCTACCTCCGATACCAGCTTCACATTAATGTCAGCACGCGGATTGGCGTTTTTGAGATCGTAGATCAGCTCTGCCAAATCCTCGATAGAATAAATATCGTGATGCGGTGGTGGTGAGATCAGTCCCACGCCCGGCGTAGAACCACGCACCTCAGCAACCCAAGGATACACCTTGCGTCCTGGCAGTTGTCCGCCTTCGCCCGGCTTCGCACCTTGCGCCATTTTAATCTGAATTTCGTCGGCGTTCACCAAATAATTCGACGTTACACCGAAGCGGCCTGATGCCACCTGCTTGATCGAGCTGCGACGGGAATCGCCATTGGCATCCGGTATGAAACGTGCAGGGTTTTCTCCACCTTCACCGGTGTTGCTCTTGCCGCCGATACGGTTCATCGCAATCGCCATATCCTCATGCGCTTCCTGACTGATCGAGCCAAAGGACATAGCTCCCGTCTTAAAACGACGCATAATCGATGCAGCAGATTCCACTTCATCCAGTGGCACAGGTTCACCCACGGACTTCAACTGAAGCATGGAGCGGATCGTCAAATACTGTTCACTTTCGCCCTGCACCAGCTTGACGTATTTCTTGTACAGCTTGTAGTCTCCCGAGCGAACCGACTGCTGGAGCAAATGTACCGTTTGCGGATTAAACAAATGCTCTTCCCCATCGTTACGCCATTGATATTCGCCGCCTGAATCCAACACTTTATCGTTGCCGTCCTTGTCGGTAAAAGCCCGGTTGTGGTGAGCCAGCGCTTCCACCGTGACTTCCTCCAGACCGATACCACCAATGCGGGAAGGTGTCCAGGTGAAGTAGCGATCAACGAAATCCTGTTTGAGACCTACGGCCTCAAAAATCTGTGCTCCACGGTACGACTGAATCGTGGAAATACCCATTTTGGACAATATTTTAACGACACCCTTGGTAGCAGCTTTAATATAATTTTTAATTGCTTTTTCGTGCGAAATGCCGCGCAGCAAGCCCTGTTGAATCATGACATCCAGCGTTTCGAAAGCCAGATACGGATTAACCGCACTCACGCCGTAGCCAAGCAGCACTGCATAATGATGAATATCTCTCGGCTCTCCCGACTCCAGCAAAATACTAACACGTGTGCGTGTACCCTGCTTGATCAAGTGATGATGCAGGCTCGAAACAGCCAGCAACGCCGGAATGGCCGCATTCTCAGCATCCACGCCACGGTCGGACAGAATCAGGATGTTATGACCCTTGTCAATGACACGGTCAGCAGCCTCAAACAGTCCTTCGAGTGCCTTACGCAGTCCTTCTGCGCCCTCCTTCGCTTCAAAGAAGATCGGAATCGTCATCGACTTGAAGCCTGGACGGTGGACGTGACGAATTTTAGCAAATTCCTCATTCGACAACACCGGTGAATCCAGACGAATCTGACGACAGCTTTCGGGTTCCGGATGCAGCAAATTGCGCTCAGGTCCAATCGTAGTTGCCGTGGACGTTACGATCTCTTCCCGAATGGCATCAATCGGCGGATTCGTGACTTGCGCAAACATCTGTTTAAAATAGTTGTACAAACGTTGTGGACGGTCAGACAGCACCGCCAATGGAGCATCATATCCCATCGAGCCAATCGGTTCCGCACCTGTGAGCGCCATCGGCTCCAAAATCTTGCGCAGTTCTTCAAACGTATAGCCAAAAGCCAGCTGAAGCTGGTTCACATTCTCATGCTTCGGCTCCGGCTGCTCCAATGCTTCCGGCAATTCATCCAGATTGACCAGATGCTCATCCAGCCATTCCTGGTAAGGTTCCTCGGAAGCGATACGTTCCTTCAACTCTTCGTCAGAAATGATGCGGCCCTCCTGAGTATCGACCAGCAGCATCCGTCCCGGACGGAGACGATCCTTGTAGAGTACATTTTCAGGAGCGATATCCAGTACACCCGCTTCTGAAGACAGGGCGATCAGGTCATCCTTGGTCACATAGTAACGCGCAGGACGCAGGCCGTTGCGGTCTAGAATTGCCCCGATCTGCACACCATCCGTAAACGCCATCGCAGCCGGTCCATCCCAAGGCTCCATCATCGTGCTGTGATACTCATAAAATGCCCGCTTCTTCGGGTCCATCGTCTCATGCTTGTTCCAAGGCTCCGGCACCATCATCATGGCTACATGAGGAAGGGAACGTCCACTCAGATACAGGAATTCCAATGTATTATCAAACATGGCTGTATCCGAACCATCGGGGTTAATAACCGGCTTTACCTTGCCGATATCTTCGCCAAACGCTTCACTTTCAAACTGGGCCTGACGTGCATGCATCCAGTTCACGTTACCACGCATCGTGTTAATTTCACCGTTGTGAATCATAAAACGATAAGGATGCGCACGATCCCAGCTCGGGAACGTGTTCGTACTGAAGCGGGAATGGATCAGCGCGATCGCCGATGTCACCCGCTCATCCTGCAAATCCAGATAAAATTGTCCTACCTGCTCGGTTGTAAGCATTCCTTTGTATACAACCTTACGGCATGACAAACTCGGGATATAAAACGACTCACGGTTCTGGTCTTCTTCGTTATAGCGAATGGCAAGCTCCGCCCGTTTGCGAATAACATACAGTTTCCGTTCAAAGTCCAGTTCTTCCTTCAAATCGCTGCTGCGACCGATGAACACCTGACGTACGCCCGGTTTGGCTGCTTTCGCCGATTTGCCCAGCATTTCGTCATAAGTCGGAACATCACGGAAGCCCAGACAGTTCTGACCCTCATCTATGATAATATCTCTCAGCTTCTGCTCATGAACTTCACGAACCTTCGGATCATTGGATACAAAAAGCATACCCACGCCGTAATGTCCGGCCTTTGGCAGCTTGAAGCCCAGTCGCTCCGCTTCCTCTTGGAAAAACAGATGCGGCACCTGAATCATAATCCCCGCTCCGTCACCGGAGTTCGGTTCACTTCCCTGACCGCCCCGATGCTCCATATTTACGAGCATGGTCAAAGCCTGACTTACGATATCGTGTGATGGTTTTCCCTTGATGTGGGCAACAAAGCCCATGCCGCAGGCGTCTTTTTCGAATTGGGGATCATATAATCCCTGTTTGGGTGGTAAACCTGTCTGTCTCATGGAACGCAACCTTTCTGTTATAAAGTCATGCTGGCCTGAAATACAGGCGGCCGAATAGAAGACAGTGGCAACAAGAGGTAACTCAAAGAACAACTACGAGTACGAGGATCGGGGGACAAAACATGTGACGTATTCAAGGCGGTACGGTCCGCCGAATGCGAATGTTTTTCAATAATTATGCAATAGCTTGACTTGAAAAACACGTCGGATTTACTGATGAATCTAATTAGTTCTATCATTTTATCATTGACCTATCATGTTAGCAATTCAAAGTTTTTATGATTGTGATAATAAATCTTTTACAATACAGCTTCAACGTGGCAATGCAAAAACATACCATTTTTATGTATAAATATTCATTTTAAAAAACCAGCCTTTCCCATTCCCGAAGGAACAGAAAAGGCTGATAAAGGATATCTGTTGAATATTCTCGTACTTGGATGTATAACCGCTATTCGGCAATACGGGTTAAAATTCGAGGCTTTCACCGGGATTCAGGGCTTTCCCCTCAATCCCTTCCTTGTGCAGACGGTCACAGAAGGCGTTCCCGTCCTGCTCAATGCCCGGGAAGGTATTGTAATGCACCGGTATCACGCGGCTTGCCCGCAGCCATTTGGCTGCCAGCAGCGCATCCTCCGGTCCCATGGTATAACCGTCACCTATCGGTAATACCGCAGCATCTATCGAGTTGGTCTCTCCAATGAGACGCATATCGCCAAACAGGGCGGTATCGCCAGCATGGAAAAATGTTTTGCCGCCTATGGTCAATAAAATGCCCGCAGGCTCACCCATATATATCGTTTGTCCATCCACATTTAAAGAGGAACTGTGGAACGCAAGCGTGAATTTTACATGGAAGCCGTCAAATTGGTGACCACCGCCAAGGTTCATACCGTGAGCCTTGGCTCCCTGAGATGAACAATAGTCAGCCAATTCCGCCACCGCAATCACCGGGCAATCGTTGCGCTTGGCAATTTCAACAGCATCTCCAAAATGATCGGCATGACCATGCGTCAACAGCACTGCATCCACCTGAATGTCCTCAGCTTTCACTGGCGCTTTAGGATTTCCTGTCAAAAAAGGATCAATAATAATCCGTTTTCCCTCTTCCTCCACCAGCACAGCTGAATGTCCGTAATATGTGATTTTCATATCATCTGCCACCTCCATCGTCACTTTCAAAACTTAGGTACCTTTCCTTTACCCATTATACCTCTTTTTGCATACAAGCTTCACCTGTACACGAAAAAATACGTTCACAAAGCTGAACCCTGTTGTTTAGAAAGGGCTGTTATTTGTAGAAGGCTGCCTTTATTTATAAAAGGTATGATGGCCGATTGTTTTCACTTTGGTACGCGAATGATGAACCGTAAGATCCTGAGCCAACGTCAGCGACAGGAAAAAACAGGTATTATCAGGCACGGCTTTATGGCCGTTCAACGCAGCCGTAACCGCACGAATGCTGTCCTGGTTGGGCTGAACACGACGAAGACGCCCGTTCGCGACCGGACTAAATTGCGCTTTTTGATAAATCACTGCCTGAATCGTATCGGGAAATGGGGCTGACCGCAGCCGGTTCAAGACAACGTTGGCAACTGCCACTTTGCCTTCGTACGGTTCGCCTTCTGCTTCTGCCATGACTATTTTTTGTAGCAGGAGCAGTTCTTTAGCGGAGACATGATAGCTCCAGGTAGACAACGCCTTGTCATCCTGAGAGAGCATTTGTGTCTTCGTAAAGTAGATGGTTGTAGGAGGGGTAAGAATTGCGGACTTGCTATGCTGGACTTCAGGCTTTTTCACGCCGGTTGCAACATTGCTCCGGGCTTGTCCCGCCTGCTTCATCTGGGAAGCAGGTAACGGAGTCGGCATGATTTGTTTCCAGCTCGGCTGCCCATGAGCCTCGGCAAAGATGGGACTTGTCCTGTTTGACCCGTTATGGGTCCCCATCCTGTCCCCGTGTGCAGGAGCCAAAGAGTTCCCTGACCAGCTCAGAGATTGCATAGGTGCATTTTTATGATTTTTCTGTGTTTGTTGAACCTCAGCGTAGAGGCCTACCCCCAATATACAAACAAGCAGCACACTCAAAAGAGGTGCAAACCAACGATGTTCTTTAACGATTTCCATAATGTTCCTCCCGTGAACTTTAGGCACATTCCTCAGATATGTAACCCAAAATGCGCCTTTTGAATAACGCTGAAACACTATATCACTAAAATCGCTGATAGATCAAGGGTTTCAACTTAATAATGGTATTGTTTGAATTATTTGGTACATCGGTTTTTGCCCCATTCGGGTCGCGTACAAAACAAATTCTTCCACTTCCCACGGCTCGCCTATCCGGTCATCGGACTGAAAAATAGACGCCGGAACAGGCTCCTGCCCTGTATATGAACGCGCTACTGTGATATGGGGTCGGTAAGGCCGTTCCTCCGGCTTAAAACCAAGCGGTTCGGTAGCATGAACTATGGATTGGTGGAGCTGGTTCAAACAATCCTTCTGCCCCGTAACTCCCCTCCATAGCACACGCGGAAATCCATCTCGCCCAAAAGTCCCCGGTTCGCCAATGCCGAGAGTGAACGGGAGATGTGCAGCGGCCGCCTGAAATAAAGCCCGTTCCAGTTCCGGTATATCCTTGGTCGCCACATCCCCCAAAAACTGAAGTGTTACGTGATAATCCCTGAAATCGGTCCATTTGCGAAAAGAAAGCTCGTTAACATCCTGTTCCACCCAGCGCCGTAACTCCTCCTTATGCTCGCTCGGGAGAGCAATCGCGGTAAAAAGTCTTTGTGTCTGTGCTGTATGCGAAACTATCGGCTTTGATCCGTTCATCGTCATCGTCTTCCTTTCATCTCTAATCGGAGCTACAGTCATTTGTTGTTATCTATAGTGACACAGCAAGCTCGCTTTTACCCCTATTTATGCAATCTTTTCACCAATCTGTTATCCTTGAAAGGATAATTCAGCAGAATATATTGGAAGCTCCAAAGAATCAAAAGCCGAGGAGGTAATGAATCATGGGAAACATCGTCAGTTTACACCAGCTTACCGCAGAGCAAGAAAAGCAGGTTCGTGCAGCAGCCCCGGGCTATGAGCTGGTCATTGGCAAAGCCCAAGAGCTGAATCCTGAACAGATCCGACAGGCTGAGGTCATTTTAGGCTGGTCCAAGCATATTGTCGAAGCGGCTTTGCATCCCGACAGCAAGCTGAAATGGATACAGACCTGGTCGGCGGGCATTGATAAGCTGCCACTTGCAGAGCTGGAAAAGCGTCATATTTTACTCACCAATACAAGCGGCGTTCATGCCGTTCCGATTACGGAGCAAATCTTCGGGATGCTGCTGTCGCATACACGGTATTTACAGCAAGCAGTTCTCTTGCAACGTCAGAAAACATGGCAGCCACCGAAAGGCGACCTGACGGAATTACGCGGTAAAACGCTGCTGATTACGGGCGTGGGCGAAATCGGTCGTGAAACGGCCCGGATCGCAGAAGCCTTCGGCATGCGGGTGATCGGAGTTCGTCGTTCCGGCAAGGATGCCCCTCATGTGAAGCACATGTACACAAATGAGCAATTACATGAAGCGTTAGGAGAGGCGGATATCGTGGTAAATATTCTGCCATTCACCAAGGAAACCCGTCACTTCTTTGACGAAAAGGCATTTGCTGCCATGCGTAAGGGAGCTTTCTTCATTAATGTAGGTCGTGGCAGCACTGTCCATACGGATGCACTTGTGCGCTCTCTGGAGCAAAAGCATATTGCCCTTGCCGGACTGGATGTATTCGAGGAAGAACCGCTACCCGCGTCACATCCACTGTGGAGTCTGGAGAATGTCCTGATTACGCCGCATATTGCAGGCGACACGGACCGTTACGCTGAACGGGCGGTAGATATTTTCCTCACCAATTTGAAAGCCTATGCTGCCGATCAGGAACTGCCGCTGAACTTGGTTAACTACAAAACTCAGTATTAACAAACTATTCACAGATCCATATTTCCCGGCTCATACCTGTCTTGTGTATGCGGCATTGCTCCGTGAGGGTCCAGCCTGACTCGGACAGCAATGCTGCCATCGGCTCCGTGCTTACGACTACCGCTCGTGCGGCCAAGCGTCTCAGACTGCGCAGCATCTGCTTTTGTTCATCGGCAGGGAGCACGGAGCACAGGTTATAGGGCATATCCAATATCGCTGCATCATAGGTTCCCTCCAGCAGATTCATATCTCCCAGTTTCACCCGATCCTCTTCATATCCAAAATGACGCAAATTCACGCGTGCCCCGCGTACCGCCAGCGGATTAATATCACAACCGCGAATATCTTTTCCCATACTCAATGCTTCAATCATCACATTGCCCATGCCACAGCACGGGTCCAGCAACTTCAATCGGCCCGCATCTATATCCTGTGCTGCTATGTCATGCACTGCTAAATTCACAAGCGCTTTGGCTACCAGCACTGGTAGTCCGGTGGAATAGTTTTGCGGCTTATGACGGCGCTCCAGCCATGATCTGTCGCTATACATGCACTTGCCGAGCAGCCACCGTTCTCCTACCCGTACGACACCCAGGGTGACATCCGGTTCCTTCATTTGCGCCTGCCCCCGAATACGTGCGCCAATGCGTCTTTCTATACCGCGACGCTCATCATAGTCGGCCACGTTGTCGCCTTCCTTAAGGCACAGGACCTTGAAGGTCTTCCCTTCTTCAAGGTGAATTGCGGAAGCTGCTTCGCATAGCTCATTCAACGTACCTGCATCTGCGGTCACATCCAGCCGAAGATGGATGAACGGGCTGGTGCCCGGCTCCAACCGCCGATGGGACAGCAGCGTGGAATCTTGCTCAGGGGGGTGACCGAACAAGCTTTTCAACTCCAAAAGACACAGCTCTCGCTCGGTTTCATGACACGCGTAAGTATATATGTATCTTTGCATATTCATAACAGAACTATTGATTTCATGTCGGTTCATGTCAGATCTCTTTTCATTTAGAATCATAGCTAGAATTTATGGCCTCTGCTATAAGACGGTAGGATTGAAGCCGCTGCTCATAATCGGGAATGGGTGTGACCAACAAAAATTCATCATTATCGTACTCAACCTGCAAGCTGTGCAACCGTTCGGCAACATCCGATGCTGTTCCCACCAGCCAATTAGTCCGCATCGCCGGGTCACCCATCGTAATCTGTGCAGCCCACTGCTGCGCCTGTTCATCCGTTAAGGCACATATTGCCCCTACAGCAACCATCGTACGGGGCTTGTCCATTCGTTTGGACGGCTGAAAGCCGGAACGGTACATGCTCAGCATATCTCTCGTATCCTGCTCACTCATAAATTGACCGAACACATAGCCAGTTGAATACCGGGCGGCGTATTCGGCACTTTTACGGTTTGTACCCAGCATCCACAGCGCAGGTGGCTGTTCAGGCATCGGGCGGGCAAACACGGGCACCTGCTCATACTCGTAGGTACCTTCCAGCAAAGCCAGCAGCGCTTCCATCGTCTGTGGCAGTTCAGCCACATGCTGGAGAAAGTTGCCGCTCAGCGCCATCGAAGCATGTGGTCCTCCACCGGGTGCTCTCCCGAGACCCAGCTCGACTCTGCCCGGATATAGAGCCGCCAGCAGATGAAACCATTCTGCGACCTTGACCGGACTATAATGCGGAAGCAAAATAGCCCCTGCCCCCAGCTTGATTTTCCGGGTCACTGCCCCGATGTGAGCCAGCAGCACTTCCGGACTGGAGGAAGCCAGCCCCTCCATATCATGATGCTCCGAAGTCCAGTAGCGCGTATAGCCCCACGCTTCCGCACGTCTTGCCAGCTCTCCTGCCCATTGAACGGCCTGCTCCGGTCGGTTTCCGGGCAATAACGGCACCATATCAAGTACCCCCAGCTTCAGTGATTGGGCAGGTATAGACTGAGAACCCATAGATATTCCCCCCTTCTTTTCCATACTTAAAAACCTGTTTCTTCTACTATATAAGGTTCAGCATTAGGATTTATGCAAAATGCTCGGTTAAATGAAATGTTAGTCCAGATCGTAAATGGAACCCACCTTCAAACCATACAGCTCATTATAGATTTTCTCGGCAAACGCATCGGTCATCCCGGCAATATAATCAATGACCATATGCTCCCAAGTCCAAATCGGTTTTGCCTTGGCCTGATCACGTTCAAAGCGTTGGAGCCAATCACTCGGAATAATGGACTTGGATGTCTCTGGATCGAGAAAAGCCAGCCACAGCCGTCTGAGCATCCATTCACTCCGTTTTTGCAGCCGCTGTACGCGCAGATCACGGATCATCGTGACCCAGGCAAAGCTTTTCAGCACACTCACGGTACGAAGCATATCGAGATCCTCGCTTCCATCCCGCACAAAAGTAACCTTTTTCCAATTTCCCGCATCAATTACACCCAAGCTGCTGACGAATAAACTGACCCAGTACGCTTTCACCTCACGACGGGTACGGGAATAATCGTGTTCACACATTGGCATCTTTCCATTCCATACCTTCAAAAATTCGCTAAGCACAGCCGCCACCTTCTGTTCGATCTGAGCCAGTTGCCAGCCTTGCCAGAAGCTATCCTCCAAAGTGGTGATTTTTTCTGTAATCAGACGGATCAAATACGGATCATATAAAAAATGCTCGTGCACCTCAATTTTCCCTGCCTTAATACCGTCCTCCAGATCATGCGCGGAATACGCAATATCGTCGCACAGGTCCATAAGCTGAGCCTCCAGCGTCTTTTGACCATCAGGAATTCCCCAATCCTCGCGGATGGAACGAATGTATTCCCACTCATGCAGATACATCCCTTTTTTGTTCAAAATCCCCGGATACGGATACTTGTTGATCCCCAGTAAAACAGCGTCCGACAAATTCAGACCATCCACGTTCTCACGCTTCTCCAAAAACATAATCAGTCGGAAATTGTGTGCGTTCCCCTCAAAATGCTCGTAGATTTGCCGCTCGCGTGCATATGCCTCCAGCCCCTGCTTGGAATCAGGCGTGAAGCCTCCGGCGGTCGCTATCTTTTCCACCTTCGTCTCGATCAGCTGATCCAAAATGCCGTCCAGTACCTCTTCGCCCTTGTGCCCGAACGGTGGATGACCAAAATCATGCGCAATAGACGCACATTCCACCACCTCGGGATCAATAATGAGCCCGGCGTTATCCGCCTGCCCCAGCTCCACCTCGGGATGCCGCCGCAGCAAGCTGCGTGCCGCTTCACGTGCAATCTGTGCTACCTCCAGCGAATGCGTCAGCCGTGTGCGATAATAATCGCCCGTGCCTGCGCCAAATACCTGTGATTTGCCTTGCAGCCGACGAAAGGTCGGTGAATGGATCAATCGGGAGTAATCCCGTTCATATGCTGCCCGTGAAGCGTCGCTTCGTGTCTGTTCCGGAAACTGCCGATGCTCTCTCTTGTTTTGCCATGTCATAAAGCCCACTCCCAACGTACTCAATTGGAGTGATTATACATTTTTTTCACGTCTCAGGAAAGCTGACATGACTTGCATCAAGAAGATTGTATGTCACAGTTGAATGAATCGAAGTTCATTACACGAAAAATATCATATGAAAAAGGTGCTCCTCCAGCCATTAGGATTCAGGCCGGGGAACACCTTTTTTTATTAATATTAGATTCCGACTGCGCAGTGGCGCTAAAGGTAACTATTAAGTTCGGTTTATATACCTCACTACTTTTGTTCTAGCGCTTCGCCCTCGGATCCAGCACATCCCGCAAGCCGTCACCCATCAGGTTAAAGCCCAATACAGTCAGCATAATGGATATACCCGGAAAAATAACAGTCCATGGTGCATTCTGGATGTATTGGCGTGAATCCGACAGCATTTTCCCCCACTCCGGTTGAGGAGGTTGTGCGCCCAAGCCGAGAAATCCAAGCGCCGCCGCTTCAATGATCGCCGTTCCAATTCCCAGCGTGCCCTGTACGATGATCGGTGTCAGGCTGTTCGGCAAAATATATCGGAGTATGATTCGAACATTATTCGCCCCAAGCGCTCTGGCAGAAGTGATGTATTCCTCGGTTTTGACACTGAGCACTTTGGATCGCACCAACCGTCCGTACGTTGGTACATTGACGATCGCAATGGCATATAGTGCATTTTCCAGGGAAGGCCCTAAAATAGCAACGATAGCAATCGCCAGCAGAATCCCCGGAAATGCCAGTAAAATGTCGAACAGCCGCGAGATGATCATATCTGCCCATTTTCCATAAAATCCCGCAATTAAACCCAAGGCCGTTCCTACGACCATTGAACCAATGACGGACAGAAAACCGACCCACAACGAGATTCTGGCTCCATACAGCGTACGGGTCAGCAAATCCCGGCCGAGATCGTCCGTCCCGAACCAGTGCTCTGCGGAAGGGGGCTGCAAGCGACCCACCAAATTCTGCGCTTTATAGTCAAACGGAGCAATCCACGGCGCGATCAAAGCGATGATGACAAAGAAGATAATAATGCTGAGGCCGACGAGCGCCATTTTATTGTGTTGGAAAGCCCTCCACGCGTCTCTCCAAGGGCCGGAAACGACAGGCACATGAGCCAGCGTATGGCGTGTCGTCGATATATTGTTGGGTTCCATCGAAAATTGTGACATCGGACAAGCTCCCCCTTGACCCATTGACGACTTGATTACTGATAACGGATACGCCGGTCCAGAACCGCGTACAGCAAATCGACAATCAGATTAATGATAACGAACAGGAACGCAATGATCAGAATCCCGCTTTGAATGACAGGATAGTCACGCGAGCTGATCGCTTCAAAAATGTACCGTCCGATGCCAGGCCATGCAAAAATGGTCTCTGTCAGCACCGCGCCGCCCAGTAGCGAGCCCGTCTGAAGACCGATGACGGTAAGCACGGGGATGGCGGCATTTTTAAGTGCATGCTTGTACACGACTTGAAAAGATGCCAGTCCCTTCGCTCGGGCTGTACGGATATAATCCGAATCCATAACCTCCAGCATGCTGGAACGGGTAATACGGGCAATGACCGCCATCGGGATGGTTCCCAGTGCAATGCTGGGCAAAATTAAATGCTTGATGACCGTCCATACCTGCTCCATACGTCCACCAATCATCGCATCAATAACCGCCAAATGTGTCACCGCCTCCACCGGATCACGGGAATTCATGCGTCCGATAGAAGGAAGCCAATGCAGCTTATTGGCAAAAATCCACTGCTCCATCAGACCCAGCCAGAAAATGGGCATCGACACCCCTACAAGGGCAATGACCATGCTGACATAGTCAAACCAGGAATTCCGCTTCCAGGCGCTCACAATACCCGCATTCATTCCAACAACAACGGCAAAAAACATACTCGCCACCGTCAACTCCAGCGTAGCCGCCAAGTAAGGCAGCATTTCCCGGGCAATCGGCTGTCTGGTGCGGATCGAATCACCCAAATCGCCATGTGCCAGCTCGCTCAGGTAGGTTCCATATTGCTGCAACCACGGCTTGTCCAGCCCCAACTGCTCACGTAGCGCCTGCTTCGACTGCTCTGTGGCCTTGTCTCCCAGTATCGTTTCCGCCGGATCACCCGGAATGGCATGAATAATCGAAAAAACAATGAGCGTCATGCCGAGCAATACCGGAATCAATACGGCCAGTCTTTTTACAATGTATGAGTTCATACCAGAATCACCGCCTGCTTGCGCTTGAGCTATTTGGACTATTCAAAATAAACGCTGCTATACGATTCCATACCTCCAGGAGCAGGCACGAAACCCTTGAGATTCACTTTGCCCGCCATTAGCGGTGTGCTGTGAACCAGTGGAATCCATGGCGCATCCTGTTTAATAATCACTTGCGCTTGTTTGTACAGCTCAGCACGCTTATCCTGATCGACCTCAACCTGGGCTTTCACCAATATTTTATGCAGCTCCTCATTCACATAAAAGCTGCGATTATTGCCTGGAATCGTATCCTTGTCCAGCAGGGTGTACAGGAAGTTATCCGGGTCGCCATTATCCCCGTTCCATCCCAGCATATACAAATCATCTTTCTGTCCCGCCTTGACATCATCCAGATAAGTGGCCCATTCCGGCGATTGGATGTTCACTTTAACACCTATTTTTTCAAAATCAGCTTGAATGGCTTCCGCTACCTTTTTACCGTCAGGCATATACGGACGAGATACAGGCATCGCGTAAAAGGTTAACGGCTCAGTAAGCCCATTAGGGTAGCCCGCTTCTGCCAGCAAGGATTTAGCCTTGTCCAGATCGTAGGTATAATCCTGAATGCTATCGTTATATCCCCATAATGTAGGCGGCATCGGATTGACCGCAGACTTCGCCTGCCCCGCAAATAGCGCATCAATAATAGCCTGCTTATTCACCGCATGGTTAAGCGCCTGACGCACCTTGGGATTATTGAATATCTTTTTCTTCAAATTAAATCCGATGTATGCCACATTAAAGGATGGGCGTTCAATTTTTTGCAGCTCATTGTTGCCTTCCAGTTGCTTCGCATCGTCCGGGTTGAGGTCCTCCATCAGGTCAATCTCCCCGTTTTGCAGAGCATTAAATCGCGCGGTATTGTCGGGAATAGAACGAACAATGACCTTGGACAGCTTCGGCTGTCCCTCTTTCCAATAGTTTGGATTTTTCTCCAGCGTGATGGTATCATTCCGTTTCCATTCCTTAAATACAAAGGGTCCCGTACCGACCGGATTGCTCTTGAAGTCAGCCTTTTTCTCCTGAATAGCCTTAGGGCTGGCGATACTAAAGGATGGCATAGCGATATTTTGTAAAAAAGGCGCCTGTGGCTTGGTCAGTGTAAACTGAACAGTGTTCGCATCTACTGCTTTGACCTCCTTAATCACCCTACTTCCTTCAGGCCCGAACATGGAATCATAATAATCATACGAGTCCCCTTCAAATTTGTATGGACTTTTCGGATCAGACCAGCGGTTAAAGTTAAATACAACGGCTTCTGCATTAAAGTCGCTTCCATCATGGAATTTTACACCTTGACGCAGCTTGAACGTATAAATCAGTCCGTCCGGTGATACTTCCCAGCTCTCTGCAAGCCCCGGCTGAATCTCCGTGGTACTCTCCTTGTATTCCAGCAGGGTGTCAAACACTTGCATCCCGATTTTTAGCGATTCACTTTCGGTCACAATAGCAGGGTCCAGCGCCACGGAATCTCCGCCGCGTCCATAAATTAATGTATCCTGCGCGCCCTCTCCTGCGCCGCCTGGCGTTTTTCCCGCCTCCGGTTTTGCGCCTTCATTGGAACCTCCACAGCCGGAAAGTGCCAGAACAGCCCCCAATACAAGCACCAGTAGGACGGTCCAAGTTTTGTTCTTTGCGTACTTTTTGCTCATGCAGCAGACCCCTTTCACACCTCGTATATTGTTAGTTCGTTGATACCAGATGGATGCCCGGATAACCTCTATGATCTAATGAACACAGGGTCAAAATTAAACCCCGATGACACACAGTTACGTAAGCTTATACAGCAAATAGCTATCACCAATCGTAAGGTATTATCGAATGATGGAGGCCAAATTGCTAAAACGAATCTCCCTTTATATTCAACAGAAAAATAGACTTCTTCTGGGTCACATGTGCATTATTTCGTGTGAGTATGAGGGAATCAAGTTGATTTTCATCCTATTACCGAGTGATATCATTTTCTCTAATGGAAGTTAATTCATTAGTCAGCATTTTGCATCATTCGATTCCCAACGCTGAAAGTACAATAGATAGACGAACTAAACCGTTTCGATCTCTATATTGCTGATTTGAAATCGCTCTTGGGATTGTTGCAAAATGCTCAAGTAGGAGGTGTGTAAGGTAATTTTATATGTAAAAGTAGATATCAACACCTGTGGTTCAATTCAATCGGCCTCCGTGATGTATGCCTATAGTTTCGTACCCGATGCGAAGGTCTGTGAGGTTATGAGGAAGATTGCTGTCTCCAAAGCATTCAGCTTTTGTTGAATCATAGTGAGAAATGTCATATATACTCACAATATATACAAGTGATTACATGAATGGAGAGTGATTACTGGTTACTTTACTATAAAATGAGATGGTAGACAAGAGTGTTTTCATAGATTTTTTAAAATTTTCCAACGTTTCTGGAGAGCAATGTTAGTTAATATCACAGGGTAATATCTACAAATATATGAAAAAGAACGCGGCTCTACCATCTGCTCGCGTCCTCTTGCAAGATCCAATTTCCCCACTTGGCTCCTGTTTCTTCAGTAGTTTACGACGATTTCTTAAACACACCCAGACGGTTCAAGACTACAAGCAGGCGATAAAAATCATAGCTGCTCGGCTGCTTGGCATCCACAATCGGACTCGACGGATTAAAAGCAACGGCTGCGGCTACGGCTTCCTTTGCCCAAGCTGGCACTTGCATCGCCTGACGCGCCTCCAGGTCAGCTACTCGCTGATCCACTTTTTTAATATAAGCGGTCTGTTCGTTCAATGTCTGTTTGAGCACATCCTTACTGTTTTCAAGTGCGGCAACCTGCTGCTGCAAGGCTTTAAATGCCGCTTTTTCCTCTGCTGTCATCGGCTCATCCCCCTCTTCTCCTGCAAAAGCTTGGCGCAGCTCGGCCTCGGTTCCGCTATATACATTCAGGTCAACTGGTCCTTGAATCCCATCCACCCGTCCGCTGTCGCTGTATTGCCAGAAATCCCACTGCTTCCATGCTGTGGTATCGTTGGGCACTCGTGTGCTGTAACGCGCGATCCATAGCTTGTAGGCTCCCAGCGGCGCCTTGAAATGTGCCGCAAATGCGTTCCCCGTATATACCATCGGCTTGCGACCGCTTACCCTTTCAAATTCCGTCAAAAACGCCATAGCTACTTCATGGATCGCGGCAGAGCTAAGTCCCCCCGGATTGTTCTCATAATCCATGACCGCTGGAAAGTCCAGCGCCTTCGCGCCTCCAACCCGATCCAGCACCTCAGCAAAATGTCCGGCCTCCGCTTTGGCCATGTCAACGCTGGTTGCATCTACAAAATGGTAAGCCCCCAGCAATACCCCTGCTGCCTTGGCCCCTTTTGCATTGGTGATAAATGTCGGATCGACGTAACGCTGCCCCTGACTCGCTTTAATAAAGGCAAACGATTTGCCATCGGCTCGTACACGTTTCCAATCAATATTTCCCTGGTACCGGGACACGTCAATGCCTTCGGCAGCGTTAGGACTGCGATTTTGCATAAGGCGATCCCTCCTTGTCATTCATAATGTTGTATCCGATGATGTTACTGTTATAACTATGCTTGGACCATTGACGTGGTCCGGGCTTTTCCAACTTGGTGCTGAAAATGGGGCAGAGGTGCATTCTGCTCACCTTATGAAGCTTTATTCCCTTTGTCGGAGGGGTCTGTTGGCTTTTTCTTTTCTCCGATCGACTTGGTCTCAAAAATCGCCACTGCATTCCGCAAAATATCCGGCATCGGCACTCCCATTCGACCCACATTTTCAATAATCGACAATAGTTCATTTGCCAAATAAAAGAAAACGACGGCATCCCGGAAATAATGTGCATCTCCGAGAATACCGTCGATCAGATGAGCTACTGTAATCATCAAAAACACCGTAACCTTGCGAAAAATACCGTAATAGCCTTCTCGGCTTTTCAATGCTCCGTTAATCCAGGCCGCCGCCCAGCCGGTAAAAAAGTCGATAATGACCATCCATAACAACAACGTCAACATCGTCGTCCACCCCCCGAAAAAATAACCGATCAAGGTCCCCGTGGAAAACCCCAGCCAAATCTGATCGACCTTTTCATGCATGCTTGTTCCCCCTTTGGATACAAGTTATCTAATAGATGCCCTTGGTTGATCCAAGGGCAGAAAAAAACTTACTCCGTTGTGAAGATGTGCTTGTTTACTTTTATCTCTCTCTATAATTTTATATTTGTTATATGATATATCGTTTAATATTCTTTATATAGATTTAATTTCAATACTTTTGTTTCTAAGTTTAGAATACCTTCTGGTATGTCTTTTAGGCGGCTGAAGGGAAGGAGTAAAGCAAAGTCACGGTGTACTATCCTAAATTTCAGATGTGTGTGCCTCTCCCTTAACGTCTTAGTTTCTGTTGATTCAATCAATTTTCCAATTATTCTTCTTCACTCGTAAGCCCACCACTGATATAGGCTAAACCGAAAATATGAAACTACAGGACTGGTAGTCGTTGATGTAGGTTTGAACGTAACCTGTTTTCCAGATAATAATATATCCACCTTACCGTTGGCCCCCTGCACCCCGATTCCATCTTTTCCTGTATTCCTAATTACTGCATATACTGAACCTCCACCTGAATAGTCTTGTAAAGCCTCCAAAGTTACAAAAACAGCACTGGGGTTAAAATCTATTGGTAAAGTAAGGATATATGATTCCCCCACACGAACGACCGTTCTATCTAGGTTAAGATAACCAGTTGCATATTTCTTTGTAGGTAAATTTAGAATCGATGCTGCTAACTGATCTCCGGTCATACCAGAGTTGGCGCTACCGCCCTTGCCAGTGATAGCGTTAGCAACCTTTGATTTAAGATCACTGGCTTGCGTAAAAGCCTGGTCTGCCCGGCTATATGCCTCATTTGCTCGATCATTAGCTGCCTTTACCGCACTCGGCGTAGCTGCCTGATCCGTGGCCGTACTCCCGATGGAAGTGTTAAGCTGAACAATACCACGTGCTTGTGTAGTGGCGCTTGGCAAATCCGATGCCGGGTGACTATGTTGTTTTGGAGCAGCGTAATCCTTCGTATACTGTTTGGCGTTGTCTTCTGCTGCATTCCATGCCGCTTGTTTGGCGGCTGTGACGTGAAGGTCTGTATTTGCAGTATGGTTATCCAGTGCTTCTTTGGAAGCAACACCATTCCCGGCTGGGTCCTTTTTGATGCTTTCCACCTGTGCAGCCAGTTCCTGGTCGTTTGAATAAAGCGTATCAATTGGTACATTCAGGACATCCGCATGTCCCTGATCCGTTGTCACAAATCTACGTGGTTGTTTTATCGCCATAAGACTCATCCTCCTTAATAAATATCATCAATTTCAAAAATAAACTCCATGTCAGCATCCTTGGTCTTATTGCTCATCGTACGAACAGCCGTCAGCTTACCAGCCGAATCCACCAAAGCAAGCTCATTAATCATTTCACCAGCCAATTCAGCTTCTGCCAGTGAGCAGGTATAGCGGATTGTCGCAGGTGAAATAAATTCAAAGCTGGTAATATCCTTTTGGATTAGTTCTTTTTTCAATGACTGTTCCGTTCCTTCCAAAGGGAGTGGCTTACCTGCTTGATCCACACCTCCGCTACCAAATGCCATCTTCACCACTTTAGTTAGCGAACCACCTTCAGCGCGGGCACGCGCCATTTGTTCCCTTGCATAAGCGGTCGTGACTGTTAAAACTTGTTCTGCCATGACTAACATCCTTTCTCTCATAAAAATTAACGTTTACCCTTGTCTAATCCATTTATTATGAGGCAACTATGTTGCAAGTTTTCACGCTCTTACCAATGAGTACCACATATTAGTAAGTGCTCTATATTGAGATAACCGTCTCCGTTGAGCTTAAGAGTCGGGTACCATCGAGCCTCATGCTTCCATCGAATTTCCAGTAATGATTTCGTATTTTTACGTTACCTTCCTGATGATTGTCCACACGATGCAAAGTGGATAGCTTCGTGCGGTTCAAATACCGCAGACGTTCCCCAGTCCAGCCAGACAACGAAGCCCCTCCGTTTAATAACTCAACACCATCCAGATACCAGGGGCGACCACCAAAAAAGCGAACTCTTGAACGTAATCGGAGACGCTGATCCATCTCATGTTCATGAAGAAATGTGAGCCTGGTCTTGTTATTTATATAAAAAGCAAGATGAGCAGGCTTAACATCCTCTATGATCTTTCTAAAATCAGCCATATTTTCTGGAACCCGATTTTCGAAGCTGATGCCGAACTTGTATTCCGTCGGAAAAAAATCAACTTCTCCATCGGCGCCAAACGAGTTCACAATACCTCGTACTAAATCCCCGGAAAATTTGCCACTCCCGCGCAGCTTGGATTCTACTACCGAACGTCGCTGCTCCAGCGGCTTATCCAAATCAGTAGGGATGCCCAACTCCATCTCCCAACGTTCCAGCGCCCAGGTGGCGGTACGAACGAAAAACTGGGCTAATGTATCATCCAACGCGAGATATAGAGCATCCAATTCACTACCCTTTGCGTCCATATCAGCGTGCATTACACGGGAAATCTCGTAATAGGCAGGCAAATAGGAGAATAGCTCCCGTCCTCGCACACTGCGCATTTGACTTTTGATATCCTCTATTACACTCTGGATATCGAGTTGGTTATTGTTCAATCCATCACCATACACCGACGATCACCACCCCTAGCTCCGTCGCCTGACCAAATTGAATCCCTTTATGCTGATTACTCCATCTATTCATTTTCAGCTCGGAACGATCAATCATAATCGGATTTATTCTTTCATACATGCTCGTTCCCCCTTTGGGTACAGGCTGTTTTTTGTTTTGTTCGCTATACTGTTTTCTTGCGGAAAATAGAGCTATACCATTTAACCGTTTCTTTCTGTTTAATCGAAACATCCACAGATGATAAATCTTCTACGTTACCCGGAACCAGATCAGAACGTTTGGATAAAATAATCTCCATTACCTTCCCACGCTGTTGTTCATCCAAAACATAGCTTCCAATGATCGTAGCTACGTCGCCCTCTCCCCGATCACAGCGGGTGATGCAGGCATGAGTACAAATACGCAATTGAGCCTCTGTTAAAGCTGCCATGGTTATGATTTCACCTCCGTTTATTTCCCTGTAGTGCCCAGCATAAGCTGAGTCAGCGTTACTTCCAGATCTGCAATACGCTGCTTCAATTGATCTGTCTCACTTGGCTGTTGCTCCGCTTTTTGTGTCAGTTCCTTAATTGCTTCCTCGCTTAAGCCTTCACTCCAAAATGTCGTGGGGTCTCTTCGCTCTGGAGACGTAAAGGCCTGGGCAAGATAGACAGGCTCGTCCCCACGTTCGTTTTCCGGTTTGCTTTGCCATTCATCATGGAGCTTCTGAAATGAAGCTTGTGATTCCTTGTTGATCTGCTCGTATGCGTTCTGTGCTTCTGCCAGCTTTTCACCGTATTCTGCTTCATATGCCAGCCAGCTTTGGATATCAAAACAAGGATGGTATAAGCCCGGTGGCACTATAATACCGACGGTATAGCCAGCAGGGATGTTTTCTGAATTCGTTTCATCTATGGCACTCGAACTGCTGGTAGTAAGCTGATAGGTGTCTAGCTGCTGGTCTGTATCAGATAGCGTGAGTAAAGATGGATTATAAAAAGGGACGACACCCGAAAAGGCATCGTCCACCAACTCGTCCTCCAGATAGAGGCCGTCTGTATTTACTTTGGGTGCTGATTTCATGTGTTGTCCTCCTTTATTGTTCGGCTAAAAAGCTAATTTGATAAAGCGAAATGTTAGCACCAGAAATAGCGTCCACCGCTACCGTGCCATCCAAATTAACTACAAGGGCGGACGTTTTAAGATTTGTCCCTGCATTACTGGAATCATAGCATAGAAAAAGACTGCGTTGTATCGGTCTATATCCAGGCGGAAGTCTGAAAACAGCGATTGTCTGAGCCGTAGCGCCTCCAGTAAGCCACCCTCTCATATGGACAACTCCCGAACCATCTTTGTAGTACCCTGCGGAATATGCTGCTAGACCCACAACGGCAGTCCAGCCGTTCAATAATGTTGGCGTAATCCACACTGGAGCGTCCTTCTCTGCTTTCTTATTCTCCAGAACTGACACCCGCGATGTATTCTGTTGAACGCTATCTACCAAATCCAGCAGAAGCGATTTTTCATTAGTTGCGCATGAACCTGTAAACGGCACTACAGGCGAACGGTCAAGCATCAGATATGTGACGCTATAAGAAGCATCCGAAACATAGCTTTCAGGATAGATTGCTATGGCTTGACCATTATCGATACCATTAAACACACCCCACCCACGTAGCTTGCGTTTACTGTTCTCGTACAGACCAATATAACAAGCTACACGGTAGGCAAGGGCATTGCCTAGTGATTTTCCGGTATTGATGTCGTAGTTATCGTATTTGGCAGGCTTAGCACGCTCACGCAATACAATCCCTGTACCTACATTAAGCTGATTATCACCCTCGTTAAACGTAAGCTGTCCCTCGCTAACGATAGGCTCTACTGTAGGCGTTGCGAGTTGGTATACTAGTTGATATGGCTCCCAGTATACAAATCTACCGTCTTTACTCATTCCCGGTGTTACTTGTGTTGTAGGTAATACCGAAGTGGTTGCCCCGTGATTGTTTATCTGCCTCCAGCTCTTAGAACCTTGGTTGTTAAAAATCTCCGCACTCGTACCGTTCCAGTAATACATGTTCCATCCCATGAAATACGCCTTAATCTCGTCTGCTGTCGGCGTGTAACTGTCTCCCCAACCGCTGTCTGTTGCAGAGACTGTCGCATAGAAGTTTTGGCCGCTACCTTGAATCCATAAAAAATCCGGCTCGTTTATCGTAGCTTGCCATTGTTTTAGAATTGCTCCGTCGTATTTTGTAGCCCATATCCCACCTATATTTTTGGGTAGAACATCTCCACTCAGCTTAACAACTTTATACCCTTTTGTAGAAGCATCGTAGGCCCAAGAAAATCCACCATCCAGTGTTACCTTATGCCATTTTTTTGACTTGAAATACTGCCCATCACGTTCAAAAACTGTATCATTATTTGCTCCTGTCACCGGGTCGGCGTACAGATCTGTTTGCAGAGCAAGCATGGAGTCTTCACGCGGCTTGAACGGCTTGGCGGTGTTACCGATGTTGAGCATAGGGTTAGAGATGGTCACTGGCGTCGTCGCTGTCCCTAGCAAACGAACGTTAATGCTGGTCTCTCTAATAGGTACTGTAAATGTAACACTCAATAGTCCAGAACCCGTTTTATCCGCAAGCACAGTAGATTCAGGGTTATTTGTGACGGATATCCGACCATTAACATCGGATGATTCAACTGATAGGGTATATGTCTTGCCAGGGACTACTGGAGTAACATTGTGTATTAGCTTATTGTCCGATGTAACTACAACACTTTGCAGATCCGAAATTACGGGATTCCCTTGTTTTGCTGACCACTCGTAAAGCGTCGGCAGTAAGTTCTCACCGTAACGAATTGCGTATGGATTACGTACAGGAGTTACGCTATCTACATAAGGATACTTGGAGGCTATTTGTTCTAGCGTCATACTGGCAAGTGCTGTGTATTCAGTATCAGAAATCTCATATAATCTAAGGGCATCTGCATAGCCAACTTGACCGGCTGCTGTAACATTAAGTCGCGCCATCGCTTGGGTATTGTTAACATCTGCTGAGGGCGAAAATGCTACATAAGTGAACTCCCATTTGTTCTTGGAAGTAACCCACGGACTTGAGGCGCTGGTTCCCTGAATAACAATGCTCATATTAGTGGCAGATTCGTTGTACAAATTCCCTAGAGCAATATACTTTTTGCCTGCTTTTATTGTCGTTGTTGTATTACCAAAACCGTCAGCAATAGCATTGGCAAGTTCCGATGTTATTTTTAAAGAACCGCCTCCTACTATGCTTTTTGTAACATCAATATTCAACGTAGACTGATAACGTCCAAATCTTGAGAGGGTTTTCGATACTCCCCAATCTCTACCCAACAAATTCACCAACGTACGCCCGCTCAGCCCCGTGAGCGAGAACGGCGAAGCCTTTTCCGCATGAACAATTTGCACTCCAGGTGACAGCGTAACCTCCTTACGCTCCGTCGTATCCAACCGCTTCTTAAGCGCATTCACACCATCATTCACATCACCTGCAAAATCATCTACAGCACGCCAGTTTTGATCCAAATACTTCTCCAGATCAAAATACGTTGTTTTGGGCGATGTACGATCAATTTGATTTAAGCCTAGATTTGGTGTTTTTTCACTTGCCATGTTATGCGCCACCTCCTAAATATCTATCCTGTGTTGTATGTTCATTTTCATAGATGGTCATAGACTCGACTTCAGCAATGGTCAGGTAGCGTAGTTTATATTCTACCGCCAAATGAGCCGGCTTGATCTCCTCGATGGCTGCTTTAAGATCCTCCACATTGGGCGGAATCCCGATGGTATCTATAAATTTGACCGTGAATCCCCATTCGGCGGGATGAAAGGTAACATCTACCGTACCGCCGTCATATGCTTCGGCTACATTTTTGACAAGTCGGCCGGAAAAAGTCCCTGCTCCCCGCAGCTTCGATTCCACCACTGCACGCCGCTGATCCAGCGGTTTACTAAGCTCGGTTGCGATCCCTAGCTCCGTTTCCCAGCGTTCCAATCCCCAGGTAGCGGTACGGACGAAAAACTGAGCCACCGTCGCATCCATCGCCAGATACAAGGAATCCAGTTCACTGCCCTTTGCATCCATATCGGAGCGCATCACACGGGAAATTTCATAGTAGGCGGGTAAATAGGAAAACAGCTCGCGTCCCCGCAAGCTGCTCATTTGCCCCTCTTCACCCATAGCTAGACGATTCGTTTGATTGTTCATGTTCGTACCATCATTACTCACTGACGCTCACCGTCCCCAGCACCGCCACCTGACCTGATCCAATTTCAATATTTTGATTGCTCTGTCCGTTGATTTTTAGCTCAGAGAAATCAATAATGATCGGAATATCCAGCAGAACAGCAGCAATCCGGGTATACCGAACCAACGGGTCTTCCTTGTAAAAAGCTAGCTGCTTCAAATACGTTCGCACACCGCTTTCGATCAGCTTTTTGATTTCGTCCAGTGTGGACGGCTTCTCTTTGGTGCGCTGTACCTTGACCGAGATGTTAATTTCCACCTCTGTCGCTGGCATGATCGTCACCACGGGACCCGCTGGTGCCAACCCTTCGCCTTGTCCATCCTGAGTCGGATCAATGTACTTCTGCACCGCAGCGACGATATCCGGACTGGCAGCACGTTTATCCGTGTCCAGCACATATAAAGCCACCGTACCCGGCCCTTTCCACAGCGGAACAACCTCCACGCCGCCTACTCCGGCGATTTCATTCGCCCACTGCGTATATTGCGCCTTGTTGCCGCTTGTTCCCTGGTTCCGCACCTTGGCATAAAAACGCTCCAGCAACAGCTGGTCGCTCTCAATGTCCGTGCCACTTTTAGTTTCCTCTGTATTGATAACGGAGGAAACACCACTGACTGGGCTCGCCATCACCTGAATGACGCCCGCGGGTACGTTACCGCTGCGACCGGGATTGACTGCCCGAATCGCTGCTTCTCCTTTACCCTGCTCATCCAGCGTGACCGCTGCCGTGGTCGCATACTCAATGGAAGCCTCCCCCGATACATCATCTGCCGGGGTTGCCACCAACGTTCCCACCGGGACGGTCGTTCCCGCTGTGCCCGTGAACGTGACCATACCTGAGGCAGCAACCGCTTCCCGCCGTGTCACTCCATGCTCTGCTGTTCGCAGATCCAGCTCAGGCGAGCGAAAATCCGGGTTATCGCTGGCCGCCGTACTGGCAAAGCCCCGGCGCAGCAGCTCCTGTGCCCAGATTGCCGCTTCGGAGAGCATAAATGCCACGGGCGCCTGCGCATCCCAAATAAAAGAACCCTCGGACTTATCAATGTCCGAAGGCACTTTTTCCAGCATACGACTCAAAATTTCCTCTTCCGTCTGATCTACCAAATATTCCGGCAAGTCTGCCATTAGATCACCACACTTTCCACAATTTCCGTTTCATCTCGCACATTCGTAATCTGGCAGCTAAAATGGCACGCCTCGCCTTCCCAGCTAAACGTAAACTGATCCACACTAGCCGTGCGAGCATCTGCCAGTAGCGCTTCGGTGACCATGCGCTTTATTTCACTTTCCTGCACACCGTGCCCATAGCTGCTGCCGATCAGTTCCTCCAGCTCGCTACCATAGTCGGGAGAATAGATCACATGACGGTAGCGAGGGGTGCGAATTGCTTTTTCACACCACTGCACCCAGGCTTCTTTTTCACCTGTAGTCACGATTTTACGACTGGGACTCATGACAAATTCTCCGGCTTCAAAATCAAACCGCCAGCTTCGTCCAAATACCGCCCGGTTATCCTCCAGCACATCAGGGTCCGTAATATCCGTCCAGAGCATATCATCCGTTTCGGGAAATAAATTAGCCACGTCCACTCACCACCTTGCACACCACAACCACATCGTTGCCGCTATTCACCCGAACCGCAAGTACGCGATCTCCGGGCTTAAGTCCTTCGTTCAGGCTCAGATTCACATCCTCTAGCTCGTCCTCCCCGATATAAAAGGAAGTTTTCAGCTCCTTGCCCTCCCAATTCTCCGACTCCACTGCGGTTGAGGTTCCTTTGTACATATGACGCGGTACAGACAGCAATCCCGGCAGCTCGGCAACCAAATAATCCTGAAGCTCATGTTTAAAATCGTCCAGCTTGATTCCTGTGGAGGTAATCGTGCCCAGTACCGCACCCACTCCGCTCAGCGCTTGCTTGGTATGCTTGTGAAAAGAGGATTGCAGCGCGGTTGCCAAATGCCCGTAGGGGTCCTTATTCAAGATAAAACCTCCTTTTTACATCGTCATACGTGCCCAGCTCCAACGACATACTGCCGGGGTTCCCTAATTCCCTGCTCACTGAAATCACCAGCAGCTTCATGGAACCCAGCATCACCGCGTCTCCTGCACGAATCGTGTTCATATCCGGTGCATTTAGCGATATCGTTTGTTGTATGCCTCTCAGCTTACTTTTGGCCAACTCACGTGCGGCTGCACCCGATTTTACCTCGTCATCCTGCACGATCACCTGAAGCGTTCCATATTTGGCAATGTCCTTTTCCTCAAGCGCCATCACCTTGGACGGAACCTCGTTGCCCGTTTCACTGGCCGCCGTAGCCAGCACCTTCACCCTCGTGGCCGCGCCTTCGAGCGTACGGGATTGTGTCGTATCGGTCACTCTCTCCAAAACATACACATCTTTATTCGTTCCCAGCTCGTATAGCTCCAAACCGGAGGTAATCATCCGAGGATGATAAAGCTTACCGCCCGCCTTTGCCGTTTCACGCAGATCGCCCAGCATCATGGAATAGATGGACTGTGTCCGGTATACGGCACGACCCAGCAACTTTTTCGTATCTGGTAATGAAGCGATTTTCAGCTTCCAATCCCTGGCATATTTCTGAAAACGCTGAGTAGCCGTCTGCTTGGCAGGGAGTAAATATTCATCCTCCGATTTGTCCAAATACACCGTGCGATCATACACTGTCAGCGTCATACGCTTGAGTCCACTGTTGGAGGTTTCCACTTCCCAAATAACCGCTGGAGACAGCAAGGGGACATAGTCTTTTTTGCCATATGGAATGCCACTAACCCGAATCGACATCCCTGGAGAAATGGGCGGCATATCCGGCGTAACGACCAAATTCACCGTGCCCTGATAAGCGATTTGCTCCAGCGAATCCCTCAAATTAATGTTCTCCACCAGCGGCGACAAATCATATTTATCCTGTAAAATAACTTTATAGCTCATAACAGCACCAGCTTTTGCCCCGGTTTAATCGCATTCGGATTTTGACCAATGACCTTTTTGTTAAGCTGATAAATACGACTCCATTGTGAGCTGTCCCCCAGCTCCAGCTTGGCAATTTTGGACAAGGAATCCCCCGATTTCACCGTGTAGGTTTTCTTCTTTTCTTTCATATCCGTGCGGGGCTTTTTGTTGACTGTAGAAGACTTCGTCCCACTACCAGCTTTTTTGGATACCTTCATTTCACTCCAGGTCCGCAGCGAAAGATCAAAATTCACGTCCCCATATTCCCCGCCCCGAAAGGTGGAGTTATGAGACGCTACAATTACGGGTACATTTACAGCCGTCTCTGAAATAATGAAGCGTAATGGCTTTTGGGACAGCAAAAAACCATTCAACGTGTTCATGGCCTCCTGCGGATCAGGTAAATCTTTATAATTGCAATACGATTCATCGTACTCCTTGGGAAAAAAAGAAGAGAAGGAGATTTCCTTCACCTTCTCCCCTTGCGGAAAATCAAACTCCCCATAGGATAAAATCGTCGTCGTATCAAATCCCTTTTGCCGTGAGATCGTCACTTCCTCGGGATTCACCGGAAATATAAACTTAAATCCCTTGCCATCCGTTAAACTAAATTCCATCTCTTTCCTCCTTCCCCGTTACTCCCATCCTACTGCATTACATAGCTCCTCCGCTCGCAGGCTTGGTGTTCTGCGTTGCCCGCAGAATCTCGGCTTTGAGACGGTAGCCAATTTGCGTAATAAGTCCCTCCACATCCAGCTTGTTTTCATGCACAGTTACCTGTACAGCCCCTGCTGGAAGATTGAATTGGTTCGTAGTTTCCGTCTTAAAATCCTTCAAAAAGCCGGAGAGCGTTCCCATTTGTTCTGGGCTAATCTGTACTACTTGAGGAGTCGGATTACCATTGGCTTTACCTTTAGCTTTGGCTCCGTTGTTCGCATGAGCCGTAGTATTCAGCAGTGGGTTTGGATTGACCCCTTGGTTAGCGATAGCCATTGGACCATAAGGATTAGGGACGCCTTTTGCACCTGATTGCGGAGGCACGTATGCAACTGCACTATATAAAGGCGGCCTAGTTGCTAATGGCTTAAGGGAGGCACCTATAGTCGAATGAGGCGGGATTGCAGGTTTAGGAACTTCAGGTGGCTTAGCTGGCTCTTTATTAGGTTCATCTTTCTTACCAAAAGAAAAGAAATCAGAAAAGCCTTTACCAAAGTCTCCAGCCTTATCCGAAATCCATCCTTTGACTTGTGAAGCCTTTTCTCCAAGAAATTTACCAGCTGACTTGGCTTTATCCATAATCGCTGGACCATAATCTGAGACTAATCCGCCAATTTTACCTCCAACAAAGTCTCCCGCCATACCTCCAAGTGTAGAGCCAACCACGGTACCAATACCTGGAAGCAAAAATGAGCCTATAGCTCCACCTAACGCTGAACCAGCGGTCCCCCCTACAGTAGAACCAATAGCTTCTGCACGTTCTTTACCAGAGGTAGCCTGAGCGATATTCATAATGTCCATTCCGTAACTCAAAGGACCCATTAGCTTTTTCGCGCCACCTTTTAAAAGGTTTTTGAACAAGCCTGATCCTGCTTCCTCAGCTGCACCAGCAGTACTTGGGTTTATAATGCTAGAAGCCGCGCTAGAAACTGCATCTATAGCAGCACTGCCACCGCTTTTAATATTCCCAATTATTCCACCGCCACCTTTTAAAAAATCCATTCCGCCTTCCAGCATATCTCCAGTACCACCGAAACTTTCTAAAAGTTCACCAGTGGCCTTACCTAAACTACCTTTATTATTCCATATTTTTTTCGCTCCATTTACTAATTTTTGCCTTTTTGTAGTTCCCCCAACTGGTCCAGCATCAGTCCACGCTGTTTTTAAATCTTTTGCTTTAGTTTTTAATTCAGAAAATCCCTTCATACCTTCGCCAAACTTTTTTACACCGACTAGAGTATCTTTAAGATTTTCCATAAAACCCTTAGGCTCCTCTTCCTTCTCACCACCGATCTTCAGAGAGCCTAACTTAGTACTCAAATCCCCAATAGCGGCCGTATTGGCCTCCACAGCAGCAGTATTTGCTTGCAATACTGAACTCAGATTGTTATCTCCCTTAATGGGACCTGTTTTGGCAGCACCGCTGTTAGCTGGTGAGCTACCTTGAGAGACTGCCTTCACATTTACATTCCCCGAGGCGTTAATAATCTGGGATTTGACCCGGTTAATCTTGTTCAACAGATTATCCAGCCCTTTGGAGGCCATATCGTTCAGCACGATTTCCGGGGCCATGCGAGTGCGGCCTATTTTCAAAACACGCCCTTGAATCCGCTCAAAATAGCGTTCCATTGCGCGCAATTCGCGGTTCGCCTTAATGACGTTTTTAGGATCAATCACGAGGTTCATGCGGTAATTTAATGCTTCTGCCATATTTCATGTTCACCTCCTTGTTTATGCTTTTGAAGAAACCATGCTGTCCATTTCCTGTTCAGCAAACGCCAACAAAAGCATGCGCTCGCCACGGGGGAGCTGCCAAAAGTCTCCGGGGCGGAGGTGGTGCCGGACCCACAAGTGGTACAGCATCGTCGTCATTCCCCCGGAGTTGATTAGTTTTTTAGATCAGCAATTTCCACGCCAAAACCGGACAGTTCCAGCACTTTGTCACCTACGGCATCCAGCTCACCTGCCAACAGCATACGGCGGACAGACTGTTCGCCACCGGACAGCTTCAAGCGGCTTGTAATCCGAGGATCGCCCCAACCGCTAAGAGACAAGCCCTTTACTTCGAGTTTGCCAGTAGCTTCCGAAATCAACAACGCATTGAAGGTTTCGGTATCTACCTTTTCATCCACCGCACCCTTCACAGTCCGCCGAATCGTGCAACGTTCACGAATGCTGTCTACTTTGCTGGAGGTCAGACCATGCAGCACAATTTTCATATCGAGGCGCTTGATGCGGACCGTTTCCTCCGGAAGTTTTTCAGCGGCTTCAAACAGACTGTCCAAGATTTGTTCTTCTGTCATATTTTCATTCAAGCTCATAAGTCATTCTCCCTTATTATCAATTTGTATTGGGGGAACGGAACACCTTACGGCATCCCTATTCCCCGTGTTCATATCAGTTCGCTACAATCGGGTCAAGCAGCTCATAACCTTCGAAGGTGAAGGTCGTTTCTTCCTGTACTTCTTCTCCAGCTGTCCAGTTGGCCAGTTGAATTTTGTCAGGAGTGCAACGAATGAGACGAATACTTTCGTGTCCGAAGGCTTCCGGATCATCCAGTTTGGTAATAATCTCAAAACGGTTAAAACCACGACGAAGCATATCGGACGTAACCTTGTAGCCGCTCATCGTTCCCGTTCCTTTTTTAATACCGCGTTTGTGTACCTTCCAGTCATTGCCCACGAGGTTCAGCTCGCGTTTTTCCATTTCTACGCTGGCTTCCAGCTTATTGATATTCGTCTGCCATACCCCGTCCACATGCGCCTGACCATACGTACCTAAAATGACTCTTGAAGCATCCAACATTTATTTTTCCTCCTCAAAATGATCCATAATATAGTTTTGGATTTCTAATTTCCCGCGATATTCTTATTGCACGTAAAATGTACCGAACAGTTGCTCCATCACGTCGGTCAGCTTCACATTCCATTGCAGGAACACTTGGTCCGGCTCCGGTTTGATAACTGGAGCATCACCATAGTAAGCCGGATCGAGAATGACATCGTAGCCATCGGCTTCGATAACGTTGCTTAGCGACAGCTGTGCCAGGTATTCTTTGATCGCACCGATGAGTGCCAGACGGCCTTCTACCGTGTTGTTGATTTTGCCAATGTAAGTCTCTTCGGCTGCACGCTGCAAGTCAGCGTTAATAGCATCCATAACGCGAATAGAACGAATTTTCTTCCACGCGTTGTTTTGTCCAGCAGCCGGGTTCACCAAGCTGTTGATACCGCGCAACGCTTTGACCTGACGGCCGTCGAAGAACAGCAGGAAGACACCATTACGGACAGCCTGCTCCTGCTCGGAACGTGTCCAGCGGCGGGTTACATCCTCAAAAGGCGTCACCGCATATGTCGCGGATTGATTCAGACGTTGACCTGCGATCAGTCCGGCTACATAAGCAGCCGTTTGAGCGGAGCTGTAGTCCGTACCTGCCAGACGCACGCCAGTACCCACGTTTACGATACCTTCATGGTTGAGCGCCAGAGAACGGGCAGAGGCCAAGCTGACAGCGGTTTTGGATACATCATCTGCCGCAGAACCACCGAACACGGCGATAACGCCCTTGCCTTCGCCCCGGACACGCTTGATCCACGCGGCAAAGCTTTGCAGCAAGGCCAGATCGGCTGCATAATCGAGCGCGAGGACGTTAAATTCCTGTCCTTCCAGCGCTTCCTGCATCGCGATATAATCGGCGTTAACCAGCGTGCTATTACCGCTGTTGCCGCCAGTGAGATGTACGCCGCTGACATCCGCCGGAATACCGCCATTACCGACAACCTCGGCCTTCACCCATACATTTTCGCTGTTCTTGTTCATCGCTTCGGCAATCGAAGCAGCCGTACCGTCGCTGCCTTTATACGTACCCAGCAGCTTAGTGCCCTCATAGAGACGCACCTCACGGGCTTGCTCGTCACCCAAGGTTGGCTGTACCGTTACGGCAAAGCCATTACCGCGACTACCTGTGTACAAAGCCTGCAAGCGCAGCACATCGGTTGGTGCCTCACCGCCACTTTTCAGCGTCACAGTTGCTGGTGCAGCCGTGTCATCTGCCAAACGGTAGGCCAACAGCTTTTTCGGTCCACCCAGCAGAGCCAGATACAGCGTAGAATACGCTGTTGCTCCATCCAGACTGTCATTCGAAAAGATTTGGCTGATCGCCGTTTCGCTACCAATCTCTACAAACTCACGTACAGGACCCCAGTTGGCTTTAACCGGTACAACGACCGTACCGCGCGAGCCACCTTGAATCGCTGAAGCTGCTGCTGCCTGAAAATTCATATACAAACCCGGCAATACCGGTTTATTCGTGTTTTCCCATGTTCCGCCTGCCATAATTAATCCACCTTCGCTTTCATAAATTGTTCGATTTTAGTGTGTGCTTCTGCTACCGTGAACAGCTTGTCCTGTGTGCCAAAAAAGGCGCCTGCCAGCACTTCTTCCTTCACGGAAAACAATTGTTCCGCGTGCTCCTTAAGCTCCTCCAGCGTATAGCGGGGGCCGCTTGCTTCCTGCCCGGCATTGACCGGGGCCTGCTCGTTGTTTTCCAAGGTCACTCGGACCACCTCATTTCAAAATAGGATGAATTTCCACTCTGCGGATTAACGCCGCTTCCTCAGCCGGACGCATACGCCGCTGTACCAGCGTCAGCCGGAGCTGACCGTCCAAAATCGCATCCGCCTGCAAATCTGCGGAAGCTTCCGCCGTGGACATATAACGGCCCTTCTCCTGATCCAGAGGGAGCTGAATTTGAGCGGCGAAGCCCTCAACCAGCGCGGAAGCGGCGTGGTTTTCTTCGGTGGTGTCCGGGGCGGTAATATGCCCGATGAACCGTTTGCGAAGTTCATACATGGAGGCTCCCGCCATCCTGGTCTCGCAGCCGCTCAGCCGCCATAGCACCGCATGCCGTCCCGGCTGTGCGGGCCATGCATCGGCGTACACCGACCACGTCTCGCCCAACTGCTTCTGCGTCCAGCGGGTCAGCGCAGCCAGCCATTCATCCGGCTGTGCAACACCGTTTGCCGGAACGGCCGCTGGACTACCTTCCGTTTCAGGCACATACACGCCAAAACGTAGCGTTCTGTAGGCCTTGCCCGTAACGGTATCCAGCTTTTCCGCATCCCGCACGCCCAAATAGTGCGCGGTAAAAGCCGACGTGTCCTCGCCTTCGCCTGTCACCGGTTCCCGGTGCAGTCCGGCAATCAGGGCATTCGCCCATACATCGGCCTGTGCCAGCCCGGCTTGTCCTGCGTACAGCTTGATGCGGACAACCTGCCGATATCCGGCCCAGGACGATTTCCAAATTTCCTCGCCCAGCGCCATAACGGCGTACGGCTCCTCTGCCGTCTGCGACGGTGGCTGAACATCGTATACGCGCCCTTGAAGCGCTGGAACAATGTCAATGAGCTTTTGTTTAAAGGCTTGTCTCATCCTGCGGCATGCCACCTTTGCGCATCCTGCACTCGCATGTTGTGGCTACTTAGCCAGGCTTTTTTCCACTTCCGTGTTCTCATCCGGCGCAGCCTCAACCTCATGCATTGCAGCATCCATTGCTTAGGCAACACGACTCCTCCTTTCTGTACCACGAATTCCCGGGAATCGACAGGGACGACAACCGCATGAAAAAACCGGCCCTGATGGCCGGCTAACTTTTGACTGTGTGTGTCTTCGGTATGTCCTCTTGTCTTGATTCCCGATGATATAATCTTACACCCTTATAACGAATGCGTTGCCGGGGAAATGGACGATAAAAGCAGAGACTAGGGATGAAGTTGGGTGGTATTTTGAGAACATATGTTCGTGTAAATAAAAAAGACCTTGACCCCTGCTATTACAGGAAATCAAAGCCTTTTAAGAAATGATATTAAAATATAAATGCGAACGAATGGATAATTATTACATCATCCCCATTTTCGATCCGCGCCCTTCTGTAAGCCTGCCAGATTCAAAACACCCTGATCCGCCAGTGCAAGCGCCATTTTGTAAAAAGCCCGGGTGCGGATTTTCGTGTACGTATCTTTGCTTACTGGCGGATCGAGCACATAATTGTAAACCTTGTAGTCGAACACATCGTCATCCTTTAAATAGCGCTCACGGATGAGTAACTGTTCGCGTTCATTCAAACGGCCGACTACGGCATCCACCATTTCGCAATAAGCCAAACGAGCTGCAGGAGCATCTACATTATATACGGCTGTCCGTGCCGTTGGATCGCTGGTCACATTCGTCGGGCCGTTCGGGCGATCCGTATAGCCGGCTGTGATAAAACTTTCCCGGTCCATAAAGGTAATGGTTCTATAAATCCGATATTTTTCAAATACCCCCTCCAGTGCGTTCTGCGTTTTACGTCTGTCCAATTCGGGTAAGTTATTTTTCATGTAAAGCAACACTCCTTATCTTATGCCTTTTGACAATGATGTATTTTTTAAATCGTACAACTCTTACGTTTACAATTTGTTCCCCTTTTGTTCGTATTATGAGTATAACATAGCATTATTTAGGATAGCTATCCATCGGCAAAAAAAGCGATATAGCTTCAAAAACAGGATATTCGCTTTATTTTTCTATACCTTTTGGCATATTACGTGCTTTTACTATTTACCTAATGGTATAATGGAACTAATCTTTTATTCTGTTGCAGAAGGGAGCCGCCATTGTGGAACAACCAGCATTCGGAACATACTTAAAGCAGCAGCGTGAGCACAAGCAATGGAGCATTAACCAATTGGCAGCAGCGGCTGGCATCAGCAATTCACAAATTTCCCGTATTGAAAACGGGCTGCGTGGCGTACCCAAGCCCTCTACTCTCCGCAAAATAGCGGACGCGCTCGGCGTATCGTATACCGAGATGATGAAGAACGCCGGATATTGGGGAGACGATGATTACGTAGAGCAGCATTCACACGACTCCTATCGTTCCAACGTACCGGAATGGGCTACTTCCAAAGACCGCCGGGATTTTAAAAAAATGCTGGAGGAAGACGGCGAATTGATGTTCGACGGCATTCCGCTGGATGAAGAAGATCGTCAACGGATCAAGGATGTGCTAACTGGTCTGTTCTGGGAAGCCAAACAGATGAACAAGCATAAACCCAAATCGCCCCCAGCGGGCAGTGATCAGGAATAGCAGGTGAACGCATGAACGAACTCATTCACAAACTCGTCCGAAAATACCGTACGAACTCCCCCTTCGATATTGCGGAAGCTCTGGGTATCCATATCCGTTACTGCGATCTGGGCCCCACAACCAAAGGGCTGTATTATCGCAAGCTACGCAGGAGATTCATCGTCATCCACAACAGGCTTACACCGGAGTGGGAACGATTCGTCTGTGCGCATGAATTGGGGCATGACCGACTTCATAAAGGCGTCAGCCGCTTCTTTATGGAAGAGCATTCCTATTTCTGCCCCGGCAAATTTGAGATGCAAGCCAATCGGTTCGCTGTGCTTTTGCTCAGTGAAGGACAACCACCGCTTACTGAAGAAACGCAGGAGCACTATTTATCCCGGATCGGTCTGCCCAAGGAGGCTGTCCTTTTTTTTGACCCTAAAACAGAACGTTAGTTCTCACATATAATTGTTTGTTTATTACTTCCTCTTCAATATAGGTAATTTCATGATGGCTTTAACAACCGATATACAAAAAATTTTCAATGCCCTTATATAAAATAGAAGTTATTTTTACAATCTTCTGATAAAATGTGGACGTAAGCGGTTTCTCTAATTCATTCATTTTATAGGAGGTTGAAAGAACAACATGAATTCATGGAAAAAAATCTCGTCCATCTTGACGACCGCCGCGCTCCTGCTCGGATGTCTTGGAACAGCAGCAGCAGACCCGGCAGCCAGTACGGGAACAGCGGGAAGTGCAACTCCTCCGGTCAGCGGGAAACACATCACCATCCTACATACGAACGACACCCATGCCCATGTGGTCGCTAACGACAAGGAAATGGGCTTCGCCAAGCTGGCAGGCATCATTGACCAGTACCGCGCTTCCAATCCCAATACGCTGCTGCTGGATGACGGAGATACGATTCATGGAACGACCTTCGCTACCTTGGTCAACGGCGAGAGCATCGTGAAAGTAATTAACAAGCTTCGCTATGATGCGATGGTACCAGGCAACCACGAGTTTAATTACGGCTGGAAGCATCTTTTGGAGCTGAGTAAGGAAATTCAATTCCCTGTACTCAGCGCCAACATTAAGCAAACAGACGGAACACGTTTGTTCCAGCCTTATGTCATTAAAGAAGTCGATGGCGTTAAAATTGGTATTATCGGCCTGACTACGCCCGAAACGGCATACAAAACGAATCCTAAAAATGTTGAGGGCATTCAATTTACCGATCCTGCTGTCGAAGCCAAAGCGGCTGTAGATGAAATCCGCAGTAAAGTGGATGTTGTCGTGGTCCTCGGTCATCTGGGACAGGATGCATCCAGCAAAGACACGAGCCTTAAGGTCGTGAAGGAAGTGCCCGGCATTGACATTTTCATTGATGGACACAGTCATACCGTACTGGAAAAAGGCTTGGTCGGTGGCAATGGTACACTGATTGCAAGCGCGGGTGAATATACGAAGTATCTGGGTGTTGTTGATTTATGGGTCGACGGCGGTAAGGTTACCCAAAAACAAGCCAAGCTGATTGATTCGACGCAAGCAGCCGACATTCAGCCAAATGCTGAGATTACTTCATTGATTGCTTCCATTCAGAAGGAACAGGAGCCTATTCTCAAAGAAGTTGTAGCACAAACGAGTGTGAACCTGGAAGGAGCGCGTGAAAAGGTACGTGCAGGTGAAACGAATCTCGGCGATCTGCTCACCGATGCTATGCGTGATATTTCGGGGGCAGATGTGGCCCTGACCAACGGCGGCGGCATTCGGGCGTCCATCAAAACGGGAACGGTAACCAAGGGAGACATCATCACTGTGCTGCCATTCGGCAACCAGATTGTTACCCTGAAAGTGAAAGGCTCCGACATTCAGGCAGCACTTGAAAATGGCACTGCCTCCTATCCGGAGCCAAGTGGCGGTTTTCCACAGGTATCGGGGATCTCGTTTAAAATAGATACATCGGCAGCCAAGGGGAGCCGCGTCCATTCCATCCTGATTGGCGGAAAAACGCTTGATCCTGATGCCACGTACACACTGGCAACCAATGACTTTACGGCTGTAGGCGGAGATCAGTATACAATGTTCGCCAAATATTCGCAGGCAGGTATGTTCGGATCGCTTGATGAGGCGCTGATTCGCTACATGCAAAAGGTTGGCTCCGCCAGCCTGCAAGGACAAGCAGACGGCCGCATTCAAGAAGCCAAAGCAGACGGCAAGACTTCCGTTCCTGCCGCGCAGCCTGTACCATCTGCTCCAACCGCAACACCGGCACCCGTGCAGGAAGAACCGCAAGTGGTCTCTACCCCATCTGCGAAACCTGCACCAGCCAAGACTCAACCAGCGAAGCCACAGCAGACAACGACTTCTGCGCAAGCTGCAAATAACCATGTGTATATTGTAAAGTCCGGGGATACACTGTATGACATTTCCCGCCAATACGGGTTCACCTGGCAACAGCTCCAAAAGCTGAACAAGCTGAAAAATCCTCACCGCATTTATCCGGGGCAAAAGCTTGACCTCCCGGCCTAATTCAATAAGCTTGTAAAGACAGCGTCCGGAATCCCAGTGGTTTCGGACGCTGCTGTATGTCAGGAGGTTATTTTTATGCGATAGTCCATACTCATTTGGACATCGCATATTTTTTTTCAAAAGCCAGCCTTTTAGACGCTGACAAGTTGTGAACCGAGAGGTATGATGGAGAAGAGCCATTCGGGCAGAAAACATCCATCCCGTTCTCCAATGGGATCAGTTATATGTGTGGAAGGAGCACAAAAATGCAATACATTATTTATGATCTTGAGTTTACCGTTAGCCGTAACGCCAGATATTCCTCCGAAATCATTGATATCGGTGCCGTCAAAGTCATGCAGGGAGACGATGGCTTGTACGTTGCGGACACGTTTCACAGCTTTGTCAGACCCTCGAATCGGCCTGTGCTGTCTACGGATACCGTGCAGTTTACCGGTATTACTCAACGGGACATTGATGCGGCCCCGCTCTTCCCTGAAGCAGTGAAGCAATTTATCGCATGGCTCGGAACAGACTCAACCTATTACTTGTGTGCATGGGGGCCAGATGACCGTCAGAAGCTCGTATCCCATTGCCGCACCCATCATGTGGACCTCCATTGGATTCATAATACGAATGATATACAAAAGCAAATCTCCCGTCTGTTCGGCTCCAACGGTAAGTACCGCCAGCTGAGCCTGTCTCAGGCGCTGGAACTGTGCAACATTGACTTTGACGGTCAACAGCACCGTGCGCTGGATGATGCAGTGAACACCGCTCAGGTTTTCATGCACCATTTTGATCGTATTACATTAACCCATAACGCTTCTGACGATGAAGAAAGCCGGGGCTCAAAGCTCGTATACTCTACACCGGAAGAAGAGCAGGAGCAGTACAGTCCATTTGGCAATCTCGCCAACCTGTTTAAGGACCGTTAGGCGGATAGCACCCCGGCCCGTTCCGGGGGATCTATCACCCCTTGTCATTCTTGATTTCCTGCCTTTTTATCGGAATAAAATGCCCCCCAGGTTCGCAGCATTTCCTGCATTCGCTTGCGGTATCGCAATGGCTCCAAGATTTCCGCCTCCGCTCCATATTGAGTGAGCCAGTCCAGAAATTCACCATCATGATTAACCGTTACCTCAAACAATAGACTTCCATCCGGCAAATCCTTGAGAAAAGGCTTGATGAACAGCTCCTCTTCTTTGACCCGATATACAGATTCGGCAGAAAACCTCACCACAAACCGAATATTCTGGTTTCCTTTGGTAACCGACCAGGTCCCCTTAAAAAACATCTCCATTTCAGAAGTATTCTTCTGAAATGTATACGGCAAAATCCTCATATTTCGAAAACGGCTGATCCGAAAGGTTCTCATGGCGGATTGCTTGTGACAAAAACCAAGCATATAAAAACGCCGATCCTGTGGAACCAGACAATAAGGATCAATCTGAACCAATGATACATCTTCATTTTGAGGCGAACTGTATTCCGCTTCAATGGTCTGCTGCGTAAGACTTGCCAAAACAATCAGCCTGAGCAGATAAGGCTGGTTTTCCCGCTCAAGTGTCGAGCCGAGCCGGACGATATTTTTCATTTCCTGCGCGAAGCTTGTCTGGTCCATCTTTTTTTTCTGACTGGAGGCCATCACTTTCTCATAAGCACTCTCAAAAGCTGGTGGTAAAAGAGGCTTTACGGTTTCCATGACATCCCCCAGCTTGGCAAAAGCATGTGCCTCTTCTTCCGTCCAATTGAGAGGATACAAGGCGAAGTTACTAATAAATATGTATCCTTTGCCATGCCCCATATTGGCTATTGGAATATGCATAGCGCTTAGAGCCTCCATATCTCGGTAAATGGTGCGTTCTGATGTTTCACAACGTTCGGCAAGCTCTCTTGCCAATATCCCCGGATTTGCCTGAACAATAGTAATAATCCGCATTAACCGTATCAACCGATCAGTCAAGGAAGTCTCTCCTTTACAAAAAGATAGTAAATTAGACTCACTATATTACATAAATAAACTAGCATAATTGCCTACTTTAAAATATTAATTTCGGTAAAGCGAACATCCTCTACAGATATCCCTTTATTAACAAAGACTTTTGAACTATACGTTTGGAATAATCCAAAAGTCCCATTCCATTTATTGCGTACGGCAAAGAGTAATTCGGCTTCCTCCAGATATTCCATATCTTCTGTTCTTGCCGCCCGTATTAGCAGCTCATCTGCTTGTCTGGTAAGGACAAACGCCCCTCGCTCATGTTCCCCCTTCTCGTACATACGTAATGCTTTCTTCACAATAGGAGCCGTCTCATTCAGCTTTATGTATTTTTCCACCTTTGGGTTGATTGGAATGCTCAGCAGACCAAGATGATGCGTGTAATGGATATAGAGCTGATCCGTTCGAATCAGCGTCCTTTTTTCCTGAGTTGGCTTACGCCAGCTCCACTCCATCAATCCAATGATATGTCTTCCGGAAGAGTGGGCCGGTATAGAAAAGGACAAAATAGCCTGCTTATACTTCCCCCTCCGCATATCACCACAGTGAACAAGCATGTACTCTCCGTCTTCCGAGCGATTGAAGTTGAGCCTGGCCCCATCCACTTTTAATAGATTTACCCCACTCTCTGGAATGAACCGGAGTTGCAGGTCACATCCAACTGTTTTCGGCATTAAAGTCCCTTTTCTTTTACGTATAGCCCCATGGCCCCATTCTATCAGCAGATTTACTTGCTCGGACCCATTCGCAGATATAGACTCTTTGTCCCATGTGTACGTTACGTTAACCATTGACTTCACCACTGGTAAATTCCCCCTAAAAGAACATGTAACTCTAAATTAACAGTGTTATCTGACACTATATTGTCAGGGAACATATGTTCGTCACCGAAAATTATACATGGTAATCTATAGGAAAGGGGGAGTACGTCAATAAATAGCATTTTAACCCATTAAAATTGCATGATTACGCAAAAAACAGCCCGGCGTAAGCCGGGCTGCATTATAGTCTTGTTTCATATATGAAGTTAAGAAATCGTAGTTTCTGTCACAGAAACATTCGCTTTTGTGCAAATATCAGACACAGGCGCAAAAGTAATGCTGTCCACCACCAGTTCCTTCGACAAAGGCTTTCCGTTTACAGTTATTTTTAACGTTTTATAGGTTTGTTCTTTTTCGTTCATCGTTCATTTCTCCTTCTATATTCTTGCTTAATATATTTATACTCATTTCTGTTCTTCATCATATGGGGTTGGCTCTTGTGCGTACTCGCCAGAAAATTACCGGAATGTAGCTGCTTCCTTGATATACCCGTTTTGAGGTACACTTAAACTAAAATATCGACTTTTTTTGTAATATTTCTCCCGAATTAGTCATCCTGTTATTCTAAACTTTGAACCCTAATCATTACACTGTACGTAACCATAAGATATGGGTAATTATGCTTATCATTTAACATCTTGATGCATCAGAAGGAGGATGATCTCTTGGCACGACAAATTTCTCGCTTTATTTTCTACCGCCGTGTCGTCTACGCTGCTATAGCGCTTCTGTTTGTTTTTGGCGCAACTGGTGTTCCGGGAGCGCATGCCGCTTACTGGGATGATGTATACCAGGGCTTTGAGCAATTTTCCCGGCTGCCTGGGGATGTATATCAGCTCAAGGAAAGCTACCGGCAAACGCAGGAGGAACTACAAAAGGCCCGTAGTAGCGTTGAGGCATATCAGGAGCAAAATGTCCAACTATTGGAGCAAAATCGCAAGCTGACCGACACCGTTACCGAGCTGAAAAATCTTCAGCTTCAGCGCGATCAGGCTTCACACCGTAACAAGATGCTGATCCTCACAGCTGTCATTCTGCTGGCTGGTTATTTTATCGGTATCCGCCTGTTGCGTTACGGGATGCGTCGACGTTCGGGAAGATACTAACCGCCTGAGAGGATGAAAGGTCAGAATGGACATACAAGCAGGACAACACCATGATGAAAGCGTCGGTTCCGTCGTCACGCTTGATCTGGCAGAGGGCGAAAAGCTGCATGTTCTTCACCCGCAGCAAATCATCGCGTACCGCGGACCCAGTTCAGGCCGCAGTGACAAGCTGATGAATATTAAAGGCATGTACCGCAAGCACAAGCTGATTCAAGCCGATTTTACAGGAGCTTGCCGTCTCATTGCTGCACTTCCCCCCGGCTTTAGTCTGAAAATGATTGAGTTGGAAGGAGGCGACGATCTGCTATACGATTTCCGCAACCTGTTCTGGTACAGCTCTGGTATCCATATGCGCACCAAGCTGCTGAGCGTGAAAAACATGTTGTTCAGCCGCGATGTCATTAAAATGAAATTCGACGGCATCGGGCAGATCGGTCTATTGACTCAGGGACTGGTATGTCAGGAACAGCTTCATCCGATAGAGCCGATGTATGTCGATGCAAGCAGCGTCATTGCCTATCCCGAGAACGCCAAGCTTGAGCTGACGGTGTACGGCAACCATTTGGCCAGCCAGCATATGAATTATCATTTTAAAATGACCGGACACGGTACTGTGCTTTTTCATGCGGGTGAACATCATCGACGGCTCCAGCAGGATATGAACGACGATGGCGTGATCAAACGCTTTTTAAGGGAAGTCATTCCATTTGGTGGAGTGTTTATCAAATAGCCCTGCCATGCTATAATGAAGGCGTCTGCCCTCTGGCAGACACCAAATGAAGAAAGTCCATGCTCCATGCATGGGAGAGGTTCGCGAACTCCCTCTATAAAAAACTAACGACGCTTTGTCCTCCGCATGAAAAAATAATCGCGGGGCAAGGCCTGTTTTTTGTTGAAGTCGGTTCAAGAACTCTCCTTCTTCCAAGTGACAAGACCCTGTGTCTTACACCATTCCAAGAAGATCGAGAGGTTTTTTTATGTTTACCAACGAAAAAGCAGTCGTCGTATTCAGCGGCGGCCAAGACAGCACGACCTGTTTATTTTGGGCGAAAAAATATTTTGCCGAAGTAGAAACGGTGACGTTCGATTACGGTCAACGCCACAAGCAGGAAATCGAAGTAGCGGCCGGGATTGCCCACGAGCTGGGTGTTCCACAATCGGTACTGGATATGAGCCTGCTCAATCAATTAGCCCCCAATGCACTTACACGCACTGACATTGACATTACTCAGCAGGAAGGCGAGCTGCCCAGCACCTTTGTAGACGGCCGCAATCTACTGTTCCTCAGCTTCGCAGCGGTGCTCGCCAAGCAAAAAGGAGCCCGCCATATCATTACAGGCGTATGCGAGACGGATTTTAGCGGCTATCCCGATTGCCGTGATTCGTTTATTAAGTCACTGAACGTCACTTTAAATCTTTCCATGGACTATCCATTTGTCATTCATACCCCGCTCATGTGGTTGAATAAAGCCGAAACCTGGCAAATGGCCGATGAGCTGGAGGCCTTTGAATTTGTAAGAACACGTACACTAACATGCTATAACGGCATAATTGGAGATGGCTGTGGCGAATGCCCTGCCTGCAAACTGCGCCGCGCCGGGCTGGAACAGTATCTGGCTGTACGCGAAGCTTCGTCGCAAGGAGTTGAAGGCCATGCGTGAGCCGGGCACCTTTCGTATCGTCGAAAAGCTCCAGCAGTTCGGGACGGACATTGAACGCTCCCAGCTACGTTACCACCGTAAACGTGTACTGGTCAGCAAGCAATTTACGTTCGATGCAGCACACCATCTGCACTGCTACGAAGGCAAATGCAAAAATCTGCACGGACATACTTATATCGTCGTTTTCGGCATTAGCGGTATACCGGGTGAAACCGGCCTGACCCTTGATTTTGGTGATATCAAAACAATCTGGAAAGAGCGGATCGAACCTTATCTGGATCACCGCTACCTGAATGAGACACTGCCTCCGATGAATACAACAGCGGAAAATATGGTCGTCTGGATCTTCGAACAAATGGAATCCGCCCTGACCTCGGAAGTATACCGCAATCGTGTGGAAGGCGGACGCACTGAATTTGTGCGGTTGTTCGAAACACCTACCAGCTACGCCGAATTCCGACGGGAGTGGATGCTGGATGAGTAATACCACGGCGACTCACCAAGCAGCCGTACCTTCCCGGGGAATGAAAACAGCCCCTATCCCTGTACTGGAGGTGTTTGGTCCTACCGTTCAGGGCGAAGGCATGGTTATTGGGCGTAAAACGATGTTTGTACGTACCGCAGGCTGCGATTACCACTGCTCATGGTGCGATTCCGCCTTTACCTGGGACGGCAGCGCCAAGGATCAGATCCGTCGTCTCAGCGCCGCAGACATTTGGCAGGAGCTTCAAGCCATCGGTGGCACACGGTTTTCACATGTAACCCTTTCCGGGGGCAACCCGGCCCTGCTCCCGCAGCTTGGAGAGCTGATTACCCTGCTGCGAAGCCAAAGCATTGCCACCGCCGTCGAAACTCAAGGCTCCCGCTGGCAGGAATGGCTGTATGATATCGACGAGGTGACCCTGTCGCCCAAACCGCCCAGCTCTGGTATGACGACCAACTGGGACGTGCTGGATGACATCGTAGCCCGCCTGTCAAATCGGAAGATTACTGATTGGAAGACAGCTGGAGAGCCCTCGTCAGCGTCCAACTTCTCTACCGCAACGTGCACGAAGGAAGCTGCTAATGAATCAGTGAGATTCTACCACGGAGCATGCAGCTTGAAGGTCGTCATATTCGATGACATTGATCTCGCATATGCACGCACCGTTCACGAGCGTTATCCACATGTACCGCTGTTCCTCCAGACCGGCAATCCAGATGTGAACACGGAGAACACCGGACAGATCGCGGAGTCCCTTTTACACCGTTATGAATGGCTTATTGACCGTGTCATGGACGATTCACGTCTGAACGACGTACGGGTACTCCCGCAGCTCCACACCCTCGTATGGGGCAACAAACGCGGCGTATAACACTATATGCAATATTTATATCGTCTGTGCTGTATATGCACTCTAAAATCAATAGAGCTGCTTCTTTGAGAGTGTGAAATAAAAGAAGAGAAACCCTCGTCCAAAGGACGGGGCTTCTCAACAATAATAATGCTCCTTTAATCAAGGAGCAAGCGTTTTTGACACTACTCACCCATATGTAAACGAGTAGGGACTTTATGGTGTTGACGGCGGTCGGCAGCGGAGCGGAGGATTTGAAGCTGGAGAAGCGTTAGCGTTCGCCTTTGAAATGGGATTCTAACCTATACATCTTTTACCTAATCCAAAAGAATCCCATTTCAACAGCGATCGGAAGCTCAAATCCTTCGCAGAGCGTCACCTAACCTCCCCATCACTATAACTCCCATCTCGTTTACCAAACTAAACTTAAGGAGCCTCACCACTATGACCGGAAGAACACCCGAAGAAATGACCGATGTTACCCTACTTGGCAATCAAGGCACCCAATACACCTTTGCCTATGATTCCGCCATTCTTGAAAGCTTTGATAATAAGCATCCGTACCGCGACTATTTTGTAAAGTTCAATTGCCCGGAGTTCACCAGCCTGTGTCCAATTACAGGACAGCCGGATTTTGCCACCATCTACATCAGCTACATTCCCGATATTAAAATGGTCGAAAGCAAGTCCCTCAAGCTGTACCTGTTCAGCTTCCGCAACCACGGCGATTTCCATGAGGACTGCGTCAATATCATCATGAATGACTTGATTAAGCTGATGGACCCTCGCTACATTGAAGTATGGGGCAAATTCACGCCACGCGGCGGTATCTCTATCGACCCGTACACCAACTACGGCAAACCGGGAACGAAGTACGAGCAGATAGCGGAGCACCGTATGATGAATCATGATATGTACCCGGAAAAGGTCGATAATCGTTAACATTTTACACCAAGTTCACTAATCAATGATTTGCTATTGTAAAGATACTTAAAACCTAATATGCCCCTCATTAAACAGTGAAGTGCACCCTTAGAATAGACATGGGAATAACCCTTCCGTTATCCGATGAATTCTAAAGGTGCACTTCAATTGTTGTATACCGAGTTTATTACTTTGTAACTTTTAACTGAATACTGTCAGCTTTATAGACAACCTTCACTTTGTACTTGCTTGGTAAGCCTGTGGTTTCAATGGAAGTAAATGCTCCATTTCGTTTGCCATAATTCATGATCGTGGCACCGTTAGCTGGTACATATTTATTTGAAAAATTCAGACGCAATTTCCCATTAGGTATTGCAGTGCCTTTAATTTTGAGCAAATCATTTTTACTCTGAAGGTTGAGCTCAAGTGTGCCCTTGGCAGATTGTTTGTAATTGCCGCCGATGATCAGCTTTCCAGCAACATTTTCAGTGAGGGTACCCCCGTTGTTCGTAACATCCCCACTTCCGAAAGCCGTTTCCGAATTCCCCTCAAGTGTGCCTTGGTCGAGCTGTGTACCGCCAGAATACGTATTGTTGCCCATCAGCTTCAACGTACCTGTACCCTTTTTGGCCAGCTTTCCAACGCCGGAAATATTGTTGCGCCAGCGATCCAAAGCATTGAAACCGCCTTTGGAAGCGTCCATGGTCACGGTAACGTTATTGGCGAATGCACCATAACCATCTGCGGCGGCAAAGAGATTAAGCCGTCCCCATCCCTCAGCATCATCCAGTACAGGATAGCCGGAAGGAAGACCTGTAGTAGCCAAAACCCAACGGCGTTGTGTGCTGTCCAGGTAAGGCAGACGTGTTTCCAGCAGCACCTCAGCTCCCTTAGGCACCGTCATTGCAGTCGTGGTCGGGTTAATTGGACTAAATCCGTATGTCAATCGTTCAGTATAGCTTTTTTTATTGGCAGAGTAATTACTGAACCGATCCGAGGCTGTACCCGTTTGCGTTAACAATTTACTGTGAGCATCCTGATAAGCTGCTTTCTTTAAACTGCTATTGGCCGGATCAGACAGGATGGCAGCCGCCGTCGCAGTTGCCATGACGCGCCCTCCCATAACATCAAATGGCGAATGCATACCGGCAACAATACGGTTGTTGCCCAGCTCCGAAGCTCGCGTCAGCAATTCCTGATAACGTTCTGGTACGGCATAGGCCATAGCAATAGCGCTAAGATACGCGGCATTGGTATGCCCACTAGGAAAACCGCCATCCTTGCTCGGATCAGAATTTTGCGCGGGCAGCAGGGTTGGAACCACGACTGAATTATTGCTCCAACGAAACGGACGAGGATAGCTAAAATAAGCCTTGGCCGAGCTCGTCGAAGAGTAATCACCACGCAAGGTATTGACCAAATTCACGATATTGCCAAGAGCGGAACTCGTACTGCCTGCATTGGTTCCGGCATCTTCATATTTTTTAGTCAAGGCATCTGCCGGAATGTCATTGATTGTTGTAGTTGCCCCTGCATTCTTTCGATATACATCGGTAAGCGAACCCAGACCGTCGATCACACTGTAGCTCTGATTTCTGCGATCATCCAAATAAGCCGCATCTGCCTCACTGGAAGTACGGCGAGCAGCAATATCAATAACTTTTTGAATATTGGCGTCCAGTACGCTACTATTCAGCTTGGAACCTGTATCCCAGGTAGCGCCGGGAGTCCAAAGTTTATTAAATCCGGAAAGCAACCCGAGTGTCGGATTTGAACTTTCCGTTTTATTATCAGAATTATTATTTTTGTAATGATCTACGAAATATCCCCAAGACGGCTCTGGCGCAGTTACCGTTGTTGGTAGGGTTGCCGCACTCGCATAACTTCCACCCAGGGAACCTATAAGTAAGGGTACAGATAATAAAGCAACTGATAACGGTTTCCTTAACAATTTCATTCTCAAATCATATCCTCTCTTGTGCTCTTCATGCGTTCTCTACAAAGCTATCACCTATACAACAAGTTGTATGATATAAAGAATCATATCTTAAGTTTGTTAAATGAAGGGTATGGTTTTGTTAAAAGAAAAAAGGGCATCCCCAGAGCCGCACATACGGACTCTTGAGACACCCTTGTTTAGTCTGTTATAGAAAAGATAGTTTTAATTTCCATGTGACGTGTAGAATATCCAACTAAGTCAAGCAATTGCGAGTATGCAGCAGGATGAGAAAGAACCACCGAGTAAAGGCGGCCTTTATGCCCCTTTCAGACATTTGCTGCAAACGGATCGCTTCCTATATCTTAAAATATACATACATAACCGGAGGTTGCCATGACTACTAAATCTGCTACAAAAAAAGAAACGGGCCAATCGCTCCCTTTGCCGGGACCTCAAGCGAAGGGCACCGTTTTTGCGATACTGATTGCCATCAGCTTCGTTCATCTGTTCAATGACTCGATTCAATCGGTCATTCCTGCGATCTTTCCGATCTTAAAAGAATCCATGAGCCTGAGCTACACGCAAATCGGCTGGATTTCATTCGCCATCAATTTTACAGCTTCGATCATGCAGCCAGTCATTGGTTTATTTTCGGACAAACGACCTACGCCCGCGATCCTTCCGATCGGCATGGGCTTTACGCTGACAGGCATGCTGCTGCTCGCCTATGCTGCCGATTATAAAGCAGTGCTCATCGCGGTCATCTTCGTGGGTCTGGGCTCGGCTGCCTTTCACCCGGAAGGCTCGCGGGTATCCCACATGGCGGCCGGACCTCGTCGGGGGCTGGCTCAGTCCATTTTCCAGGTCGGCGGCAATGCGGGCCAATCGCTGGCACCCATGCTTACGAGCTGGATTTTTATCCCGTTAGGGCAATTTGGCGCCATCTGGTTCACAGGTATTGCTGCCGCAGGAATTGTGGTGCAGTCGTTCATCGCTCGCTGGTATGGTAACGTCCTGCGCACCGAAGGCTATGCACGTAAAAAAGCGGTGGCACGCCAGATGAAGCCCGAAGTACGCAACCGTATTATGTTTGCCATGATTGTTCTCATACTGCTGGTATTCGTCCGTTCGTGGTATTCGACCTCGGTCGGCAGCTACTATTCGTTTTACCTGATGGAAGTGTTTAAAATGCCTCTGGCTGATGCACAACTGTACATTTTCCTGTTTCTCGGAGCTGGTGCGCTAGGCACCTTCTTTGGCGGCCCGCTGGCGGACCGTTTTGGTAAACGTAATATGATTTTCCTGTCCATGGTATTGGCCGCACCTCTTGCACTGTTGCTGCCTTACGCCAACCAATTCTGGACCGCTATCCTGTTGCCGATCATCGGATTTATTATGCTGTCGAGCTTTTCGATTACGGTCGTATATGCGCAAATGCTCGTTCCCGGCAAAATCGGAACCGTCTCCGGTCTGATCACGGGCCTCGCTTTTGGCCTCGGCGGTGTAGGTGCGCTCGTGCTCGGCAACTGGATTGATAAGGTAGGCATCACCAATATCATGTTCCTGTGCGGCTTTTTGCCTCTGCTCGGTATTTTGACATTCCTGCTTCCTACTGATAAAACCTTAAACCGCTGGGCGGAAGAAAACGGAGCCGAAGTGTAACAGGTAACCGTGTGGCGGCCATCCCGGCCGCTTCACACCTTCGTAGTCGCCTAACCTGATTCCCCCACCAAGCAAGCCAAAAAGCATACCCTCTTCTATCCCGAATCATCCAGTCAACTCTCTTCTTCCGCCAAACGTATCAAAATACGGCGCTTCCTGTATAGCATTTTACCCGCTTCAGCTACATCACGAATAGCACTTCGGTTGGCAATGGAGCCGAACAAAATGCCTGCAATCGGGATCATCTGGAGCAGCTTTTTCCATCCAAACTGATCGCGGTACGTATTAACGACTTCTCTCCATCCCTGCATCTGGGAAAAGACCTGCGCCTGGCGTGAAGGATCATCAAACAAGGCCAGTTCCTCCAGCACAGCCTTTTTACCGACAATATCAGATGAAGCAAATTGCATACATTTAATTATAAAAATGCGTTCCTGCTTCTCATCAGGATTGAAGCCGTAGCATAAGGCCATTTCCTGAAGCACTTTGAGTGACAATCCGAGTAAAATAGGAATATCCGCCGCAATGGTAAACACACCGCCGATCCCCGTTGTTGCTCCCTGAGCGGTGGCAAAGGTGATGCGACCTGACGTAATATCGTCAGCGGTCTGATCCATGATCGTTAGCGGCAGCTCAGCCGCCTGCTTCAATCCCCACGTCGGTTCAGGGCTAACGTCCGAATCCGCGTTTTCCCTATCATGAAGCCGATCCTGCATATCAGAAGTGGAATCCGCGCCATTTTGCCGAATCACATGTTCACGGGCCGTCTTTTTCAGCTTGTTCAGAACCGTTTCTTCTTTCACCAGATATTTACCGCCGTTTTGAATGAAGCTTCCCAGCTCGTTAAGCAGCTGTTCCAGCTTGTCCTTAATCATTTTGGGCGTCAGTCGATCCAGTAGCATAAAAGGCCATCTGCCGAGCTTTTCCCAGAAAAAAATATCCTTTTGCGCCTTCTCCCACGCCTCAATGGTCTTCAATTCATGACGCAATCGTTCCTGACTTTCCCGAAATGCTGTAACCTGCTTCATAGAAGTACACGTCTCCTTTAAACCATGCTTATTTATGTAATGGGTAATACGTAAGTAAGATGAGTTCAGGTTTCTTTTTTAGCCAATTAGATGTTAACATCGTTTTAGCCAATTGCAGGCTTGACCGAAGCTTCGTTTTACGTAACAATAATTCCTAATATGTACAAAAATACGTACAGATCGGAGTCTACCCATGAACAAACCTGCATTCACCTCACAGCCTTCCTCTACTACTGACGTGGAACTCGTCCCTTACCATTGTGAGCATAACGCCATTTTACATACCTTTTATTTACCTGAGGATCAGCAGCAGTTTACCGGAATGCCGGATAAAATGCTGGTACTGGCCAAGCAAAAAAACTCCCGGCATAAGCGCCGGGAGTCCTTTATCATTCAATTTCTCCTATCGAAAAGCTTAGTTTGTAATTTCCGAATTTAGTTAATTCATCCAGCATAGCAGCTAACTCTGACTGCGAGGACATGCGCAAGCGCATCCAGTAACAGCCCTCCCCACTAACCCGATGAATCTCAACGATATAAGGATGTTCTCGTGCAAAAGCCTGAAAAGCACTGTGAACGGTTCCCGAATTCAAAAACACCGTAATAAAGGCATGGATGGTCTGCCCAATTTTTTCAGGGTTCCAGCGTAGCGTGTAGCCCTCGATGACGCCCGCATCCTGCATTTTTCGAACACGCGCTCCTACGGCTTGCCCTGTCAAATGAACGAGCTGACCGATTTCCTTGTGCGATAAGGAGCTGTCCTCAATCAGATGATGAAGAATGCGCAGATCGGTGTCGTCGGGTACGAATAGTTCCATAGCCATTTTTCCTTTCATAATGAAACGAGAATTCTTGTTTTCCTTTCAGCAGGCCGTAGCCTGTATCTTCTTGCATCAGATATGATTGTAACAGAAACAAACAACTGTCGAATATATTCGGCTTAAAAAATGAATTATTCAATATAAAAGGAGCTTCCAAATATGAAAATCACACTAATCCGCAATGCAACCCTATGGCTGGAGTACGCCGGAGTAAAATTCCTGATCGACCCGATGTTGAGCGAGCTTGGCGTAAATCCGCCTATTCCCAATACGGAAAATGACCGCCGTAATCCGCTGGTTCCATTGCCGCCGCAATGGGAAACGCTTGGACAGCCTGACGTTGTTATCGTTACGCATTTGCACCCGGATCACTGGGACCCGGCAGCAGCGCAATGGCTGGACAAACAGCTTCCTGTCCTCTGCCAGCCCGGAAATGAAGAGCAGATCGCCGCTGACGGTTTTACGCAGGTGACTCCGGTTCGGGTGGTAGGTTCTGTGGGAGAAATTGAGATTATCCGCACAACCGGGCATCATGGTACTGGAGAAATCGGGGAAAAGATGGGCCCCGTTTCAGGCTTTGTATTTCAGGCTCCAGGCGAGCCTGTTGTCTATTTGGCCGGGGACACAATCTGGTGCAGTGAAGTATCAGAAGCACTCGACAAGTACCATCCGGAGTGGACGATTGTGAATGCCGGAGGAGCGCGGTTCACGGTTGGTGATCCAATTACGATGACTACACAGGATGTGACGACGGTTGCGCAACACGCCCCCTATACACAAGTAGTGGCTGTCCATATGGAGGCGATCAATCATTGTCTGCTCACCCGAACTGAGCTATCCGAACATATATGCAACGAAGGACTGAGTGAGCGTGTGCATATTCCAGTAGATGGAGAAAGCTTATCTGATAAATAAGCTCCGCTAGCCTCAAAAACGAACCAACAATGAACCTCCAGCATCCACATTTTAAGTGGGACTGGAGGTTCCTTTTATACGATAATGGAATATGAAGTTTAAGCCGACCTTTTGTTTTTGTTGTAAATATCGAAGGCTACCGCCAGCAGCAGCACCAAGCCCTTGATGCCTTGCTGCCAGTCAATGCCCAGACCGATCAGGGACATGCCGTTATTCAGTACGCCCATAACCAGACCACCGATAATCGCTCCGAAAACCGTTCCGATCCCGCCGGATGCCGAAGCCCCACCGATAAAGCAAGCTGCGATGGCATCCAGCTCAAAGTTCGTACCTGCTCTCGGCGTAGCCGCGTTCAGGCGTGCAGCGAAGATCAGACCGGAAATGGCGGCCAGCACGCCCATGTTGACGAATACCCAGAACGTTACCTTTTTCGTTTTGACACCGGATAGACCCGCCGCCTTTTCATTTCCGCCCAGCGCATACACATGTCGGCCCATAACCGTGCGGTTCATGACGAAGGAGTATACGACGATCAGAATAAACAGCAGCACGAGAATGTTCGGGATCCCCGCGTAGCTCGCGAGCATGAAGGTGAACAGATTGATGACAGCAGCGACCACAATCAGCTTGAGTACAAATAAAGTCTGTGACGGAACCTCGAATCCATATTTAAGCTGGGAACGGCGTTCGCGAAGCTCATTGACGATAAACCATACCGTGAGCGCGATGCCGACAATGACGGATACCAGGTTATAACCGGAAGAAGCGAAATCCGGCAGGAAGCCTGAACTGATTTTTTGAAAGCCACCCGGAAAAGGAGAGATGGATTGACCTTTCAGCACGATCATCGTCAAGCCGCGAAAGAGCAGCATCCCCGCCAACGTCACGATAAACGCCGGAATCCGTACATAAGCGACCCAGAAGCCTTGCCACGCGCCGATCAGCGCTCCGACTACCAAGGATGCAATCACCGCGATCCACGCCGGAAGCTGCCAATCGACCATCATAATGGCTGCAACTGCACCTACAAAAGCAGCTATCGAGCCGACAGACAAATCAATATGTCCCGTGATGATGACCAGCACCATCCCGATGGCGAGCACGAGAATGTAGCTGTTTTGCAGAATCAGATTCGTAATATTAATCGGCTTCAACAGCAGGCCGCCCGTCAGTACCTCGAACAAGATCATTATGACGACCAGCGCAATCATCATGCCATATTGGCGGATGTTATTTTTAAATAGTTTAGTTATGGTTTCCATGCTTCACGCCTCCCGACTTGGTCATATATCTCATCAACGTTTCCTGCGACGCTTCCTCACGGCTAACCTCTCCGGTAATCCGCCCGGCGTTCATGACGTAAATCCGGTCACACAAGCCCAGTACCTCTGGCAGCTCAGACGAAATGACCAGTACACCCTTGCCTTCGGCTGCAAGTCGATGAATAATCGTATAAATTTCATATTTGGCACCTACATCAATGCCACGCGTCGGCTCATCCAGAATCAGAATATCCGGCCCGGCAAAAATCCATTTGCTCAGTACCACCTTCTGCTGATTACCGCCGCTCAGATTGCCCGTTTTCTGTAAAATGCTCGACGCTTTGATGTTCATGCTCTTTTTCATATCCTCGGCAACGATCACTTCCTCCTGCTCATTGACGACAATGCCCTTCGTCAGCTTGTTCAGGCCGGTCAGCGAAATATTGCGCTTGATATCGTCCATCAGAATAAGGCCATACTCCTTGCGATCCTCCGTGACATAGGCAAAACCGTTGTTGATCGCGTCTGTTACCGTGTTGTTCTGGATCGGCTTGCCTTCCTTGATCAGTTGGCCGGAAATGTTGCGTCCATACGACTTGCCAAAGATACTCATCGCCAGCTCGGTCCGTCCCGCCCCCATTAGCCCGGCAATACCGACAATCTCACCGCGCCGGATATTCAAATTCACCTGATCCAGCACCTTGCGCTCCGCATGATGCTCGTGATACACCGTCCAATCCTTCACTTCCAAAATGACCTTGCCAATCTCCGCATGGCGCTCCGGGTAACGGCTGGTCAGATCACGTCCAACCATCCCGCTAATAATCCGGTCCTCCGTGACCTGATCTTTTTTCATATCCAGCGTCTCAATCGTCTTCCCATCCCGCAAAATCGTGATCGAATCCGATACCTTGGCGACCTCATTTAGCTTGTGGGAGATGAGAATGCAGGAAATGCCCTGTCTTTTAAATTCCAGCATCAGATGAAGCAGATTTTCGCTGTCGTCCTCATTCAACGCCGCTGTCGGTTCATCGAGAATAAGCAGCTTCACCTTTTTAGAGAGCGCCTTCGCAATTTCGACCAGTTGTTGCTTCCCGACCCCGATGTTCGTAACCAATGTATTGGGATTTTCGCTTAAGCCGACCTTGGACAGCAGTTCGCGTGTGCCGACAAAAGTCTCTTTCCAATCAATCACGCCGCCGCTGGCGCGTTCGTTGCCCAGATAAATATTTTCCGCAATCGAGAGATACGGGATTAGCGCCAGCTCCTGATGGATAATGACAATACCCAATTCCTCGCTCTGCTTGATATCCTTGAACTCGCACGTTTTACCCTGAAAAACAATATCCCCTTCGTAGGTTCCATGCGGATATACACCGCTCAGTACCTTCATCAGCGTCGATTTGCCCGCACCGTTCTCACCGCACAGGGAATGGATCTCGCCTTCCTTGACCTTGAGATTTACATTTTCCAACGCCTTCACGCCGGGAAAGGTCTTGGTAATTCCCTTCATTTCCAAAATGATTCCAGTCATGGGATACGCTCCTTTCGGTTTGAATAGCCTGCTCTTATTTCAGTCCGATTTGCTCCTTGGTGTAATAATGACTGCCGACAATATCCTTTTCGACATTCGTCCGATCCACCGAGATCGGATCAAGCAAATAAGCAGGAACTACCTTTATTCCGTTGTTATACGATTCGGCATCATTCACTTCCGCTTGCTTGCCCTGTAAAATGCTGTTGGCCATCACTACCGTTTGCTCAGCCAGCTTGCGGGTATCCTTGAACACGGTTTGCGTCTGCTCCCCGGCCACAATCGACTTGATCGAAGCCAGCTCCGCATCCTGCCCCGTAATGATCGGCAGCGGCTTGTTCGCTGTTCCGTAGCCAACCCCTTTGAGGGATGAAATAATGCCGATGCTGATTCCGTCATATGGAGATAACACCGCGTCCAGATTCTCCCCCGAATAGTAGGCGCTCAGCAGATTATCCATTCGCGACTGGGCCAAAGCTCCATCCCACCGCAGCGTAGCGATCTGCGCCATCGTCATTTGCTTGCTGCGCACAACCAGTTTTCCGGAATCGATGTATGGCTTGAGGACAGACATCGCGCCGTTAAAGAAGAAATACGCGTTGTTGTCATCCGGTGAACCGCCGAACAGCTCTACATTGAAGGGGCCTTTGCCTTCTTTGAGTCCCAGCTTTTTCTCAATATATGACGCCTGTAGCACGCCCACCTGAAAATTGTCAAAGGTCGCATAATACGTCAAATACGGCGTGTTTCGAATCAGACGGTCATAGGAAATGACCTGAATCCCCCGGTCGTGCGCCTTCTGGATTACATCCGTCAGTGTGTTCCCATCCACGGAAGCAACCACCATGACATTCACGCCCTTGGTAATCATATTTTCAATTTGGGCAATCTGGTTTTCCACCACGTCCTCGGCGTACTGTAAATCTGTTTTATAGCCTTGTTCTTGAAAAAGCCGGACCATATTCTCTCCGTCCCCTACCCAACGCTCGGACGATTTGGTCGGCATGGAAATGCCCACATAACCTTTTTCCTTGCTGCCCGTTCCACTCTCCGCCAAATTACAGGCCGAAAGCATCAAGGCCAAAACCAGAAGCCAGACGACAATAGCTCCTTTTTTCATATGAAGTTCCCCTTTCCTCATGTGATGCGGGTCATTTTAAAGGTAAGTGCTGATTAGAGAAGAAAATAGATAGCGCTTACAATAGAGTGGCGATGAACGCCTCTCCTTTTTTTATGTGCAACCACATGGTATCATTCCAAGCCAGGAAAGGTCTTTGCTGGTTTTGAACTTTTTTTATAAAATTTTAACCTTTGTGTGGGGGGAGAGAGCTGGGGGGATTAAGTTTGTACTGCTTCGATTGAATTTATAAGTTAATACAACAAAAAAAAGATAACCCTTTAATAATAGAGTTACCTTTATTTCAGTTTTGAAAAATATATGTTTTCTCCATTTAACAATATATAAACAATCTAATTTCATAGTTTTGGCTATATATGAAAATTAACTTTTATTGTTTGTTTAGATTAATTTATTTTGTTCTCGAGTTACAATACTTTCAGCTTCTCTAATTGCACCAGACAGCATTCTGTGGTATGTGATACCCTTTTCTATTTTTTTGTCAAACTTCGTGCCGCCTTTATCAAATACATATCTAACTTTTCTATTAGTAGCTGATATTTTAAATTTTTGCTTCATTACTGATTCTATATCCAAATATGAAAAATATTCAATGTTCTTTTCATTAGTGTATATTAACATTATAACTAAAGCCTGCTCTACAAAGTTCTCTATAGAAGATACATCAATGTATTTCTCCAAATTTAATTCATCCAGAGAAAATTGGAGTAGAGATGACTCTTTAGTTACACGTAGTTTTCTAAGCTTAACATCTTTTTTCTTTGAAGTATTATCAGTTGGAACATAAGATTCACAGTAATCAATCCCAGCTTGCAAAACAAAAAAAGATTTAACACCTTCTTTTTTTTCTGAATGTTCATAAAGATAGCCCTTTTTTATATTTTGGTTAATAACATGACTGGTATTACTTGGTTTCCCCTGTCTAGCTTCCAATAATTTGGTTTCAATCTCTCTTGCTGTTACAGGACCCGATTTTTCAATTTGATCAATATAATATGCCACACCCAATACTCTTTCAACATCGCTTTGAAAATTTTTAGCTTTCAGAAAAGTTATAAGACTCTCGTATGTCTGGCCTGTAGGAAGTGACTGTTGCGGAGTATCTGTATCTAATAAAATATCCACTGATGGTTTTGGTTGCTCTATAACAGTAATTGAAGGAGATACTGAAAGCATAGCTTGTGGTAACAAACTAAAAAATTGTTCGCGTTCACGTTCAATTAACTCGCTATCACCTTCAGCTTCAAATTCGATTTGTCCAAATTTAATTTTGATTCTGTTGGTCATAAACTACCTCCTAAATTTTCAAACCTGATTTATAAAGCAGTTCCTCTAAGCAAGCTCGGTAAGTTTGCTTAATATCATCAATATCTTTCTTTTTTGTATTATAGTAAATTTTGTGCGCAGCATAATTCCCAATTTCTCTTATTGAATTATAATCATTTTTTGATCTAGATATGTGAAGTGTTTTACTTTCAATTGCTTTAGAAACTATTCTTTCAAGCATCACATAATTACCATGTCCATCTTGAATTTCTTGCTTAATTCCATGATGCTCAAAAGAGTGTATTAGTAATATTTCAAAAACACGTCGCATCATCACGGCACATCCATCGTACAAATGGTTTCTATAACACGCATTAACTTGGGTGATCAATCTATCTAAATAAGTTCTGTAGCCTAAAAACAATGTTTCATCTAGGACTTCACTATTAGAGAAAATCTCCTCAGTATTTTCGATATAAGGTTCACATTCAAGCTTTAATGCTTGTTTTATACCAGGAGAGAGTATATATTCTCCGTTGTTACCTACCTTCTTAAAATCTTTCGATTTAGATAAATTAGTTTTCAAACGGGAAACATTAGATATTGGGTGTCCAATTGCACTTAATAGACTGGTAACTTCTTGTAATAAAAATGAATTTTTATTATCAATTTTGTTTTTAAAGTAAGCGGTATACTTAACTTTCTCAATCTCGCTCTTATTAATAAAATCCACTTTTTCTGTAAAATATAAAAATTCCATATTGCAACTCCTATCTTTGCATTACTGAAAAGTCTATATATTTTATGGTGCGTGCTAGTCTTAATCTAAACTATAGCATAAATCCCCTTTTTTTCTACAATTTTTTCCTGGCTTCTGCACCTCAACTATCTTCTTAGTATCTTAATACTGATTTATACGCACTACGATCTCCCCCAATGTATTCGAGTCTACGTGAAGGGGATAACACCACTGTGAACATTCTAGTGCTGTCTTTATATTAGTAAAAATATAACATGCCCTAATGCCCTATATCACAATATGGAAGTCCATATAATAAGATCAATGTTCTCTTTAGAATCTAGATTAAAAAATCCCTTTTTTTCATAAAACAAACTATATTATCCCCTTATTTTTTCCTCACTCTCTAAATATATTTAACTACTTCATGGACTGCTTCTTTATAAAAATAGATTGATACCGCTCAACCGGATCAGCTATAATTCGCCGAGATAAACGGTTTAAAATATGATCTGTTCTAAAAAGTAGCCTATCTACCTCCTCCAGCTTCATTGGCTTGTTATATGCATGATCCTCTGCTGAAATAAGGTAATGCACTGTACTGATAAACAGCACCATATCCAAATTCGGCTCAGTATCTGTGTGGATTAAAGTTGGCAGGTCGGTAATAGATAGGTTAATGGAGGATAGAATGATTTGATTTCGGTGAACATAAACGGCCTTAGCCATAGAAAACATCGCCCGGTCACAAAGAACGAGGCAGTTGTGAAATTGATGATGATTGCGCATGATCTGTGCAAGCTTAATCTGATATTGAGCCAGCTTTTGAAAATCCATCATGCAATTCAATATGTTGGGGTCGCTATGATTAGGCTGTATGGAATCTGGATCACTATGTAGGTGGTTGCTTAAGGAGTCATTTTTCACGGGAGTCAACTCCTGAATTTGGATTTAAAGAGCAGTAAAGGCATCGTAGTACCAATAAAGAACGATCAAAATGTACAAATTTCTAGCTATCGGACAAGCTTTAAAATAAATATTACTATATAGTAGTTTTTAATTCAATTTACTTATTAACAGTTATTAATTAGAAGTAACTCTTTCTCTACACTTCTAACTAGAAGATTTTGCAAAAATCCAATAAGCGACTTCCAATAAATAATATATAGATCGAAAGGGTCTAGTTCGTCTATATATTGCACTTTGGAGCGATTGGAATCGAATTTTGTAAAATCCTTACTATAGAGAGGTGTAATCATGTCTGAAATTTTAGATTTAGTCGGTACACGCATTCGGGATATTCGGAAGTCCAAAGGGCTTTCCCAAGAAGCTTTAGCCGAGAAAGCAGGATTCAATTCGAGTTATATCGGTTTTATTGAGCGCGCAGAGAGAAATATATCTTTGAAAAATCTGGAGAAAATAGCGAAGGCATTGAACGTGGGCGTTTATCAGTTGCTTACATATGTAAAGGAAAATGATGAGCTTGCCGAAGAAGATTCGAGTATAAAAACCATTTTGACTCTGCTAAGAACTCGTGAATCCAAAGATACTGAGCTGGCATTGAAGATTCTTACGGACATATTTATGAGAATTGATGAACATTAAGCCTATCTTGGAAAGATTAATAAAGAGTGGTGATGAACCACTCTTTTTGTCATGAATGGAATGAGATGAAGTCATCAATAAAGGAAATAGCTCTTTACGTTATTTTTTCGATGTTTTTACGTTATAATCTATCGATTATTGTATAATAGTGTAAAAGCTGAAAGATTCAACGTTAGATTGGAAAGGGTGTACGGTGTGAGCTTTGAGATTCCTTTACGTGACCAAACAATTCATTTTCAAGACATCGTTAATTTAACAGATGCGCAGCAAACAGTAATATTAGAAGCTTCTCCAAGTAAAACATTTGAAGAATGGATGATGCTTGATAAAGGTTTGAAAATTCAATTAACTATTGAACAACGAGAAACTGTATTAAGACTGAAAAATGGCTTGGTAGCTTCTAAGGATAACCGAGAGTTAGTTAAGGGTGATATTATCATCTTCTCCCGACATGCAAGAGAAAGAATTGCTGTCCGAGTAGATAAATTGCCAAAGGAAGCACCCCCAACCTTCGATAGTATATTACTTGTTATTCAATTAGTTATTGAAAGTGATATTGTGGATCATCAGGCCGAATGGAAAGGATTCACAAACCTTGCCTACACGCTGATTCATGCTGGATATGGGGAGAAATTTAAAATTAGGTAGAAATCGGAAACAAGCTTAGAGCTTTCAAACAAGAATTAGGGGGGATGGATTCCTGATTATGTTTATAAGCTGTACCGATGTGCTATAATATTGTTATTGAATAAGGAGGGGTTGCGATGGCTATTGTGGCAGATAAGATTCATTGCAGATGCGGAACAATGATGGAAGAACAAATGAAAAACATCTCTTGGAGCGAGTCTGGCGGAAACAAATATGTTATTCGTAATGTCCCTTTCCTATGTTGCCATAAGTCGGGATGCTCTGATGAGTACACCGCTTCTAGCGTGCAAATGAATGTTTCGATTTTGGCTGATGAGATGAGAAAAGGGATGTTACCATCCGTTGTTGAATATGAAGAGCGATTTTAAATATTTTATTTTGGATTAAGCCGATTAGACTACAAATTAGGTAGTTATAATCGGTTTTTTATTCTTAAAAAATGGATTCACAAATATATAAAATCCACTTCTAAGATAGAAACAAAAAGAAGCCGTGCGATCACACGACCTCTCATAAAGCAAAGAATTACAGGCGAACAGTTCCATAAAGAATTAAGCAAACCGTTATGTCTGTCGCCCCTACGACAACGCCAGCATTGCTTTCATATCTTCCTCCGCTGTAGTAATCAGCTTCAAGCCAAACATCTCCACCAGTACATCCAGTACGCCAGAAGAAATAAACTCAGGCGGCTTCGGTCCAATGCGAATATCCTGGATGCCAAGGCTGAACAAGCCTAGCAGGATGGCAACCGCTTTTTGCTCAAACCAGGACAACACGATGCTGACTGGCACCTCGTTCACCGTACAGCCGAAAGCATCTGCTAACGCCAGAGCGATTTTCGCCGTAGAGCCGGAATTGTTGCATTGCCCCAGATCAATATAACGCGGAATCCCCGTGTCCCCCACAGTACCGTAGTCCACATCATTAAAGCGGAATTTGCCACAGGACGTGGTTAAAATAACCGTATCGTTCGGCAAGGAAGTAGCCAGCTCGCGGTAATAGTTGCCGCCTTTACCTGGTGCGTCGCAGCCTGCAATGACGAAGAAACGACGGATATGTCCATCTTTAACCGCCTGAATAATCTCGGGAGCCAGCCCGATAACCGTCTCGTGATGATATCCCGTCGTAAGCACCTGCTCCGAATCTACATCTGCGGCTGGCAGGGCTAACGCACGCTCGATCAATGGTGAAAAGTCGTCATCCATAATCTTGGCGACGCCCTCCAGCCCGGCTACTTCATAAGAGAAGAAGCGGTCTGCATATGTGCCTTTAATCGGCATCACACAGTTCGTCGTGGCGAGAATCGCACCCGGGAATTCCTCAAACAGTCTGCGCTGATCGTACCAGGCTTTACCGATATTCCCTTTGAGATGTGCATATTTCTTCAATGCCGGATAACCGTGGGCAGGCAGCATTTCTGAGTGGGTATAGATGTTGATGCCTTTACCCTCCGTCTGCCGCAGCAATTCCTCCAGCGCATATAAATTATGTCCGGTCACGACGATGCATTGGCCTTCGATTTTATTTTGGCTAACAGTAATCGGCTGCGGAATGCCAAAACGATCCGTATGCGCATGATCCAGCACATCCATGATCCGTACAGCCGCATTTCCGACCTTCATCGCCATTTCCAAATGCTCTTGTACATTAAAGTTAGAATTGGTTAAGGTCATATATAACGCTTCATGCGTGATCCGATCCACCTCGGGATCGCTATAGCCCAACTGTCGAGCGTGTGTCGCATAGGCCGCAATGCCTTTTAATGCGAAAATCATCGTATCCTGCAAGCTCGCTATCGTTTCATTCTTGCCGCACACCCCAACTACGGTACACCCGCCACTCGGCGTCTGTTCACACTGATAACAAAACATATCGTTTTCCTCCAAATATTGATAGATACTTGTTCGTTATCCACAGCTTAACAGACCCCCAAACGCGCTGGTGTGATTACACACACATTTTTCAGCTCACTCCTGATCCGTCACGCTGACCCCGATTCCACCGCCTTTGCGGTACTGAACCGGGGAAACACCCATGGTCTTTTTAAAAGCGGTGCTAAAATAATGCTGGCTATCGTATCCGGTACGCTCTGCTATATCGTAGATGGACAACGTCGTGGAGTCGAGCAGTTGCACCGCTTTGCGGATACGGGCGCGCGTGACGAGGGTCACGAAGCTATCGTTTAACTCCTTTTTGAGCACACGGCTGAGATATACGGCGGATACCTGTAAACGTGAGGCGAGGGATTCCAGTGTCAGTTCCCGGTCTGCGAAGCCTTCCTGAATAAGCTGTCGCGCCCGACGCACGAGTGGAGATAGCTGCGATTCGCTGTATACACGATCACGGCACACTTGGAACGCATCAACCGCGCCTTCCAAGCCCCTGGCGTTTCGTTTCACATGCGTATGAACCGCTATATTCAGGTAGCGCCCGATAGCCTGCTCCATCGTTGCGCCGATGGCTTCGGGTGCCTCCTGCCACAGGCATATGCCGATCAGCCCGTTTGCATCGCGGAACAATACATGCGGCAGGCCATCCAGCAACTCGCCAATGATATTTTCAGCGGCAAAAAGAAACAGTTGGCGGTCATTCTCACGCATAATCGTCTGCCGCGCCTCTGCCGCAGGCCACCGTACAACGCCGATCTGAACGGGTGACCGAGATGGAAGACGTAAAAACGCCAGTTGTTCCATCACGTCTTTTCCCGTGTTCTGTCCTTCCAGCCATTCCAGGCAAAAGCGCTGGCGCAGCAACGGAATATTCCGCTCAATCTGCCCGGCGGCCTGTTCTACATAGGCAGCACGCTTGCGCTCTTCTTCCAGCCGCCCACCGAGTCGCGACAGCGCAGCGTGAAGCTGTCCTGCATCTACCGGCTTCAATATATAATCCTCCACGCCAAGTCGGACAGCCTCCTGCGCATAAGCAAATTCATCATGACCGGAAATGATCAGGCAACGACATTCCGGGCATTCTTCCCGCAGCCGTCGGATTAGCTCAATGCCGTCCATGAACGGCATATTCATATCGACCAGCAAAATATCGACGCAAAGCCGTACTGCCAGCTCCAGCGCTTCTTCGCCATCCTCCGCCTCACCCGCAACCTCCATGCCGAGAGTCGCCCAGTCTACGCAATCTCGTATGCCCTCTCGAATGATCGGCTCATCATCTGCGATCAGCACCTGATAACGTTTTTTGGTGTAACGTTTTGCCGTCATCGTTGTCACTTCTGTTATGGCCTTGTCCGTCAGACTCGTCGTTGTCGAGGTGCCTGTGGCGTTTGATTTCGTCATCCTGATCCGCTCCTTTTTCATGAGACTTCTTCAATTGTGCCATATCCCGCAGCAACGGATGAACAATCGTAACGCAGGTGCCTGCTCCTTCTTCACTGTCCAATACAATTCCATATTCCTCACCAAAAGATAGCCGTATACGCGCCTGTACATTCAGCATGCCATAGCTTCTGCCGTTCGCACTGGTAACGTTTGGCTTCTGTTGCCCTTCCATCGCCTCCAGCGGCGCTTCCAGCAAACCCCTCAGCTCCCGCAACCGTTCCACCGTCAGCCCTGCGCCATCATCACGTACCGTCAGCAGCAGCTTATTTCCCTCAATCCGCGCTTCTACCCCAATCGTGCCGGGACCGCGCCTGGCCTTGATGCCGTGGTAAATGGCATTTTCCACCACAGGCTGAAGCATCAGCTTCAACACGAACAGCTCTCCTAGCTCCTCGGGTACGTTTAATTCCCAGCGGAGTCTGTCCCGATACCGGGTTTGCTGGATTTGCATATAGCTCGATATATGCTCAAGCTCGCTGCGTAGCGGAATAAAGTCATCCCCTTTGCTCAACCCGAGGCGAAACAATCTCGATAGCGCCCCCACCATATCGGACACGTCGTCTGCCCCGTTTTTACGAGCCATCCAATGAATTGTATCCAATGTATTGTATAAAAAGTGAGGCTTAATATGCTCCTGTAGGCTACGCAGCTCGGCATCCCGCTTCTGGCGCTCCCTTAGCTCGCTAAGCGTCATCAAACGGCGAATTTGCTCCAGCATCCGGTTGAAGCTCCTGCCGAGCATCCCAATTTCATCCCCGCGGTCACTCCATTGCCGAACCGTAAGATCCCCCGTCTCTGCTGTCCGCATATAGGACATCAGACGGAATATCGGCTGTGCAATCGAGCGCGACAATCGCAAGGATGCCGTCAGCCCGAACAGACATACAATGAAAACAAAGCAGACGACATAAAATTGAATTTGCCGTACCTCCAGTGTCGATTCCCCTGCCGGGAATACCCCTACCGTTCTCCAGCCCGTAAATTCGGAAGCACGGAACATGAACAGCAGTTCCCGACCTCCGGCTTCACGGGTAAACATCCCGCTGTCACCTGCCCCAAACCATTCCGGGGGAATACGCTCAATCAGCGGCATATCCGGCATGTACACGCTGCGTCCCTTCGCATCTGTCACCATTAAATACCCGGTTTTGCCCAAGGTTACATCTCTGGCGGCCTGCGATACGGCCCGTAGCTTGAGATCAATCATAATCACGCCTAGCACACGTCCATTTTCCGAATCCGTCACCGACCGGACGACAGACACAATTTCACTGTCCTTGTACCGAACATGAGTCGTCACATTACGGTGGCTCGGCTGTCCCAGCACGGTAAAAATACCTGCATGCTGCGCCGCCTGTTTGTACCAGTCTTCTTGAGTTAGACTGCTTGCGCTTCGAGCATACATTTCATTACTAATATAGTCGCCGTGTTCGTTCACGATTAAAATACCCGCAATCTCGGGATATAACGTGGTAAAGCCCTGCAAAAATTGCTTCATCCCATACAGCGTATCCTGTTCCCGCTCGCCTTGCTGCTTCTCCTGCGTAACCGACTGCGCTACTTTACCCGTGTGACCGTCAGCCAGCGTCCGTCCTTGCCAAAACTCCCCGATATCCGGGTTAAATCCAATCAGATACGTCATATTCTGCAAATTTTCCATTTTGGTATCCAATGCTTCATTTACCTTGCCAATGAGCTGCATTGTATGGTTTTCCACCTGCCGCTCAATAATCCGTTCCACCGTCCAGTTGACCAGCAGTCCTAGTCCCAGTGAAGGTACGATGCCAAAAAACAGGAATAACAACATAAGCTGATACCGCAAAGGCATATTGCGTAAGCGCAAACGCTGCATCCTTTGATCCATCCATGCGCGTATACGCTTCCATTGATCATCATTTCGCATAATAATCATCTACATTCGCCCGTGTAACAACGGATATTCCTGTGTCCACCCGAACGGGCAGCGGGGCATTGTCACCGGAGGAGGAAGGGGCCGGAATCGTCAAATGATGGTGCAGATGAAACAGGTATTGAAGCGACCAATAGCCCATATTCCACGTTCCCTGAGCAATGGTCGCTGAGATCGTGCCACTTCTGATCATGTCCAAGGTCGCTTTATTGGTATCAAAAGAAATGATTTTCAGCGGACGACGGCTCTTTTGGCTCAACACCGCTTCACCGACACCTGTTCCTCCCGTCGCCTCGGTCACAAACATTCCCGCCAGCTTCGGATAAGCCTTCATCAGCCGAAGAGACTCATCCCGGGATACCATCGCGTCTGCGCGACCATCTGCCACTTCCACCACCTTCATGGCAGGATACTGCCGCTGAATGGTATCGCGAAAGCCGCGCGAGCGTTCCTCATGATTTTGCTGACCGGGCAGGGTCAGAACGGCGACTTCACCTTCCCGTCCCAACAGCTCCGCCATTTTATCCGCAGCGGTCACACCCGCCTTATAATTATCGGTTCCCAAAAAAGAATACGCCCGGCTCCCCGGTGCTCCTGCATCAAACAGCACCACAGGAATGCCCGCATCCAGCGCTTTATTAATCGCCGGGATCAACGAGTGCGGATCAATCGCAGAAATCGCAATCCCTGCGGGCTTCCGGGCAATCGCCTGCTCAATCACGGTCGTCTGTTCCTGCGCATCATAACGCGTAGCCCCCCGATACTCCACGGTCACGCCCATGGCATCCCCGGCATCCTCAAAGCCCTTAAGCCCGCTTTTCCAATACTCCAAGCCGGACTGGAACGTAATCATGATATACGTTTCTCCGATGCTGCCACGCAGTCCTTTTTCCTCCCAAGTGCCATTCAACGGCCCGGATTGTTCATACCTGAACACATAGAGCGCAAAGGCCGCAATCAGCAGCATATATACCAATAGCGTTTTTTTCATTTTCCCACCTCTTCCGTGCGTATCCTCAAGTTGTGAATTTACTGTGATTTTACTTAGATTGTAAACGCAATCATATCAAATTGGAACTACTTCCACTCTTCCAACTTTCAGGTAACGTTAATCCTGCACTAATATTCCTGCGTTACAATACCTAAATTGTGTTATGGAAAAGGTATACGATTTCTTTGGGAAAAGGAGTGATATGGATGAGCAAGCCGCGTATCGCGGAGTGGACAGAACTGCGGGGTCTTGCCTACCTCGCTGTCGTGCTTCAGCATTGCATTGGCGAATATATTTACCGCAGCGATATCCAGCAGCCGGATTCCGTTATGCTCGCGATGCTGTACCATTTGACACGATTTGGCACACCGACGTTCGTTTTCCTGTCGGCGGCGCTGCTTTTTTATAATGGTAACAAACCGATTGGCTATCCCCGTTACATTGGCAGACGGTTTCGAGATATTTATGTTCCATTTCTCTGCTGGACGGTTGTTTATTGGGTGTGTAACCAGAACTGGTCAACGGCGCAGTGGGGAAATATTTATTTTTACAAGGGCATGTTCGAGGAAATGATTATACCTGTCAGCGGATATCATCTATGGTTTGTAGTGATGATTTTTCAGTTTTATATTTTATTTCCTTTATTTTCAAAAGCAGCCGGACATGTGCAAACGTTTCTCCGTCGCTACAGCACCAAAAAACGAAAACAGCTCGTTCTGACTGTGATGCTTACAGCAGCGGCGGCTTATGCTCTGCTATTGCAATGGTCCTACTATGACATGTCTACATGGAGCACCAAGTTACCGTCCCTTTGGCAGACTCTGCTGGATTACCGCACCTACAACTTTGTCATGTACTTCTTCTATTTTATGCTAGGCGCGGTATGTGCCTATATGACGGATACGTGGCGGGGGCTGGCTAAGCAGACGTTACCGTGGAATGTATTTGTCTTTATTGGTCTGTTCATGCTTATGGGTCACACGATGCTGATCCAGTCCGGCGATACGATCAATCTGAACATTTCCACCTATCTCAAGCCAAGTACCTTTGTACTTATTGTCTCACAGTTGCTTTTGTTATATGGACTGCTGCTCCATTTGCAAAAAGACCAGCGCTCCGAGCCGTTCCGCCGTATGCTGAACTGGATCGGACGTTATTCCTTCGGGGGATATCTGGCCCATGCACTCGTGCTAGCCTTTATATCCTATTACACCCGCCCGCTTTCACTGGGCGATCATCATTTTACGGCGACACTGCTTACGTTTGCCGTCGTGGCAAGCGTTTCTCTCGGCATCAGTTGGCTGTTCGCCCATCTGCCGGGAGGCAACTGGATTGTCGGCTCAAAAGGCAAACAGCGCTTGACCTGGCCGTTTCGGCTCCAGCCGCTTTCCTCCAAACGCGCTTCCAAAAGCACGCAGGAGCTTGGCTAATAGAAAAAGAGATGCTACATCCTAAAAAAGGACACTCCCGATTCATTCCGGGAATGTCCTGCTCTAAGCTAGATTAAAAACAATTATCCTTTTCTGGCTGAATTACACTCATGGGTGTAAAAAGTATACTTCGAGGGTAGCCCCTCTCTAATGAAAAAGGCCGACACATTGGCCGACCTGATCCATCTTCAAAACAACTATGAGATAATTACAATTCTCCCCGTGAAGTACCTATACGAACTGCGAGTTCACCAGACATGTAAGCATTACCTGAGGTAAGGCTCACATAAAACTTACCGGTAGACCAAGCATTCGAGCTAACTTCACTATAAATCTGGCCAGGTTTTACAGTTCCAGAAAGCTTCTGCGTACCTGATGGTGAACCTTGATTTACGGAAAACTTAATTGGTTGGTCGCCGTCATTACGTATCCATACTTTAACATATCCATATCTTGAAGAAATTTCAAAATCCTCTGTAAGCTCTGTATTACGAAGAGTTCTATTGACCACCGATTTAGTTTCCTGAGGAGTAATAACATGATCCCCCACTTTTGGCGTATTCACATCTGTCGATTCATTTGCAGACTGAGTCACTTGTACTGAGTCTGTTGTAGCTGGTGCAAGATCGGTCGTAGCTGCGGCAGAAGCAGTTAATGGAATGGCAGCGGCTAAAGACAAAACAGATAATAATGAAGCTTTTTTAATACTTGTCATATTCATAACCTTCTCTCTCATGAAATTTTGTTTTACCTAAACTAATCTGAACTCACTCTAATTAAATGGAATAAATAATAAGTGACCACCTCTTTCCAAGACAGGAATGGTCTTTATTAATCAACTCCCAGTATGTATAAGTTCCAATTTTGCTATATGACTAATAAAGAATTTCCAAAAGTACAGCAATATCATTTAGCAGCTATACTTTCTACATTTTATATGCCAGCCTGGCTACTATTGCGAATGCAAAGTATGCATCTCCCTAACTTATTAACATATTATTCCATGAACATGTATTTTATTTTAAAATAAGTCATTATATAGAATAATGATAAACGTTATGAGGGAGAAGTCACAGTTTTCAATAAAAAGAATGGGGGGATGGACTGAATATAGCATCGTCTTTGTCAATGATTTGACCCAAAACATAGTGAGATTGCTTCTTGGTCTGAAACATACGGTTGTACTGATTAATCAGTTCATCCAAAAGTATAGACTGCTCAAGTACACAAGCGTGTCCGAAGCCATACTCTTCGTAAAGATCATGCAAGTGTTGTCTGGCGTGTTCCATCTGTTGAATTAACGTTAATGTTTCATCCCTGTTCATCATGCATCCCTCCTAATGAATCTCATTTTAGGAGATAATGAACAAATATCTCATATCCTTTTTTGAGCCAAAAAATTACAAAATAATACAAAAAAAGACCAGCAATAAGCTGGTCCAGTGTTAACACTCGAATTATGCACCGCCGATGATTCCAGTTGTAGAAATCGTTCCATGACCTTGATTCAAGCCTTGGATTGGTACTGCGAATACCAATAAGAAGCTAGTCATTACCAAAAGAAAAGCCATCTTTTTGATCATTTTTTTTCCACACCTCCTGTGACAATTTTTCGTACTGATCCAGTATTTCAGGATCGGCACAAGCTCTGAAATGATCAAATAAACCTGCGCAAGTATGAGAGAGCTGTGCATTATTTATTTTATCAGATTTTTCCAATGCGTCTATTAAACATTTGAAACCATATGGATATCTACCTTTATTTAGGCTGTACTTAGCTAACTTGTACCAAAACCGCGCAGCTTCCTCAGGCAAGACTTGCTGAGTATACATATCAGCAGACGTTGGCTCTTTATAGACTGCAATTTGAGGCTCAAAGTGTTTCAGGATATGATCTATATCAATATTATACCGATTGGCTGCTTCTACGATGTTTAAGAGTTCGGCAAAAATTTCATCTTTGCCTTCCATATACTCTACGTATTCCGGTAAGACAGTAGCATCACCTGCCATCAGCCGATTTACACATGTATTGATTTTTCCCCATCCTTGAAACAAACCGATCCAATGTTGTGTTTCTGGATCACTTTCCTTTACCCAACTTAAATTGGAGTGAGCCTGGATGTACTTGAGACCTTGTACGTAATCTCCCTGAGCATGACAAACGGCTGCGCACAACAGGTCTGCGTAAGATATATATACAAAAAGCGGTCTGCTTGGTTTCTTTTTTTCGTAGCGTTCGCGATTTGACTTATACTGTATTGTTGCTCTACGCCCCATTTCCCGAGCTAACTCATATACAGTGTCCCAATGATTCAATGAACGATGTATGTTCGCTAAATCTTTTAAAGCATCTAATTGCTCTACCTCGTCCAAGCGATCAACAAAAGGAGCAAATTCAATGGCAGCTTGAAGATTTACAGTTCTATCCTGTCCAATATTGATTTGGAACAAGCGATACTGGCAGATCGCCAATCGCTCTGAATGCTGGTGCTTCTCACTTTCAGCCACCTTCTTGTACAGGTATGCCGCTGCTTCATTGTAGCCGTCTTTATACACATTTTCTGCAACTTCAAAGAGCGACGGCGGATAACTAGGATTATCCAACAACAGAATTACAACTCGCTGCAAGCAGTCCAGTCGCCCTAGCTCAATGCATCGGTATAGGAATGGGCAGATCTTTTTCCAGTTGAGTGGAGATTCTTCAATGCACTCTTCAATGTAACGTTCGTAAAAATAATCCAGTGGTAAATTCATTCCCGCAGTAATGCAATCCAATTGGTGAACAGAAATAGAACGATTGCCCGTCACAATGCTACTAACTGTACCTACATTCAAATCAATAATGCGACCAAACTCGGTCATGGTTAAGCCTTTTCGTTTTAGATAGGTTTGAATTTCTGCTCGTATCGTAGGTGTGATTTCCATGGATAAACCACCCTTTCAGCGTTTTCATAGGATTCCAATTTCAATAAAAATTATAGTTTGGGAATGTATAGTATAATTTAATATTTTGTCTATCCATGACAATACCATCTTTTGGCACAAAAATAAATACTATTATTTTATTGCTTTTTATCTTTTTAATAGGAGAGTATTGGATGATGGCCGTAAAAATGACAAGAAATTTAGAAACTTTTGGTAGACTCGTAATTCCCAAAGCAATACTCATAACCTGTGATATTAGTTCAAATGACGCTGTAGAATTTTTTGCAGATGAAAAATCGGGTACGATATCCCTAAAAAAATACATTGGTCAGTCTTGTAAGTTTTGTCAATCTACCGAGGGATTAAGTTACTTTAAGGGTTCTCTTATATGTACAAGCTGTAGATATATGCTCAAGAGTCATCCAAAGCCCGTGTAAGTCAGCTCATACCAAAAATGTTCGATCAGGCAGGTGACCTGTTAAGAAAATAAAAGGAGAAGATCACTTGAAAAATACAGGTATGACACGTCCCTTGGATACGTTAGGCCGGATTGTTGTTCCTAAAGAAATGCGGGCCTCTATGGGTATTAAAGCTGGCGATCCTTTAGAATTTTATTTAGATGTTGAAACAGGATTTTTGAGTATGCGGAAGTATATTGGAGTCTCCTGCAACTTGTGCAGTTCGGTTAAGGATTTAACCTATTTCAGGGATTCATTTTTATGTAAAAAATGCATACTCGACCTGAAAGGAAACATAGGTGTGAGTCAAATTCCTGCTCCTTCTGTTAAGGAACCGTACAAAGAAAAAAGAGCAAATCGGTCGTCTTCAAAAAAATTGGCTGCACAACTAAGAAGACTCATGAGTGAGCATCCAACAGCCAAGCAAGGCGACTATGCTGAATGGCTTGGCGTATCCCAAGGCCGTATTTCCCAGCTTAAAAAGCTGTTATAGGTGCCGCTCAGCTCATACTCACGCGCAACTAAATAACCAGTCGCTGATTGATTACAGGGCGACTGGTTATTTAGTTGCTAAATGTTCTGGTCCTTATCAGACATACGGGGCAGTCTTTCATACTTGGATCGGCTTAGAATTTTGTTAACAATGGTCTACTTCTTCTTTTTTTCATTTTTTGAAAGAAGTATAAAGAATATCACAATTAAAATAATCCCAGCTAAACTGTAAATAATATTGATATTTTCATTTTTAAACTGAGTAAAAATGAGTCCAACAATAGCAATAAGCAACACAATAAGCGAAAATAACATTTTCATGTTCATTTTTACATAACCTCCATAAATTTTGAACTGGGAAGACATTTGTAACGGATGGGGAAAATATTTATACTCCTCAAGGGGTTGTAGGTTGTATTGCTGAAGTGGGCTTAGCTATTGCCGAAAATGCTTTTGCCTTTGCTAAAATTGCTAAAATCAAAGATGTGATTAAAGCAGGGGGCGGAATCACCAAATTTATTGGGAATTTAGTCCCAGCATTTAAAATGGCTCGAGAAGATGGCTATACTGTAACTCGCGCACTAACTTTTGCCATAACATACTCAGCTAAAGATGCCGGTCCTGAACTTATTAGTGCTGCAGTAGGCTTTTTCAGTATCGGGCAAATATACTCAGCTTGTTTTGAATAGATTATTCTTCAAACACCCTTTATGGGTGTTTTTTTATTGACGGATTGTCAAACCAAGTGCGACAATCCGTCTTTCTTTGAAAGAAGTAAAACGGCATCTCTTTTTTAGTCTAATGTTCGTCAGCCGAGGATGAGGATGTCCCTCCCCCCTGCTCCTGCTTCAATTGGGCTTCATGTGGAGCCCCGGACTTACGGTCGAATGTAATAGGGCCTTTACGGTTCACGAGCCGTTTCAGATCCACGGTCATTTCATTTTTCAGCTTATCAATCAGTTGCTCCTCTTTGATGCCCTTGCTTTTGGCGATATCGACCAACGATTTTCCTTGTCCCAGCTCATTCTCTAGCCGGGCAGGAGTGATACCCAGAAGCTTGGCGACCTTCTCATTCAAATGGTGGTTCCAGCCGCCAGGTTCTCTGCCGTGTCCATGTCTGTGAACATGCCCATGTTCATGACGGCCCTGTGGCTCAGCATTCCGCTGTGAGGCTTCTCCTTGACTTGAAGCGTTGGGAACGGGAGCTTGTAGCTGGTTACCCGGTTCAGCACCGGAAGCTCCGGCGACCCCCGCAGTCCCATACATCATTACCCCTCCATATAGGATAGCAGCGGTCAATTTCAATTGGTTTTTCATGATGCAGACCCTTCTTTCATTCTTTTTCATTCTATATTTTCTCTTTTTGCTTTTTTTATTCATCCTACATATTTTCGCAAAATCCTTAATGTAAAAATAACAAAATGTTGAAAATTGCAATCTGTTTTATAATGGCGGGTAACAACTAGATATCGCTATAAAATTATCCATAAGAGATGCAGGTGATAGCGATGGAATGGTATTTTGCATACAAAGATGAATTGGAAAAAGTTTTTCTTCAAGCGGAAGAACGGACAGCCGCGTTTCCTGCTCCATTTCAGAGTCAGGGCTTGGAATATCTGGCCCGTTTTAATCCGTTACGGGAAGACAGCACGCGTAACTACATATGCTATTTGCTTCCGTTATGGCTGCAAGAACTCACCGGGCTGGCTCCCGAAATTTGCCGTAAGCTATCACTAGGCAACGTGTTCGTCATGGCTCATTATTTGATTCAGGACGATGTGATGGACACAGCAGCAGACAACCGCAAAACGCAACTCGCCTTAAGCCAATTGTTCTATACCGAATGTTTGGACGTATACCGGGACCTTTTTCCGGCGTCCTCGCCTTTTTGGACGTATGCCCGAACGTATATCGGTGAATGGGCTGTTAGTGTGACATCTGAAGGAACAAAGGACTTTTTTCAGGGGGAACGACATCAGGTGGCGCTGAAAGCCAGTCCGTTAAAAATGGCTGGCACGGGTGCTTTGCTGCTCTCTGGGCGGGCCGATCTGATCCAGGCCATTACAGACATGACAGATACAGCGCTGATTGTACTTCAAATGTCGGATGACTGGGCCGACTGGTCGGAGGACTTGGAGGAAAACAGCTACAACTGCCTTTTGTCCCATATCAGCGCCGAGCAGAAGACCGCTTATCGAGAAGGTCTTGGACCGGAACAGATTCGGGAGGCGATTTATGTACGCGGCGCGCTTGCCAGTTACGTAAGTATTGCTGATCAAGCGGTGCAGCAGTTGGAAAATCTGGAGCCGGACATCCCCGGCCTGCGTATGTTCACACGTTCGATCGCAGAAGAGCTGTGCGAGGAAGCGGCGGAGATTGAAGCCGGACGTTCGCATTTGCGAAGAGGCGGTCTGGATTTTTGGCTCTCCAAAAATATGAAATAATGCTAGATTTTGATGAGACTTTCGTGGTATACTGACTAGGTAAATATAACCAATTGAATGAGAGGGTGATTTTTGATGGCTACTGAAGTTCTTCAAACACAAGTCATTCAAAAAGCGTGGGAGGATGCCAGTTTCAGAGAAAAACTGATGACCGATCCCAAATCAGCAATTCGTGATGTGTTAGGAGTCGTGATCCCCGATCATATCCAAATCAAAACGTTAGAGGAAACAGCCGATCAGTTTTATCTGGTCATTCCTCCAAACCCTTCCGGCGTGCTCGCTTCATCCCAGAAACCACGCTCTATGTGGTAAATTGGTTTTTGTAGCAAACTTGTTTTATATTCCTTAAACACCATGCGGGTGGGTTCAGCAAGCTTCCTTCCGTTTTCCCTAGCACAAAAAGCCGGATATTATCCGGCTACGGGGAAGCGGATGGTCGCTTCTGTTCCCACCCCTTTTGCACTTGTGAAGGATATTTTGCCGTTCATTGTCTCAATAATCCGAAAGGTTACCATCATGCCCAAACCTGTGCCTTTGGTCTTATTGGAAAAGTAAGGCTCACCCAGTCTCGATAAAGTCTGGGCGTCCATTCCTTCGCCATTATCCCGAATATGAATAACAGCTTCTCCGTTCTCTACATAAGCCCATATATGAATATGCCCTTGATCTCGCAGCGCTTCAATACTGTTTTTAATAATATTGATGAACGCCTGCTTGAACTTGGAGGAATTCCCGCGCACTTTGATTTCCTGGGGAATATCCAAAGAAATTTTGCCACCTTGCAAGTTAGCCATCGGACTAATGATTCCTTCAATATGTTTAAACTCATCCAGGATAGATAACGTTTTGGTTTGCTCAAATTCAGGCTTGGCAAATGTCAGAAAATCGGTAATAATCGCGGAAGCCCGATCCAGCTCCTCCAGTGCGATATGCAGATATTCTTTGTTCTTACCATCCTCCTGCTTGCTCATTAACTGGAGAAATCCACGGGTAACCTGAAGCGGATTGCGTACCTCATGAGCCACAGATGCAGCCAGATCGCTAATAATCTCCATTTTCTCCGAACGCTGAAGCTCATTATTGAACATCTCCAGCTCTCTGGAATAGCGAACAACCTGCTTATGCTTCTCTGCCAGCCTTCTGCCCAAAATTGCTATCAGCGCCAGCACAAAGCCGAACACGCCCCATTTCCACAGAAACATATTGTAGTGTCCGTCCCTGAGGAAGAACCAGGTCAGTTCACCGATGGAAATGACTGCGAAAAAAGCAAAGCCTATCGATAAAATGATCGCTTCATGATCCCCTTTGATCGCCATACGAACCGAAGCAAACACCAGCAGTACGAGTAAAGCCACGAGCAATACGCTCAGCACGGATACACTAAAAAAATAATATACGTCGTTTAACCGTTCCTGTGCTCCCAAATTGACAATCATCATCGTAAAGCAGAACAAAGAGTAAAATGTCAGCACTTTTCTAAATTTGCGAATCAGTATGATTGAACTTATGTTTTGCTCAAAAAAGTAGGCTAGTGAAGGAAGGAGAATAAACATTCCTACATCAAAAAGCTGTAAATAGAGCTTGCCGTAGCTGCGATAGAACGTATACAGGAAAGGTGAATACGTCACGATCATCAAACCAATAGACAGTACAATTGCGCTTAGGGACAGCCACATTGCCATGCTCGGACGGAACAGAAAAAATGAGCAGATCAGCAGCACCATAGCTATAAATATAAAGGTACTGCCCAGTACGATATCCAGAACATCCATTCTGACCAAGGTCCCCAGCAACTCACGATAATCACCAGTCATCACATTTCCGATAATGCCCAGTCTGTTCTTGCTGCTTTCCGTCCATATGTATAATGTTTTACCGCCGTCTTCCGGTCTAAGCGGGATCAGAATACGATTGTTTTCATAATTGTACCCGCGATAGGACTCGTAAAAATTGATGCCGTCCTTATACAGCGTAATATGTCTGCCATAAATATTTTCAAAAAGCACCGCCGGCGTTTCATCAATCAGCGATGGCAGCCGAATACGAATCCAGGCAGAGCCGGTGTTCGCGGGTTGCTTGGGCAACTCTGATTCATCATTAATATGCATCCAAACTTTGCTTGGGTCCCGCACCTCATCGAGTGATCCATCCTCCCCTTCCACTCCCCATCTCATATCCCAAGAAGGTATCCGGTGTTTCATTTCCGGGGTCGTTTTAGCCGCATAGGCGGGTAGGCCTATCGACAACAGTATTACAATGACCGCCAGCAGAGCGGCGACAGCTTTGGGCACAAGCCTCATGTTAAGCACCTCAAAGTTACATAGTAGGATTACAAGCTTGTATACGTTTTATCATTTTTCAACGTCCTGAAATAATATTATTCTATACGATGATGTTCATACCTTCTTCATAAGAAGGGTATCATGTTCTTTTTACTCATTTTTTGTCAAATCTTCATATTGATTTATGATCATGTCCTGTTCACGTGGCTCCATCTGTTCTCTGAGGCCAATCCATGGTTCGCACTCTTCATCCTCATATATCGTCCAAATATCCGAAAATAAATAATCGCGTATTTCTACCACTTTTCCAGACTGACTGCCACCTGACCAGTATAAGCCTTCCGGACGTCGGATCAGGATACGGGAAAATCCCGGGGTAGATGCCTTTTGTCCTACTCGGATACGGCTAATCATCGGACCAAACATATACCATTCCAATTCCTATCCCTCCATATCCTCTTTATCATATCACAGCAGTTACCGAAAAAAACGTTCATTAGGAATGGCAACATTCCGATTTCGCATGATTTCAACCTCGTACAGACACACTAACCCCAGGTTTAGTCGTTCTGCCTTTTGGGTAAGGTCGGAATAAGCAATCAACGAACAAAGGAGCTGAAGCACGATGGCAAAAAGAGATCATAGAAACGATGAGCTTCATGACAACGATTTTGAGCCTTCCCTGCAAAATGCAGAAACGAACTGGGAAAACCTGACCGAAGGACCGGATACTCCACTGGAAAACGTTCCAGATGCCGATGATGTATCCCCGGACAGCCCTGTTGACCCTTCCGCTCCGGCGGAATTTATACATGGCACGGATTTACTGAATGGTGCCGATGGGGATGACGAGGATGAGCGGTTATCGAGCCTTCCAAAAGGGTAATGAAGTATATAACCGAAAGGAGTTGACGTGTTCATATGTATAAAGATCCTATGTCTCAGGCGGATATGGCGTATAAACGTTACAAAGCCTTGAATCCTGTGGAAGAGGACAACCGCAGGTCTGCGGACAAGTCAAATACAGATGATACCGAGCAACATCTTGTCGAAGACATTCCGCGAGGCGTCGCATCGGCGAAGCCCGTACCCAAGGATCAGGCATGATCAGGGAACAAATATGGGAATGCAAAAAGGGTGCCTTCGCAAGCCACGCAGATGATGAATGGCTGGCTTGGAGTACCCTTTTTGTATGTGTATTTGTTACAAAGGCAGCAGCGCTACGGTTAATTGGGCTTCCAATCCCTCGACCATTTTATTCCATGTCGCAGGCTTGTTCGACAACACCGTGTAATAGCGGCGCAGGAAGGCAGCCACTAACGCTGCGCTCACCTCGTTTACGCTGTCATCCTCAGGCATATAGCCCAGATTCAGCCCTTCTACCGCGACACCATCGTTATTCCAGGATGGATGTACATAGTCCAGATCCAGTCGCTTGTAGCCCAGATGGGATAGCACCTCACGCCGCACATACGGGTCCATCGGCTTGACGCCGCCAAAGGTATGATCATTTCCACGGTAAGGATCGTAAATTTCCGCAAACATCCCCTGCAACTGCTGTCCGCTGGCCCGAGCAAGCGAATGCAAATCAGCTTGACGCTGCTTCCAAAGAAAACGGCCAATACCGAGTCCCGGTTGCCCAATGATCGTAAAGTCCGTCATTGCGACATTAAAATCCTCATAGTAGCGATATTCGGTTGCACCGACCACTCTATGGTCCTGTACGGCGACAAAAACACGGATGCCCGGGTCTTCCAACGGTTCTTTCCACAAGCTGTACTCCAGCACCTCCTCCGGTGGGAATACCTCCTGCATTAACTGATGCATGCTCGCAAATAGCGGGTCTTCAATATGAGTAATGCGATGATATTCCATATGGCATACTCCTTTTTTATTTTGGGATGTAGTGATTTAGTGATCGGTATGAAAAGGATTTCTCCATTCCATCAAGGCCGCATAATTACGCGATTGTTCATCATCCAGATAATCGGGCATGATACCAACAGGCACCCGCCCGCAACGAAGCAGGAACGTTAACACCGGGTCCTTGAGCTCGCCGGATACCACGGCATCTACATACGCTTCGGCGCTTAACTGGTCTGCATGATGCTGATAACCGGGCATACGTCCCGCGCCCAGCAAACGATCCAATCCGCGCTCGATGACGAGATGGTATAAGGAAAAAATAAGCCATTTGCCCAGACCCAGTCGACGATATGCGGGACGGACAGCCAGATCAATGACATACAGTGCCTTACCGTCCTCACGGTGGGTACGGATGTAACCGTCATCTGCGACTTCCTCCCACGTATGTTGGGGATGCTCGGGGTTGTAGTGCATCAGCAGGCTGGTCACCGAGCCGGCCAGTTCCCCCTCAATTTCAACACACAGCGCTCCTTCTGCAAAATGCTCAACCTGACTGGCAATCTGCTCCTGGCTCCACAACAGCTCCTGCGGATAGGGGGGCGGAAAGCTCTCCTGCTGAATACGCAGCAGCCCCTCATAATCGGCTATCGAATAATTACGGATGACCGCCCGCAGCGGACGATCTCCGTCAAAGACAAACCATTCTTTGCGATACATGACGCCCTTCCTTTCGTTAGCTCCAGTCTGTGTACAAATCTGTACGGCGGTCACGCCATGTGGTCACTGAGCCGCGCTCGCGTACATCATACAATAGCTGCAAATCAAGATCCGCGGTGACAACCATATCGTTGTTTAACTCACCTTCTACCATAATGCCGCGTGGCGGAAATGGAATATCATTCGGTGTAATGACTGCCGCCTGTCCATAGTTGGCCCGCATAAAATCAACCGTAGGCAAAGCGCCTACCGTGCCTGTCAAAACTACATACACCTGATTTTCAACCGCTCTGGCGTGGCTTGTATACCGTACCCGGTAAAAACCGTGGCGATCATCCGTACAGGATGGACAGAAAATGATATCTGCTCCCTTCGCCTTCGCCATGCGTACGATTTCGGGAAATTCAATATCATAGCAGGTCAGCATTGCTATTTTCCCCTTGGACGTCTCAAACACATTTAGTCCCTCACCGGGAGCCATATTCCATTCATGCACCTCAGTCGGTGTGATGTGAATTTTGTCCTGTGTGGCTACGCGTCCGTCCGGGTAAAACAAGTGCGCCGTATTATATAAACGTTCGTTTCGTTGCACCACATGGGTACCGCCGATGATATGCATCCCGGTCCGGCGGGCGAATGAAGTAAATAATTCAAGGTAACGATCTGTAAAATCCGGCAGGTCGTTAATGGTCAGGGCCTTGCCTTGACTGTCACCAATCGACATGAGCTGGGTGGTAAAAAACTCGGGAAACAGAACAAATTCCGCACCAAATTCCTCGGCTGTTTTGATATAATGCTCCGATTGAAGGGCAAATTCTTCGAACGAATCAATCGTATGCAGATGGTATTGAACCGCCGACACTCTGATTTTGCTCATAATTCCTCCTTGTACATAACGTCTTTTAGATGGCAAGGGATTCCCGTTGCTGTTCACATTATAACCGATTCAAAACCGGGCGAGAACAGAACCTGACAAACAGGTCTTGCCTTCTGCACCTACTTTGTTTAAAATAAGGTCAACTCTTTTGAATCACATGAACAAAGACATGGACGGAGACAAGTAAACGTCTACCCGGATTTCCACAGAAAGGTACGAATTGCTGAGAGCGTACCGAAATCCCGCGTTGAAATTCACTCCCGAGTCGAGCCTTGAACCAGCATAAGGATTCATTTCTTATCTGCACTAGAGGTTTCCGGAAGCCCCCGTTACGGGCATCAAGCTCAGAAGGAGCTACTGTCGGCTGGAATGGCGTTGACGACTTGTATGTATACTTCTGTAATTAGGGTGGTACCACGGCATTCGTCCCTTGCGGCGAATGCCTTTTTGTGTTATTTTCTGAAAAAATATCTATCGATTGACAGAAAAAACAATTTTTATTCTGGAAAGGATGTTATGTATGTCAACAAATGAAAATTCTTTGGAGCTGCTGCGGGAACAGCTTGATGCTACCAACCTGCAATTGCTGGAGCTGCTGTCGCAGCGTGCTGAACTGGCCGGACAACTTGGTAAATTAAAAGAAGCTCAAGGGGTGCCTGATTTTGATCCGGTACGCGAGCAACAAATGCTGGACAAGCTGATCGCCGCTAACCGTGGACCTTTCGACGACGCTACGATCCGCCAGTTGTTCAAAAATATTTTCAAAGCTTCCCTGAACTATCAAAAAGAAGAACACAAAAAGCATCTGATCGTTAGCCGCAAAAATCAGCCGGATAGCACAGTCATCAAGGTTAAGGACACGCTCGTTGGTGGCAAAGCCTCCGTTATGGTTGCAGGTCCCTGCTCGGTGGAAAGCTACCAGCAAACTCGTGAAGTCGGTGAAGCTCTGAAAGTGGCGGGCGTTCCGATTCTTCGTGGTGGCGCGTTCAAGCCGCGTACGTCTCCGTATGATTTTCAGGGACTGGGCATTGAGGGTCTGCAAATTCTCAAACGCGTAGGCGATGAGCTGGGACTGGCTACAATCAGTGAAATCGTTGACCCAAGACATTTGGAGGAAGCGATCCAATACATCGATATCATTCAAATTGGTGCGCGTAACATGCATAACTTCGAGTTGCTCAAAGCTGCCGGCGAAACCAGAACTCCGATCCTGCTCAAACGTGGACTTGCAGCCACAATGGAAGAGTTCCTTCATGCTGCGGAATACATCGTTTCCCGTGGCAACACACAAGTGATGCTGATCGAACGCGGTATTCGTACGTATGAAAAATGGACACGTAACACGCTGGACATTTCCGCCGTGCCGATTTTGAAAAAGGAAAGCCATCTGCCTGTTCTGGTCGACGTGACCCACTCCACAGGACGTAAGGACATCCTTGCCCCTTGTGCCAAGGCCGCACTTGCTGCCGGAGCAGACGGGATCATGGTGGAAGTCCATCCGAACCCGGCAGTCGCTTTGTCCGATGCCCAGCAACAGCTGAATATTCCTGAATTCCACAACTTCATGTCCGAAGTAAAAGAATCCGGTTTGTTCAAAGTGAAATAAATCGCTTTCATTTTCTCGGATTATGATGTAACATCTAATCAGGATTGTGACTGATAATGCAGGCAAAACCTAGATACATGTATGCTCAATTTCTTTTTGATGCATAATGTATTTAGGTTTTTTTTATACCTAAAATTAGATATAAAACCATAATTGTGTTCACAGTCTTAATCCTAGAAAACATCATGTGAAAGTTCAGGAAGGGGAAAAGAAAATGAAAGAGAGAAAATGGTTAAACGTTTTTCTATTAGGTATGATATGTATTTTGGTCATCAGTGGTTGCAGTGGCGGAAAGGCTCCTGCTGTTGCAAAGGATGAAAAAGCTACTCCAGCCAAAGAACAAGTGGACAATAAAGTGGAAGCTAAAGCGACGAAGGCTAGAACCGTTATTACGACCGATGGAGAAGTCGATGATATGAATTCGGTTATTCGCTTCCTCCTCTATTCTAATGAAATGGACTTGTCCGGTATCGTACTGACCAGTTCCGTGTACCATTATGCAGGTGATGAAAAAGCAGGCATAAAGCCATTCAGATGGACTGGAACTCAATGGGTAACGGATATGATCGATGCTTATGGAGAGATTTACCCTAACCTAACTAAACAAGCCGAAGGATATCCAAAGCCTGAATATATTAAGAGCGTGACCAAGATAGGCAATATTTCATACAAAGGTGAGATGGACAAAGAAACAGAAGGATCTAATTTCCTTAAAAATCTCTTCCTGGATGATGACAAAAGAGATTTATATGTACAAACCTGGGGTGGCACAAATACGACAGCCAGAGCTTTAAAATCCATTGAGGACGAATACAAAAATACAGCTCAATGGGCTGATATCCAAAAAAAGGTGAGCGATAAGCTCGTTCTTTATATCATTTTGGATCAGGATGACAGCTACAATAAATACATCGCAAAAAATTGGCCGGACATCAGAATTATCAATGATCAATCTAACTTCTGGCATTTTGCATACGCTTGGAAAATGCACACGGAAGAAGTAAACAGCAAGTTACACGGGGATTGGAACTTCAAGAATATCCAAAATGGCCGCGGCAAATTGCTCGATATGTACGCTTTGATGGGCGATGGAAAAATGATTCCAGGTGAATTGCCTGAAGAACAAAGAGGCAGTGACGCTTATTTAAAGAAAAATCCACAATATGATAAATATGATTTTATCTCTGAAGGAGACTCTCCATCATTCTTCTATCTGATTGATAACGGTCTGCGGAGTATGGAAAACCCAACCTATGGTGGCTGGGGTGGTCGTTTCGGTGTGGTTAACGATAAATTATTTAGAAATACCGTGTTAGACTATGATGTGTATACGAAAAAATTTGAAGCAGAATATTCTCTGATGAGATGGTTTGATGATATTCAAAATGACTTTGCAGCTCGTGCAGATTGGACTATTGCATCCGACTATAAAGATGCCAATCATAATCCAACTTTAAGCATTAAAGAAGGAGTAGATGTAGCAGCTAGTCCCGGAGAGAAAATAACACTGCATGGAGAAGGATCAGATCCGGACGGCGATCCATTAACCTATAAATGGTGGAGATATTTTGAAGCCGATACGTATGAAGATTCTAAAGTAAAACCCGCGGAAGTTAAACCTGAAATGCTGGGTAACATGCAGCTTGGACTTCATAGAGAAGTCGCCAAGGGTGAGAAAGTAAATACGATTGACTTGCAAGGCAGCGATACCAATGCAGTAAGTTTTACAGTTCCCGCCGATGCCAAGTCCGGAAATACGATTCATATCATCGCAGAAGTACAGGACAATGGAAAGCATCAGCTAAAACATTACCAACGTGTGATTGTAACTGTAAAATAAAGGACGGAACGTCCATTGAAAAAGGCTCATGGAATTAACACTCCATGGGCCTTTATTTATGCATTTTGGACCAGCGCATACTCGTCTAAGCCTTCTTTTCAGGTAAAGGGACATAATATCCTTTGCCATTCGGACCCATCGCGAATTTATTGCGAAGATGGTTAAGATTAGGGCCGAATTTGGCTTCCAACTCTTCACGAAACTCATACATGATTTCCATAATATAAACATCATGAATAATCACTTCCGTGATCGGCATCACAAGCCCCGGATGCATCGTCCATGCAGCACGGCTGTCATTCCCGAGCGAAAGTATACCGGCTACAACCTCCCGGTCATCTACGCTCAGTACAATCCACCGTCCCCCAATTTCGGACGTAATTTCCTCACTCATATCATGGTGATAAATGGTGGCGAAATCAAATTTAAGATCTCCGTACGCTACAATGAAAATCTCAATGCCTTCCCGGGCGACTTGCTCTAGAGCAGCTCTGAACACCTCGGCATCCTCTTTCCAAATTTCCATTAAGATTCGGTGTTTGGCTCCCTTAATCCCTTCATTGATGCGACTTATAATGGCTTCATAACCCGATATATTCCAAATATTCTCTCTGTTTTGGGACGATGCTGTATACTGCTCCAATGTCTCTTGCGCTACATTAAAAATCTGCTCTGCTTTGCGTTTTCTCTGGGCAATCAATTCATGGGGCGGGAGTGGTACATATAGCGGTGTATTATCCTGACTGACCATAATGTCCCCACGGTTAACCATCCCTGATAAAACCTCATAAATTTTAGATCTTGGCACGCCGGAATTCAATGACACAGCGTATCCCGAAAGTGGAGAGCTTTCCAACAAGGTCACATAAGCTTTAGCTTCATATTCCGTAAAATTCAGATCCCGCAGAATTTCTAACACATTTGGTTTCATGATGCATTCTCCTCAAATTCATGTTCAACCTTACTATATCACTTCCCCTTGACAAAAACCGATATACGCACTATCTTTTTTTATTAGTAGTCACCTAAGTAGCTACTCTAGTAACTACTAATATTTTATTTGATATGAGATCATGTCAGGGAGGATTTCACTTGAACAAAGTCATAGCTATCAACAGCAACAGCAACAGCAATCGCATCTACTACAGCGCTACGATTCTGGCTCTGCTGATTTGGAGCACATCGTTTATCGCCACAAAAGCAGCGTATACCACGTTCCCCCCTCTTACGTTGGGACTATCCAGATTTATGATAGCCTCTGCCGTGTTGGGTATTGTTTTGCTTATAAGAAAGGAATTTGTCAAAATTAAGCCAAAGGATTTAGCTATGATTGCATTTAGCGGTGTTTTGGGGATCACTATCTATTTTTCAATGGAGAATATAGGGGTAAGCCTGACCACCGCTTCCAACGCAGCACTGATTGTCGCCTCCTATCCCGCGATTACATCGCTGCTTGAACTCATGATATATAAAGTGAAACTGTCCAAATATAAAATTATCGGCATTGCACTGGCTATGATCGGGGTATATTTTTTGACTTCGGTAGGCGGAAGCTCGAATGGAAAGAATGAACTGATCGGAAATTTAATATTGATTGGAACTGGTTTTGCGTGGGCATTTTATACTTTCATGACGCGTAAGGTCGTGGACAAATACCCGCCCGTGACTTTATCTTTTTATCAAACTATTGCAGGCAGCATCTTCTTTATACCTCTGGCACTCATTGAAAAAGATAGCTGGCAAGCTCCGACAACGGGATCGTTTATGTTGTTAGTATATCTGGGCGTATTCTGTTCCGTTATCGCATTTTTGCTTTACAATTACGGATTAATCAAGCTGTCACCGAGCAGCTCCGTTTCCTTAATGAACCTGGTACCCATATTCGGGGTATTATTCTCTGTTCTATTGTTGCAGGAAACCATTTCATGGCGACAAATTATTGGCGGTTTGGTCATTATCCTAGGTGTCCTACTCAGTGCACAGCAACCAAGCAGCAAATAGCACAATAGTATTCATGCTCTTTGTTTATCTTTCGCTATGGTTAAGAACATATATCCTTAAAACAAAAAGACGCGATTTACGCGCCTCTTATGAATATATCTTGTTGTCCTCTGACTCTTACAAGAGTCAATACTATGCCCTTCCTTATGATTTTCAAGTTTCATGGTCTGTATTCAGCAGAAAACCTTTACTAAGATTACAGCAACCGATATTATCAATGAGGCGAAAATTAATCGTTCAACTTTTTACAAGTATTATAAGGATAAATACGATTTGAGAGAGTTATTAGTAAAATCCACTTTAGAGGAGCTTTCTAATAACATAAAGCTAAATTTTTTCAAATTACAGTACAATAAAATTAATACCTATAGAAGTTCATTTGTCCAATATAATGGATAATATTACGAACGGTATGTATCGTGCTTTTTTGTGAATTTTGCAGGGGGTATCGTAAAGGAGGTAAAGGTAACGCTATTTCCGAATACTAAGACTTCAACTAAAATATATAACGATGTGCCACAATAAAAGGGCGAGCGACCTTACCATGTTTCTCGCCCAGGTCGGTTGCATTCATGCAGTCGGCTTTTTTTCTTTCACATAGAAATGGCGGTTATATTGATTAATGAGCTTGTCCAGAATCATAGATTGTCTGAGCACGCTGGAGTGACTGAAGCCATGTTTTGCTTGCAAAACATAAAGCTTTTGTCGAGCTTTCTCCAACCGTTGTCGCAAAATGTCGTCCCTTATCATTATATAACCTCCTTTGTCGTATTCTTAGTTTAGAGGGTTATGAATAAGTTTACTAAAAGTAAAGGTTTGGGATAATTATCTATTATCAAACAAAAAGAGACCCGCTGAAAGAGCAGGTCTGCAATTAAATATGTTCATGCACATCAAACCGTTGTCTACAATACACCTATCCGGCAGGACGAACATCCCGATCCGTTGCGTTATTTGGGGCAGAGGCGTGGAAAACTCCCCTTCCCTTCACCCATAGCAGCAACGCCGCAACCAGCAACATTCCACCGTTCAACACAAAGATCCAGCGGATCGGTATCCAGCTCCCAAGCAAGCCGCCAATGAGCGGCCCTGCCATCATCGCCAGTTGCGTCGCTGACTGATTCAAGCTAAAGGCTCGTCCGCGAAACTCCGGTTTGGTAACCTCCACAGTCATCGCATTAATAGCCGGAACGACAGACGCATAAAACAATCCGTAACCGAACCGAAGCGCACCAAAGCCGATAAAATTCGATACAAAAAATTGCAAAATATTACCGATTCCCGAACCAATCAGCCCGATCAGCAGCACTTGTGCAAATCCAATCCTGCTACCAATCCGTCCCCAGCGGGGAGCCATCAGCACAGCCGCAATACCTACAGCTGAGAAAACAATTCCGGAGCTTAAAGACGCTCGGCTACGGTCAATTCCCATTTCCAGAACATACACCGTAATCAGCGGCTCCAGGATCATGACGGAAAAGGTACTCAATCCAGCCAGTATGAGCAAAAAATACAACGGCCGATTAGCAACAGCTTCCTTAAGATCATCACGGACATGCGAGCGGGTACTGGTTCCCTTGAAGTTGTCCTCTCTAGCGGCAAAGGTCGCAATTAGCGCAGAGACCAGCACAAGCCCCGCAGAAAATAGAAAGGTATTTCGATTGCCGTAATAATGGCTTACCACTCCGCCAATCAACGGACCTATGATGCTGCCCGTCGCCCCGGAGGTTGCCATAATGCCGAGTGCATAACCCGTTTTATCCTCAGGCGAACCCGTTCCGACCAATGCGATGGCGGCAGGAATAAACCCGGAGAGCAGGCCCTGAAACAGCCGTACCCCTACGAACACATACGGATCAGTCACAAAGGCACATATCAAATACAATACCGCCAGACTAAAACCTGAACGAATCAGCATCGGCTTCCGTCCATACTTATCTGCGAGCGAACCCCAAAACGGGGCAATCAGCGCACTGGCTAAAAAGGTAACCCCAAAGGCGATCCCAGCCCACAGCTCCAGATGATCGGTCACACCCATTTCCGTATTCAGAAAAATAGGTAAAAACGGAATAGATACGGAATAGGCCATGCTGCAAAAAAATACACCGATCCACAAAACGATCAGGTTTCGCTTCCAATATAGATGCATGATGCTACACGTCCCTTCTCCTCATTCCATTATTAACCTCTAAATTTGAATTGTCCACAGCAAACCTTACTCTTCAGCCGTGGAACAACCATGCAGAAGCTGATATAATCGAATGGAATGGAGTTGATGACATGGCTAAAAAAAGAAATTCGTCTTCCCCCACTCCTGCGGCTCAGGACAAACCTGCAACGTTAAAGGATCTGTTGAGTCAGGACGTGCTGAATAAGCTCAAGGCTCAGGCCAATGAAGCCCAGGCAGAGCAGGACAAACGTAAGGAAGACGAACGACAGCGTGCCCTCGAAGCAAAAAAAGCAGAACAGAAGAAGCTGGACAACAACTTCGAGCATCTGCTGAATAACAGCAATTTGGACTGGCACAAATATAAATAAGCCAAAACCATCCCGGTTTTGGCCTATCTCCACGCTTGATTATATTATAGCCAGTCACGAATGTGTTGTACCGAGTACAGCACCCCTACCCAAACCGGCAGACTGAACGCCATACCCCATATGAGACCTTTAGCCAGCTTTTTGTCTACCTCCACCATGATTCTGCCCCTTTCCTTGGGAATAGCAGCAGTATGGGCCAAGAATACGGTATTCAAACCCGTATTTCCTTATCCCCACAAAAAAAGGTATGATAGAAAACGGAAAAGTGCTCTGCGCTGTCCCAAACTATAATTTAGGATTTTACACATCTAACCTTTCAGGAGGAATACAAATGATCCGAAAAACGATACGTCCCTGGTATATGCTGTGCCTGCTGGCTACCATGCTCGTGCTGGTTGCTGGATGCGGCACAAAAGCGACAGATGTTGAAGCCGCAAGCCGGACAAGCAACACAACCCCTGCTGCGACTAAAGACAAAAGCAAACCTGTTTCCCATCCTGTCGTCACGATTGTCATGAACGACGGTAAAAAGATTAAACTTGAGCTGTACCCGGAAGTAGCACCGAACACGGTTAACAATTTCATTTCCCTGGTGCAAAAGGGCGCTTACAACGGTACGATCTTCCATCGTGTCATCCCCGGCTTCATGATTCAGGGCGGTGACCCGCAGGGTAACGGTACAGGTGGCCCCGGCTACAGCATCAAAGGCGAGTTCAAGAGCAACGGTGTCAATAACACGCTCAAGCACACGCGCGGCGTACTATCCATGGCCCGCTCAGCGGATCTGGATTCAGCCGGATCGCAATTTTTCATCATGGTTGCCGATGCGGATTACCTTGACGGTCAATACGCTGCTTTCGGCAAAGTAACGTCTGGATTGGACGTGGTGGATGCCATCGTGAACTCCAAGCGTGACAGCAATGATAAACCGATCAAACCAGCTACGATGAAAAAAGTAACCGTGGACACGCTGGGTAAGAAATATCCGGCTCCAGTCAAAGTAAAGTAAGATCTTATCGGCCCTGTGCATATGCATGGGGTCGTTTTTCATGTTATACAAAGATGTTTATCGTGCTCCACAGTAATGTTTACTTGCTGTTGCCTCTGTGATGTAGTAAGAGTATATACACAAAAGGAAGCGTTTTCAATCATTATTTTTAAAGCTTTTTTACGGTTTCAAGGACCCGTCAACGTTCGACAAAAGAGGCACTGAAAGACATACTGTATGAACAGTACAGCCGTCTAATTGGATTTGGTCTCCACTGAACGAATACCCTCCATCTCTTGAAGCAACGACAACAGCTCCTCCGCTCCCTCTGACCGGGACAGCTTTAAAACCATATGAATAATCAACTGCTCGCCGTTATTGATGCGCTCGGCGTGAAAGCTGTGAATAGTCAGCTTCTTGTGCTCCAGCAGTTCTTTAATCCGATTCAGTACGCCCGGCTCATTTTCGACCTGGACAATCACTTGCCGCGTAGACGGAGTAGCAAGCTGATAAAAACGGCTATGGAGCAAGGACTGTGCTGCCAAAATAAAAAGGGTTACCCCTGCGCCAAGCCCGTACATACCAGCACCCACGGCAATACCAATCCCGGCGGTAGTCCAAATACCTGCGGCAGTGGTCAGACCTTTGATTCTATTTTTTTGTGTGAAAATCATCCCTGCGCCGATAAATCCGACTCCACTAATGACCTGTGCCGCTATTCTGGAAGGGTCCAGCGACAGGTTCGACCAAGCTGTTTGATCCTGAAAACCGTATTTGGATACTACCATCATGAGCGACGCGCCGATACCGACAATGAAATGCGTGCGAATGCCCGCCTCCTTCATCCGACTTTTGCGTTCATAGCCGATTAACGCGCCGCACAAGCCAGCGAACATAACGCGAATCAAATAATCCCAATCCCACATACTCTTGTTCACTCCACTACATTTTATTTCTTGAACAGATGTTATTACCCAAATTTTAAAGAACTTGCACTTCATGCTCCGGCAGATTGTGATGTGCCTTCCTTCCCTTGAGCAGCCATAGCTCCGGTGTATCCTGTACCCCTTCAAGTCTCAGGCTGAACGCCCTCGGCGGCAAATTACATATACGTAGCAGTAGACGGTTACCGTCTGCCGCTGCATCCACAAGCTCTAATGGCCTCAATGAATCGTTCCCGCCTGTGCGAATCAGATCACCCGTTGCATCAGTCGAACTCTCCCGGCTCCAGACACGCAGCTCATTCACAGACGGTGTAGCAATCCGCTTGCTGAAAGAAACGACTACCTCATCTGCGGTCGACCTTTCCGCACGGAGCGGGATGGGCGGCTCATCGTACATATAGCCGCCCAGATGGTATTCGTAGGCGGTCCAGGTGTTATAACCGCCCTCCAGGGCGGTAGCCCCAAACCGCCGGGTCCATTCGCGGTCCCGAACCATACTCGCGAGTGAACCGATATCCGCCTGCACCCCGAGGGGCAGATTCGGATAAACAGCACGTACCGCCTGCGCTATGCGGGCGTAGCCGCCAATATAATGCGGCGGCAGACGGCGGCGCATCCAGTCCGGCCAATGGGTCTGGAGCACATGCATATCCGGGGCTACGCACCCGATCATCGCTACCGCGTCCAGACCCTGCCATTCCCGTAGCTGGCCGGAAACATCGCCGCGTCCGTTCACGGCCAGCGACCACGTCGCCACGCAGATGTCCGGCCGGACATCACGCACGCCGCCTGCGCCGTTCACCAGCTCGCCGATCAGCGCGTTCACGGCGTCCACGCGCAGATCGACCCACTGCGCGTACAGCTTCGGGACCTTCCGGTAGTAATTTCGCGCATGCTTGTCGCGGAATTCCGGAATGTCCTCGCCGCTGCGCTCGCGGAAGGCCCGCCGGGCATGCGGCCCGATATCCCCGTACACTCCACTGCGCAGCCCGTTCCATTCGGGGAAATAAGGCTCCGCCACCTCGAACCCGTCGAACGGAATGTCGGTGACCAGCCGAGCAGCGGCTTTCTTTTTCCACTCCACATACTCCTGTGCAAAATGCGAAAGCCGCTGAAACCCGTCATTCGGTTCGCGCAGCAGTTCCATGCGCCATCCCTTCCACTCTGGCGGCAACTGTGACACGCCAAAGGAACCATTGCCAAGCACCATCGCCCATATCGCGATTTCCCTGCGTTGAAAGGCGGCAACGAGCGCCCCATCTACTTCATTTTCACGCACAACAAAATAATGAACGGTCCGGTAGCCTGCAAGGGCGATTTCATCGGCTATACTGTCCCGCGAACGGTTCGCGTAATAGGGAAACAACGGATCAATTTGAATACTGGGGCCGCTCAACGCCCACGGCTTTATTTTTCCGGTCAGTGCTATAGATTCTGTTGGTTGTGTCCCGTCATTTCTGTTATAGCTCAATTGAATCCACCTCCGTTACGTTACCCGTCTTCTTCGCTATATGCTCCTGCTGGTTCGCCTATGTTACCATACTTCGCAAATTCCGTGAAATGCAGACTTACAGACGGAAATGCAGCACATACTGTTTCACCATCATCAATCAGAGGTATTGGAATAACGAGTCAGGTTAGCTTATGAGCGGAGAAGGAGGAAGAGTCAATGGCAGAGCAGAGATTACAAGGAAAGATAGCGGTGGTCAGTGGTGGAGGTTCAGGCATCGGCAAGGCAGCCGCGATTCGGTTTGCAGAGCAAGGTGCCAAAGTGGTTATGCTGGATCGCACGCCCAAGCACGCAGAGGAAACGAAAGCAGCCATTGAACAGGCTGGCGGTGAAGCCCTTGTGCTGGAATGTGATATTTCCAAGCCGGAAATGATTCGGCAAGGCTTCGCTAAAGTCGTGGAAACATACGGAAAGCTGGATGTGGTGTTCGCCAACGCAGGGATTAACGGCACTATGGCTCCCATCGAAACGCTGGAGCCGGAGGATTGGGACCGCACGATGAACATCAATTTACGGGGCACCTTTGCCACTGTTAAATATGCTGTTCCTTACCTGAAAGAACGCGGCGGCAGCATTATCATTACCAGCTCTATCAACGGTAACCGGACCTTTTCGGGTATTGGGTTCTCCGCCTACGCTTCGTCCAAGGCGGCTCAGGTTGCTTTTATGAAAATGGCGGCGCTGGAGCTGGCACGTTACAAAATTCGGGTCAACGCCATCTGTCCAGGTGCCATCAACACCGAAATTGATGACAATACGTATCCATCAGAAGACTTGAAGAAGGTACAAATTCCAGTCGAATTTCCGAAGGGTGGAGAGCATCCGCTGGAGGGTGCTCCTGGTGAGCCAGAGCAGGTCGCCAATCTGGTGCTGTTTCTCGCTTCGGACGAATCGTCTCATGTATCAGGTACGGAAATTTATGTAGACGGGGCAGAATCTCTGCTGCGTTAAATATTTACACACTCGAAGCGGCCTTATCCCTGGTTATCATACTTGCGGAAAAGGCTGCTTTGGCTTTTTGATGCCTTCTCAGCGCGGTGTTTTCTCCGTGCTATGATCCTCCCCAAGACGTTCAGCTCTGTGCACAGCTCCTCTGCGAAAGCGGGCATACAGCCTGCCTCCAGGCAGCACCTCGAACAGCAACATCATAAGAGAAAAGAATAACAGCGCAATGACCTCTTCTGCCAAAATATACAGCGGATATGGTCCCAAAACATCCAATATCGACGGTGTTGACGGCTTTCCGGCAAGAAACATATAGTTTGCTCCGAGTACATCATCTACGGGCCAAACGATCAGCGCCAAGCTATTGAGGAAAAGCATTGCTCCCCCAACGCCCTTCCACGTCGGTTTCAGCCCTTCGATCCATGTCATGTACAAGGCAGCCAATATAATGGCACTATGAGCCACAAAAAAATGAATAAAACGATAGTGCGGAAAAGCGTATGCCAAATTAGGCGTGAGTACCGCTTGAAGCGCTCCTCCAATTCCGGCAAAAAGTATGATCGGATACAGCCAGCGGCTACGGAAAATCAGCAGCAGAATCGACAGCAGCAGCGTCACACTGCACAGCTCCAGCGGCAATGATGTCTGAGCATCCCAAATGTGCTGCGTCACATACCATATATTCAGAGTTACCTCGGACAGAATGAGTATGGTAACCAGGGTCCAGCGAATCCCCTCACTTAACAGCTTATGCGACTGAATCAGGCCCCGAGTCAGCCAAAGCAGTAAAGCACATAAAATAAGCCCTAGTACAGCCACCCAATGTGACGAAGTAAAAGCCTCGAATCCTTCCGGTGCAGCAGCATCGAACCAGAACCATGACCATGACCACGGCTTGTCCATCAAAAGCCTCCTTCAATCTTTTTTCTCTTTCTTGCTTGTTCGACACCTTAGCCTTTATGATAAAAGATATCATATTCAAAGGAGACCCCTCATGCCCATTAATCGCCGTTTGATGACAGATCAGGATTTCACCGAGGCGTTGGAACGTCATCTTCGTGTCCGCATTTTTCAGGATGACCAGTTGATTGGTTCAGGCGGAGTCATTATCCGTTTTGACGATCAAACTATAGTCGTGCAATCCAGTGTCAGTGATCTGGCCTACCATCCCAGAGAACAATGTGAGTTTTTCGAGATTAAAAAATAACCGTAAACACACCGGAGAACCAATTTGCTTCGTTTTCCGGTGTATAGCGGCTACATTTGCTTTTTCTGACACGTTACGTTCTACAACTGCATTCCACGAGTTTTCATCATGAGCTTGTTCGTAAGCACTTTCAAGTCCTCGGAAGAAGACGAAATTTCCTGCATAATAGCCGTTTCCTCATGAGCGGCTGTATAAATCTTGTGCGCACCTTCCGAGAAGGCCCCTGACATTTGCTGAATACGATTGATCTGCTCGAAGGTTTGATCTACTCGATTCGTCTGCTCTGTCACAGCTTCTTCCATTAAGCGAATACCTTCAACAAATTCACGCACAATCGAGTTCAAACGACTCAGCGTCTGATCCACCGAGCTTGTCCGTTCCGCCTCAGCGTTGACCAGTGATGTTTGCTGGTGCATTAATTGTACCGTTTCCACAATTTGCGACTGCACACGGCTAACGATGGCATTGATTTGCTGCACCGATTCCGTGCTTTGTGAAGCCAATGCGCGAATCTGGTGAGCGACTACGGCAAATCCGTTACCTTCTTCTCCGGCACGTGCGGCTTCAATGGAGGCGTTCAGCGCCAGCAAATGAGTTTGTTCGGCGATATCCTTGACGGTGCTTGTAATCGCTTCAATTTGTGAAGCTTCTTTTTCCAGTCGTGCAATGACCTGCTGCGAACGACTATGCGAAGCAGTTAGCTCCCCCATTCCCTCCATCAGGGATGAAAATACCGTCTGCGTCGATTCGACCGAATGCTCCATGTGGCCTGACAGTTCCAGCATATGGCCCGATTTGCTGCGCATCATTTTAAAATCGCCCAACATTCGATCCGCTGTTTCAATAGATTGGACAGACGCATCCCTTTGCTGCTCTACGCCTTCCAAAATATCCTCCACCACCGAAGTCATGGACTCAATCTGTGTCGTAGCCTGTACAATAGCCGAACTAAGGTTTTCCGCGTTTTGCGAAGTCGCTCTTGAGCTATACGATATCTCGTTAAACATATCCTTGATGTTTAGCATCATACTCCGGAATGCATCATAAAGCACCTTGATTTCGTCATCTGAACGACGATCAGGAATGACTACGGACAGATTCCCTGCCGAGGCTTCCTCTGCCGCCTTTGCCAGTCTAACAATCGGACGTGTGAGAAATTTGGAGATCAACCACCCCAAAATGCCACTCCACAGAACGCCCATTAGCAGAATGATTGAGATATATAGCCATTCCTGTGTACCTTGAGCAAGCCAATCCTTGAGTACAAAAATAAAAAAAGCGCTTGTTCCATAGGTTATTGCAGAAATAGCGACAAATGCAGCAACCATTTTCGTACCTAGTGACATTTTCATGTAATGTAGCCCACCCCAAAAAACTCAAATTTGATTCCATTTTACCATATAATTGCTACAATTCTAGTAGTACTTTTCACAGACAACCTTATTTATGAGTATAAAGATAGAGAGACTTTAGGCCCTCTACCTTAACAGCCAAAATAACATGTATTGGGCATCAGCGTACATCAAAAAGAGGGACGAACCGCACTGCTGCTTGCTTTACAGGCCATTCGTCACCTATTAAACCATTGATTTGCAGTCACTCAACCATTCCATCATTCGGAATTATTGTCATTTTCCTGTTCACTAGCTGTTTTTTTGACTGCTTCAATTGTGTCTATTTGGTGACTGTTTTTTTCCAGTACGGTAAACTCCCATAAACCTACAGTCATACTCTCTCCCTGTCGGATATCAAAATGCTCTGAAAGCATCCAGCCGCCAATCGTATATACGTCCCCGGCCTCAATATCCGTCTCCAAACGCCGATTGACTTCATGAATGAGCGCTTGCGATTTGAGTATGTAACGATGATCATCTGTTTTTGTAATGAGAGGGGTTAGCGCCGCAGGGGTTTCGGTATCGGTATAGGAAGGAATGTCCCCTACAATCTCCTCCATAATATCCTCCAGTGTGACCAGTCCTGATGTGCCGCCATATTCGTCCACCAGCACTGCCACGGGAATACGCCGCTTTTGCATCTGAATCAGCAGGTCCCGGGCCTGAATGGTTTCAATCACCTGAAGCACCGGATGAATATAGGAAGCCATCGTGGTATTCCCTGTGCTGTGCCCTCGGGCCAAATCATGCAGCGCTTCCTTCACACGGATCATCCCGATGATCCGATCCCGATCCCCGTTTTCCGCTATAGGCAGAAAATTATAGACCTTGTCCTCGATCAGCTCCATAAACTCTGCCACCGTTGCCAGATGAGAAATAGAGCGGATATGGATACGCGGTACCATAATCTCTTGCGCCGCACGGTCGTCAAAATCAAATACATTGTTCAGGTAGCGATATTCTGTCGGCGTAATTTCACCACTGCGGTATCCTTCGGATAATGCCAATCGTAGCTCTGCCTCACTGAGAGCGGCATCTTCCTCGGAAACCTTTTTCAGTCCGAAAAGTCCCGTAATGACACGCGAGGAACGGCTGAGTACCCAGTTCAGCGGATACGTCATTTTATAGAAGACCGTAATGGGACGCGCAAAAAACAAAGCCATCGGCTCCGCAATCTGTATAGCGAATGTTTTGGGAACCAGCTCCCCGATAACCACCTCGAAATACGTCAAAATCAGAAAAGCCAGCAAAAAGGATAATACTCCCGTGAGTCCTGCCGGAATATGTGCCAGCACAAACAGCGGATGCAGCAGCTTTTCAACCGTTGACTCCCCGAGCCAGCCTAACGCCATCGAGGTTAACGTGGTCCCTAGCTGACAAGCAGATAAATACTCATCCAGTCGGGACAAAATATTTTTGACAGCTTTGGCATTTTTATTCCCTTCGGATGCAAGCTGATTGATACGGGATACCCGCACGCGAATAATGGAATACTCGGATGCAACGAAAAACGCAGTTAACGCAATCAGTAAAATGACCAGGATGATATTCACAGTTTCCACAGCCCTCTCTTGCCCCGCCATACGAAGCAAGAAGCACCCCCTTATGACGTTCATTTTTGGATGGACAGATCCTATAAGTAATTATGTCCATAATCGTGTATTACCCAAAAATGACAAGGAGTAGACTATGGTTGACCCTATTAGCGAATCGCCAGCGGACTCTTTTGCACGATATCTATCCATTGATCCGCTATCAACTGGTGCCCAACCGCTGTCGGATGAACTCCGTCATGCAGCCAATAGGAGGCGTCCGCCTTGGTAGCAGCCTCGTTCAGCAGGTTTTGGAGCGGCACAAATACGGCCCCAAATTCGTCTGCAAGCTGACGCACCAGACGCTGATAGCCCGTTATTTTTTCCTGCCAAATGTCCCATCGTGCCTCGGTAGCTCCCGTTTTCAAAATAAACGGCTCACACAGCACCAGCCCGGTATCGGGCAGCACTTCACACGTTTCCTCCAAAATGTGGCGATAGGCTCGTTCAAATCGGTCTGTCACCCCGGACGGCTCCTGCTCCACGATCCGCCAGGCATCGTTCACTCCGATCAGAATACTGAGCAGGTTCGGCTTCAGGCTGAATGTGTCCTCATTCCAACGCGCATACAAATCCGAAACCCGATCCCCCGAAATCCCCCGGTTCACAAATTCTGGCTGCGTAGCAGTCAAATGGCTCCCCATTGCACCTGCGATCAGATACACATAGCTCTGACCCAGCCAATGGTTCGCGTCCTCATTCCGTCCTCTTCCTCCATCTGTTATGGAATCCCCCTGAAAAAGAATACGTGCGTGCTCTGTACTCGTCATATTCCTAAACTTCCTCCTTCGACTTTTCCAATAATATCCTTATCATACCTTGTATTCTCCAAATTAGAAAGCGATTTCAATAAATAGAAGAATGTCAGATTTGCATTATGATATGAAATTCTGTTATCTGTAGTCGCAAGTAAAAAGCCCGTTGTCAGACGGGCTAATCACTAAGCATCCTAAGGATTCACTCCTACTGCGAATGGACGAGCGCCCACCGGAACGGTAGCAATTGTAGTTTGGGTTACTCCATCAATTATGGAAACATTATTATCATCCTGATTTGTTACATAGATACAATTAGTTATTGGATTAACACCTACTCCATTCGGATTATTCCCGACGGGGATCGTTGCAATCACTGTATTCGTTAACCCACTAATAATGGAAACATTATCAGTGTCACGATTGGGTACATAAATAGTATTCGTAGAAGTATTGACACCCACTTCCCCTGGAGTAGTCCCGACTAGAACGGTAGCAATCACCGTATTCGTTATTCCATCAATGACAGAAACACTGTTACTCGTGAAATTTGACACATAAATTCGATTAGTTAATGGATTGACACCTATTCTAAATGGATTAACCCCCACTGGAATCTGGGTAATCACAGTATTTGTTGCTCCATCAATGACCGTAACGACATCAAAATTAAAATTCGCTACATAAATTCGGTTGGTTAATGAATTGACACCTATTCCTGTTGGAAGAGACAAACCTCCGACAGGAATAATGGTGGCGATCACCGTATTGGTCAAACCGTTAATTACGGAAACTGTACTATCATTAAAATTTGCTATATATATGGCATTGGTTGCGGTATTAACCCCAACTGAACTTGCTCCATCTCCAGCAGGAATAGTAGTAATCACCGTATCGGTTATTCCATCAATGACGGAAACGTCGTCACTGTTCAAATTCCCCACATAAATTCGGTTGGTGAATGGATTAACTCCTACTCCGGCTGGATTAACACCAACAGGAATGGTCGCGATCACTGTATTGGTCGCCCCATCAATCACAGAAACATCATTACTATTAAAATTAGCTACAAAAATGCGATTGATTGATAGGGGTACAGACTCTGAAACAGCTCCTAAGAGCTCAGAGGATACAAGCCGATGGGCTGTAACTAACTGTCCGGCTGCATTTTTTCCCCAAACGGAAATTTCAGTCTGACTTAGGGCAACACCTCCCGTTGTAAAAACAAATTCAAATGCATCAAAATTGGCAAAATAATTTTTTGTAACTACTTGATTCGGAGCGACAGAGAAAGATTCAAGTACATATAACGTTCTCGATCCGTTTAGTAGATAGCCTTCTATTAATACAGTCGAAAAATTGACCGAATCCCGGTTATCGATTTTAACCGTCACCTGTTGAGTGGGCCTAACACCACTGACAGCACTATTATCAATAGGTCCAGTTGACAAAATGGCCATTTAAATGAAACCTCCTAAATTCAGATATTATGGCTAAATTCCAGTTAAACCTTAAAGTACTTCACGAACTATATTTGTAATATATGCAGAATTTTTAATAAGAATTGGACATTTACTTTAATAGGGCAAAAGAAAGACACTCCTTTTAATTAATGGAGTGTCTTTCTTTTGTTCTATTCCACCTTACACCGCGCGGTACTTGCATACCTCCCGAAAATTACAGCCGCCGCACGCTCTGCGTGAAGGCATGGGCGTGAAGAAGGACTCGGGTTTCGGCCGATTATAATAATCATCATCGAGACAGGATTTCATTTCCTCGATATATCGCCCGACATTGGCAACGACCTTGTCGATATCCTCCTGCGTGGGACGGTACACCTCATGTTCTCCCGTCATTAGATACTCCACACGCACCTCGATCTTATCCAGCGGAAGCTGATAATGCTCCCGCACATAGGAAGCGTACAAAAATAGTTGGTCGGAGAAGTCGCCTTCCTTGCCTGTTTTCCAATCTACGATAACCATGTCTCCGTTACCTCTGCGGTAGAGCAAATCCATTTTGACATAGACCTTCGTCTCATGAAGCAGCATCGTATCCCACTTCTCGACCTCGACAATTCGGGCCTCAGCCTGCTGTAGCTCACGCCAAACCGCAGTACGGTACAGATTATGTACAACTGCATGCTGTCGCTCTTTAATCCGGGTAATTCGTTCCGGCAGCACTTCGTCATCATAATAAATTTCAGCGAGCATGATGCGATTTTTGGGGTCTTGCTGCCATAGCTCACGTTGTTGCAGCGATTCCTTGTAGCTGTCATTCAGCATGTTCTTCATCGCTGTCTCCAGGTACGCCGGACGTGGAACAGCGCCTTTTTCCATCCAACCACGTATGACCGATTCACACATTTGATGCGTAATATTCCCAAATAAAATATATAAGTTGCTCAACTGCTTGAGCCGATACAACGTAACCTGCTCTTCACTGCCCTGTGTAGGGTTCCAGCCGTTATGCGAGCCGTAATAATGATAATAGTATTTGCGTAGGCATTCATCGAACGTTTGGGCCCTAGATTGTGAATAGGACCAGGACGGGTACATAGCCATGAATAGGCCCTCCTTCGTTAGAACTTCCATGCTCTATTATACCGCAAGCCTGGACTGCATCGTCCAAAAAGAACGAAGACTTTAACCCAGAGGTTAAAGCCTTCAACGGTCTAGTATAGTCTATTCGCAATAACTCCTAAGATCCGTCCAACTCTGGCTTCATTTTCAATCCTTCGTTGTCGCATGAATCAAATCACTTACATTAACAGCACCCTGCTCACGGACGTTGACAACGAGTACCGGAGTTCCCAGCATTCCGCTGATCCACGTCTTATAATCGTCAACACGATCATTGGGAAGAATCGTCAAGATGACTCCAGCAAAGCCACCACCGTGTACCCTGCATGCGCTGTCATCTATTGATTTCAAATACATTTCCGTTAATGCAAGCGCAACAGATACGTCCTGTTCCCGGTCAACTCCACTTCTATATACGTTTTGAAGCCATTTCCATGAAGAATTACCGGATTCGGTGACGAGCCTCAAGAAATCAGAAAAACGTCCCTCCTCCAGCGACTTCACCTGTTCATCTACACGCCTATTTTCTTCAAAAAAATGCAACGCACGCAGCACTGCACGATCTCCTGCTTTTTCCCTGACCATTTTGAGGTTGGCATACAGATCCTCCGGCGATAAGTCACGGCAAACAGAAGCACCTAAGGACTGAGCCACTGCACGCATTTCGTTGGGTACCGCCGCGTAATCGTCCGTTAAATCCGCATGATCTCCGCCCGTATTTACGATAACCAGGGAATATCCATTCTGTTGAAAATCCCAGTGAACTGGATTGATGATCGGTTCCTTGGGGTTTACAAAATCAATGGCAACCAAGCCGCCATATGCGCAAGCCATTTGATCAAGCAGACCCGACGGCTTGTTCCAGTAGCGATTTTCCGCGTACTGGCCGATTTTGGACTTGGCGACAGCATCCAATGCTCCCTCATTATAAAAATGACTGATTATAGTACAAATCAACATTTCAAATGAAGCAGAAGAGCTTAATCCTGAAGCAGAGAACACATTGCTTGATATATAAGCCCGGAATCCTCCGATGCGATAGCCGAATTCGAGCAAGCCAGCCGCAATACCGCGGACCAGAAGCATCGTACCGTCATCCTCCGGTCGTGGTGACAAGTCGTTTAAATCAATGACGTATTTCGTTTTGTAGCCTTCGGAAAAGAACGTAATTACAGGCTCCTCCACTTTAGCAGCTACAGCGATGGTATCCAGTGTAATACTGCCTGCCAGCACCTTCCCGTGATTGTGGTCTGTATGATTCCCCCCAATTTCGCATCTTCCCGGAGCACTAAACCATTCAATATCCCCGACGCCGAAGTGCTCCCGGTACGCCTGTAGAAGTGATTGATATCGCGTCGTTTGCTCTGCAACCTGCTGTTGACCGTACATTCGAGCAAGTACAATTTGTCCCTCACTAGAATTCAGCAATTCCATATCTTTCATCGTTATATCCCCCTATTGTAGGTGATTTCCACTGTGGCGCCTGACCGCAAATATATATATGGCGCAACAACAATATAATTATCTCAATTTTCCCTGTGCAAAAATAGGGTACTATTTTAATCTGTAATCGCTTATTTAAATCGTTTCTGTGAGAATGCTTCCTTATTTTACGATAGATTAGATTCGTAAGGATATGCAAAAAAAGAACCGACCCTTGAACGGGCCGGTTCCTGTGTCTATACCTGCATGTTCCATGCACCAGCGGTGCAGTTGGACACAGATATGTGGAATGTCTTTTTAGTCACGTTTCAATACGTACTCACCATTACTGTTACGGGTTACTGTGGCACCAAGCGCTTCGGCAACCGATTTGAAAGGAACATACAACGTACCATATTCATTCGTATATGGAGCTTGTGGCAGCGTTAATGTGCTTCCTTCCAGTACAGCCTGTTTGGAACCGCTTTTCAGCTTGATGGTCTTACCTGTAATATCATCCACAACTGTAATTTGCTTGGCTGCTGCATCCCATTTTAATTCGGAACCCAGTTCATACGTCAGCTCACGCAGTGGAATGAAGGCCGTACCTTTACGATTCACCAGCACATAATAATCGTCTTTAGGATCGAAAGTGGTTTCTACTTTTGTAATTTTCAAATCATTTTTTAAAATATTGTAGATCGGAGAGTTTGCTTCAAAATTGCGAAGTGTCGCTCCTGGCGTAAGTTCCGCTTGTTTATTCAGGTCGATAACACCATTGGAGATATCTACCTTGTCGGCTGTTACACTACCGTTTACGTTCCAGGATTGAACTTCCGTAACAATCGAGAAGGACTTCACTGGAAGACTATCTACTTCTGGCAAAGCAACCGTCAGGTCTGACACTGATTTGCGAACATTTCCTTTTTCATCAAAATACATATCGGTTTTCAGAACCGTATTGGAACTCAGAACCGTTTTGATTTCAGGAGATTGTGCATATAAAGTGCTTACGCCTGTATCATATTGAGCAACGGCCAGATCCAAATACTTTTTAACTTCGGTATAAGCCTCATTGACCAGTTTTTCCTTGTTCGTGTTCAGTTCGCTTGTGACTTGATCAGCACCATCAACATTCATGCTGGAAGCGATATTTTTAGTGAAATCAATCGCTTGCCCGATCAGTTCCTTCAAGCCAGCCTCGTCCTTCGCCAGATTGGTCAGGAACGGTTTCACCAATGTAACCAGCTCATCGCCACGAAGTTCAGCATGCAAACGAGTCAGCTTCACTTTGTCCTTCTCACCATAAACTTCCTCGGTTACAGACGTTGCAGAGATGGTCGAAGGGTTAGGAGCATGCTTGAGTACAAGTGCTGCGGCTGTTTTCGTCAGATCTCTTACATCCTTGGAGTATACATAAGGATCAAATCCGGCAGGCAGACCACTCAAACTCTCCTGCGAGTTCAAAGATATGTAATAAGGTTTTTTGGCACCTTCCAGTTGAATAGCCACACCTTGGCGATCCAAAGCAATTTCAAACGGCAAATTATACTTGTCGATGTGTAATGTACCCTTGGCGGAAGCGAGTTCCTCCGATTGTACCTTGGCCTCATCCACTGTTACGGAAATAGAATTGATTAGATCAACAATTTCCTGATCTCCTTGCGTAATGCCTTCTTTTGGAGTCAATTTAAGAGATATCTTCTCCGTTGACTGCTGGGATTTCACATCAAGTGTGCCCAAAAGATTTTTACTTACATCAAATCCGCCTACTGCCTGGCAACCCGTCAAAGCTACCATTAGCAGAATAAGAGGGACGGCAATCCATTTTTTTATATTCATATTAATCCCCTTTCAAAGATATTACCGTTATCTCTTCTATTATCTCAGTGTTAACACGCATTGTAAATGAGTAAATTGGAAAATAGAAGTAGTCATTTAGGATCATTTTTCGGCCTGTAGCATCCGGTGAGCCAGCAATGCCATCTCCAGACAACGACGTTTATCCGGGTCTGCCAGATTTCCTCCTATGATCTCGTTAATTTTGTCCAGCCGATTGTAGAGAGTTTGCCTGTGAATGTACAGGATTCCAGCAGTGTCGCGTTTGGAGCCATGGCATCGAAAATAAGCATCCAGCGTATCCAGAAGCTGCATATGGTGCTCACGATCATGCGCAAGCAGCCCGCCCAAATGGTCCTGTACAAACTCTTGTAAAAAGGGAGTGAGGGGTACGGCTTTCAACAACTGATAGATTCCGATACTGTCGTAAAAAAGTCGATCTCTCATGGCCGAAACGCTTCGCGCCACTTCAATAACCTGATAAGCCTCTTCAAAACTACGGCCTGCTCCGGTCATCCGGTATCTCACTTTGCCGAAACCTGCATGAATGCGCACCTTGTCAAGCTGCCCTGCGGCATAGTTCTGAATATATTGTACGGTATGGGCAAGCACTTTCTTCATTTGCGCCGCGGAACGCAGGGTCAATTCCTCCTTGGCACAAAGAATGTAGCACTGGTTCCCCTTCATCATGAGCAGGTTGTGCAGCGTCTCCTTTTTCAGCAAAGAACGGAGTAGTACCAATATATCCTGGTTAATGGACTCCTTGCGCACCTGACTGGCTTCCTTATCCTGATGCTCCACCTCAATAACCCCGGCCCAAAATAAATACTGTCCCTTGGACAGCAGACGTAGCCCCATCCGGGTCTGAGCCTGTTCTTCGCTGGGAAGCTGTCCGTTCAGCATATCCTGAATCAGTTCATTCTGGTTGCGTAACAACCGGTCTTCGAGGAACTGAGTTCTCAGCACCAGCGTAGCGGCTGCCTTGGCTGTGTAGTCAAGCAGCAGTGACAGTTCTTCCGTCGGGGTTTCGCCATGCAGCACCAGACCTACTGCGGAAAACACCTGCCCGAAGCAGACAACCGGTTGAAACAAGACGGCGGTGGATTCATTAAGATGGAACAGCAAGTGACCCTCCCGGTCAGACGTCATGCTGGATTCCACCTCATTGGCATAGAAATTCGCAATGCGGTCAGCCACATCAGGCTGGATGGAAGGCACGAACCGATTGGTATCAATGGAAGACATGTAGATGACCTGTCGGGCGGTATAATCATGAAGTGCCCGTAAAAGGGCACTCATATCCGTGCTGCGCAGCGTCTCCTGCTGAAGCTGGCGCGAGAAACGCTCCAGATCTTTCAGTAGTTCGTGGTGGCGGTTAATAAGCAGGGAATGAATATCTTGCGTGATTTCAACAAAGCGTACCGGCTTTTCAAATACGATGACCGGAAAATGATGAGATTCCGCCAGCTCCAGAATTTCCGGCGGAATCTCATGGATGCTCGTACCCAGCTCCACGCATAGTCCTGCGGCCTCGGAACGGATCAACTGCTCCATATACTCAGCGCGTTCCTCCCCCTCTCGGGTTAGCCACAGGCCGGTCGTCAAAATCAGGTCATGACGACTCACAAAGGGGGTTACGTTTGTGATTTCCAGCACATGGACCCAGCCGACCCGGCGACTCGTGCCCTGCTCCCCGGCCGCCAGCTTGGCTCGCCGGAATACCGGACGTTCCAGCACATCGGCAATGGTAAAGGTTTTTTTACCGTTCATCGGAATTCTCCTTATGTATATGTCTTAATGTCATTTTATATGACACCTATTCATCAAAAAGTCGAGCCTTGAAGGCAGATAATCCGACAAAATGTATGATGCCAAGGAGCTTTTCCACTTGTAAACTGTACCTAATCTAACATGAATTGCATTTGTCGGCTTGAGTCCATTTAACTAATTGGCAGGCTGCACAAAAATGATAATGCAATTTTTGAATCCGTTTGGTGCAGCAACATTGAAACACAGAAACACAGAAACACAGCAGCGTAGCTGCCCTGAAGAACAATTATTTGCCGGTGGATAACAATTATTTTCAGGAGAGGTGAACAAAATGAAAATTGGAGTTCCGAAAGAGATTAAAAACAATGAGAATCGCGTCTCCTTGACCCCTGCCGGGGCAGCTCAGGTGATCCAGCACGGACATCACGTATTTGTGGAAAGTCATGCAGGGGTTGAAAGTGGCTTCACGGATGGAGATTATGCCACGGCGGGTGCAACGATTGTGCAGCATGCAGCGGATGTGTGGTCTCAGGCGGATCTGATTATCAAGGTGAAGGAGCCGTTATCCGCAGAATACGGATATTTTCGGCAAGGATTGATTTTGTTCACCTATCTCCATCTGGCTGCCGAGCCGGCACTGGCACGGGCGCTGATGGACAACGGCGTAACTGCCATCTCTTATGAAACCATAGATGTCGGGGGAAGCCTTCCGTTGCTTACCCCGATGAGCGAGGTCGCAGGTCGAATGGCTGTGCAAATCGGGGCACAGCTGCTGGAAAAACCGAAGGGCGGCAAAGGCATTCTGCTGGCAGGCGTGCCGGGAGTCAAGCGCGGCAAAGTGACCATTATTGGCGGCGGGGTCGTCGGCACGAACGCTGCGAAGGTCGCCATCGGCCTCGGCGCGGACGTGACGCTGATCGACCTGAGCCTGCATCGGCTGCGCCAGCTGGACGATATTTTCGGCAATCAGCTCCATACGCTGGTGTCCACACCGTCCAACATTGCCGAAGCCGTAGCGCAGAGCGATTTGCTGATCGGTGCTGTCCTGATCACTGGAGCCAAAGCCCCTCGTCTCGTAACGGAGGCTATGGTGCAGACAATGCAGCCCGGTTCTGTGATTGTGGATGTCGCTATCGACCAGGGAGGTATTGTCGAGACGATAGACCACATCACGACACATGATCAGCCAACCTATGTGAAGCATGGCGTCATTCACTATGCCGTAGCGAACATGCCGGGCGCAGTGCCGCAAACCTCGACGCTTGCTTTGACAAATGCGACGCTTCCCTTTGCCCTCCAGCTTGCGGATCAGGGCGTGCAGGAAGCCCTTCGTAAAAGCAAGCCGCTAAGTAGCGGCACAAATGTCCTGAACGGTCATATCACCTACGAGGCGGTAGCCCGTGATCTGGGATATCCTTACGTTCCGGTAGATCAGGCGTGGCAGGCAAAAGCCTTAAAATAGAGTCTGCGGTAGTTCAAAGAACCACACGTTCTTCCCCTCAGGGCATGAACTGTGTGGTTCTTTTTCTTCTAGCTGAATCCATTGTTCTCGCTGCATATCAGACGATTTCTGCCGTCAGAAATGTCTGGAGACGGCGGTAAATATCTGTGATCTCGTCCAGCGACATGCGAACCAGTCCGCTGGACGAAGGGGCTACAAATTCATGCATCTTGGGGATCAGCGGTTCGGGCTGGAATCCCCAATCTACTTTGGATTTTTTACTGTATTCGGTATATACACCTTTGCCTACAAAGCAGGCTACCTTGGGTCGGTATTCCTTTAGCTTGGCATGTAGCTCCAGACGTCCTTCGGCGTATTCCTCGCGGGCAATGTCCTCCACTCCCCTCGTGGGCCGGGAAACAATGTTCGTAAAACCATAGCCAAGCTTGAGCAGTTCCCCATCCTCCGATGGATCGTACAAGCGAGGGGTCAAACCCGCTCCCTCCAGTATGCGCCAAAAGCGGTTGCGCGGGTTCGCATAATGATGCCCCGCTTCGCCTGATTTCAAGCTGGGATTGAAGCCAATAAATACGACAGATAATCCGTAATCCAGATGATCATCTACCTCATGCAGCTCTGCTTTGGTTCCTGTTCCTTTTTCTCTCTCTGCCATGGCACGCCCCTCCCTCAAACGATATCCAGCGGCTGCTTCCGCGTAGGCGGCGGAAAAGCTTCCTGCACCGCCCTCAGCATACATTTCAGCCGTATCGACCAACGTCATGCCCAGATCCAAGCCAAGTTGAAGCGCGCGCACTTCCTCTTGCCGAAGCGAACCTTTTTCCCCCATATGCCATGTGCCCTGTCCGATCAGAGGCACTTCACGGCCGTCAGCCCATGCGATTGCACTTTTCTTCTGTTGGCTCATGTGTTTTCCCTCCTTACTATATCTGCTCAGGACTTATCTTCTAAGGACTACATCTGCTCAGGAACCTGATGCCGCAGGCTTGTCAAAGACATGGCTCTGCGTCCAATGCTGTCCACCATCCGAGGTGGTATACATTACCGGAGCCTTCTCTGAATCGGAGAAAATAGCCCAGCCTTCCTTAGCATTGGCCATCCCGATTTGCTGGCTGCCATAGCCGTCAAAGCTTTGCTTGCCGTTGTTCCACGTCTTGCCTCCATCATTCGTCCAGCCAATGGTATTAGGCTTGTCGCACGGTGCGCAATAGCCGCCCATCAACGCGGTACTGCTGTTTACTGCATAGAGCATACCCGGTGCCGTCCCTTCATTCTTGGGAACCTGATGGTCTTGCTGGCTAATGCCGGGAGCCGGTCCTGCGCCAGCGGTGGCATTGGCCAACACAGCACGCCAGCTTTGGCCGCTATCGGCGGTATGCCAGAGCGAATATGAGGTCTGATTCATGCCCGTATCCCCGACCAGCTCAATCCATGCGTTTCCGCGCTCTACCGAGCGAATGATTACACCGTTCAGAGGGGCTTCGGTTTTCCGGGACAAAGCGGTGGTCCACTTCTGGCCGCCATTCGTTGTGTGTAAGATACCGAACGAGCCCTCTTTGCTTTGCGTTACCGCCCAACCGTTTTGCTGATCATGATAGTATGGTTGTCCAACGGTGTGATCAGGTACGGGAAGCGCGGACCAGGTTTGACCGCCGTTCTTCGTATATTGGTTTCCGGTGAATCCTTCCTTGGACGATACAAAGTGTAGAAAGCCCGCTTGTCCTTGCTTCGGCACTGTCCCGATACTTTCCCAGCGCTTGCCTCCATCCTGAGTCGCCAGCAGCGAGCCGCTGTCTGCCATGACGGCCCATGCCTGCTGCCCATTCAAGGCAAAAATTTGCTGCACTGTTCCTTGACCCTGATATTGCACATCCCATGCCGCTCCCGCTGAACCGGATGTGCCTGCGTCTGTCCGGGCAATCCATCCCTTCCCGCCGATCCAGCCGGATTTGCCGTCGATCAGGCGCAGCGCGGTAACATCGTCCATGCGAACCTTCGCCGCATTCGCATCTGTGGATGCTTGTCCATCAGCCCCTGATGCAACGCCTGTACCGCCAGTTGTGCCATTTTTCCCGTCAGAAGCGGTCTGCTGTCCAGGTGTATTTACAGCGGCTCCCGAAGCACCCGGTTGCGCGGAAGCAGAACCCTTTTGTCCATCCTGAACGGTTTGTCCGTTCTGCTCTTTCTGTCCGGTCTGTCCTGCTTGTGTTGTATCTGCTCCACAACCTGCTGTCATGATGGATACGGCGAGCAAAAGCGCCCATGCCGATAATTTTTTCTTCATTTTCGTTCATCCCCTTACTGTGTTAGTACAATGCTGCGCGGGTATGTAACCGCAGCAAGGTATATCCTATGTATTACCCTGCTGTCTTCGTTTCACTCTTGACGGATGGAAACCCAAAATCGACTGTATGGAAAACCTCGTCTACGGATTTACAGGAACAAAGCCGCCTTTTTCAATGATCCGTTTTCCTTCTTCGCTTTGCAGCCACTGGAGTAGCCGCTGAACCGAAGGGCTGTACTTCTCTCCTTCCCGTGTGACCACGAACAATTGAGCGGTAAACGGATACTGTTGCGAACGGATATGTTCCTTGTTCGGCACCACTCCGTCAATGGACAAAAATTTAACCTCTTGCCGCTTATGCATCACATTGGCAAAATAATAAAACGAATACCCGAGCGCATTGTGATCCTTGTTAAAATCAGCGACTGCATTAATCATACCACCCATGATGCCAATTGTGCGCTCCCGGGGCGGCTCGGCCATCTCATGGTTTGCCATCACTTTCTTTTGCATATACGTCTGACTTCCCGAATTTTCTTCCCGCTGATAGGCTACAATCGGCTGATCCTTGCCTCCCACTTCACTCCAATTATGAATGGAGCCTTCATAAATACGACGAATCTGCTGTGAAGACAGATTATGAACCGGATTATCACTGTGAACAAGGAAAATAAACGCATCCCGCCCAATTGGAGTCAGCTTCAATTTCACTCCCCGATCTTTCGCAAGTTGCAGCTCCCCGTCGGATGGTCCGGCCACCAGAATGAGATCCGCCTTCTTGTCGATCAGATTTACATACGCCAGATGCGTTGTGTTGAATTTCAATTCGTGCGCCGCACGTGCTTTGCTCATTCCGGTCAGCTCATGCAGCATATCCTGTGCGAACGGAATCGCCGCTGTAGCCCCATCGACCACTGGAAAATCCCTTTCTGCAATCAACGGGCGATGAGGCAGCATCAGCGTAATGGTCAGCACAATGACGAGTGCGGCAGACATAGCGGCCACGATCCATTGCCATCTACGATCCACCTTTCCGTTCTTTCCTATCACCGCCGGATAACGATCCACCCCAACTCCTATTACCATTCCGGCGATCGGCAGCAGTACAGTCAGCAGAAACCAGATTTCACCATGCTGTGTGTACGGCTCCAATACCTCCAGCACAGGCTCCGCCCACGCGTGATAGATTGAAAACAATTGCCACGAACTCCCGCCCACCTCGGACGGTTGGCCGCCAGAGCCTTGTAACCCCACAATCCATAAACCCAGGCCGCTTAATAATGATAGCAGCCCGGTCAGCATGAGCGGAAGCTTGCGCAGACTGGAAATACGCGCACTCCAGGCACCGTAAGCTGCAAAAATCAGGCCGACGATCCAGGCGTACAAAATCATCATCACAATGACCGCAGTATCCGTCACACCCTCACGCCTCAACAGAAGCTGTACATTAGATGCCACAGCCATACTCCAAAATACATTAAACATGACTGAAAACAATCCAAACATAAATGTACCGCCCAACCACGACCAAAACCATGCTGACCGCATAGAAGGGCCTTTTTCCGGCTCAGTTATAACTCCCTTTGGATCTGACATGTACATCCCCCTATATCATTTAAATGAAATGAGCCTTTAAGCCACTGCTTTTTCATTGTACAATTATGGTAAAGATTAGTATACGAGGAGATGGTAAAAATGTCCTTATCCGATCACCGGGATAACACATCCGATATGGCCTTGCTCCGAAAAACGCATGATGACCTCTGGAAATCCTTACAACATATTCCGGCCGAGGACACTCTCAAGCTGCTTCACAGTTTTTCAACACAAATCGAGATTTATCATAAAAAAAAGCATAAGGCTGCGGATTGGAAAAGCAACTTGAAAAGCTACCTGAAAACTCCCTTGCCCTATATTGCCATCGCCGTCGGTATTTCACTGCCAACCGCCGTATGGCTTTTGATTTTGTTTTTACCATAAAGAAGTATGCTAAAAAAAGGCCTTCCCTAGAGGAAGACCTTCTTGGTATTGAATTCAACAATTCTATATCGCTCTTGCTTGGATCAAAAAACGGTGCTGTTTCACGTCCCAATACCCATCACGTTGAATGTCCAGATGTAGACCATACAGCTGTTCTATATATCTCTCTGGCTGAAAATCAGCAATCTGCCATTCAATCGCCTTTAAGTAGTAGACAAGCGCTCCGATATCGTAAAACTGCTGTATCGGAAACTGTTCCCGCTGCTCCACGATTTCGAAGCCGTTGCTTTTCAGACCGGTAATCGCTTGAGAAAGGGACCAGTCCGCATACTCGCTATAAGGCGCTTCCAAACGGTCGTTATGCCCACACAATCCAGCCCCCCACCTGTTGGGTCAAAAACATCCCGCCCGTATGCAAAATACGCCGCACTTCCGCTGGAGAAAATGCCTCATGCTTGTTCAGCACAAGATCGAACCCATTATCATCAAATGGAAGTGAATGTGCTCCAACAACTGTATAAACTCACGATCTTCTGTATATTCATATCGTGCTGCTCCTTCCTGAATTGGGCTGACATCATTTACCGAACGCTATACTCTTTATGTTCTACGTTCTATCTCTATACGCCTCTACATCTGCCCAAACCAGGAGGAATTTCTTATCTGCCGTTCGATGCCGTTTTAAGGAGTGGCGGGTAGAGCCTTTACAAGCTCAGGTGTCATGTCTTTTGGAGTTAATAAATAATAGCCTGTGTGAGCATTTAAACCATATAAAGGCTTGATTTTGATCTGTATCAGGTAAGTGCCTTTCTCCATATCCGGAGTATAGTTATAGGATCTGCGGTTTTCCAAAATAGCTTTCCAGAGCTTCATATCTTCAATGACGATTGCTTTATGCTTCTGCTGTATATCTCTGAATAAATTGACGTCTTCGATATACTGACCAGATTGATAAGGTTTCATCTCCTGAGAAACAATTGGAACAGCACGCACAGAAAGTATATCCTTCGGCGTGACAATTACCTTGTCGGCATATCCCTTCTGTTTCAGCCAACCTTCCAGTTTGTGAAAGGATAAACGCCAGTTAAATGCAATTTTACGAGCCCATTCCGGCTCATATTTGGAAATAGAGGAAGCCTTATGCAGAATCTCGATATTCCCCAGCGGATAACTTCCAGACTGCATTTCGCTATAGCTCATATCCAAAATTTCTTCTTTCAGCACAGCTTCAAATTCGCGAATTTCTTTCGGATCGGTCAGTATCACCCTCCGTTCCTCATCATCCCCTGATTTAATGCTGATCGTTTCGGCTGCACCATATAGCTTATCCAACGAGTATGCTACTGTTTTGTACGGCTCAGACACCATGACCTTTGCCAGCTCTGCCCGGAAAGGCTGCTCGGGAAATGTATAGCTTCGGGTCATAATTGAACCATCGTCAAGGTGATAGGCAATGGCTATCATTTGAAGAGGTTCACCTTTGGTCATGGACGTCTGTCCTGATGAATGGGCCCGCACGAGTTCACGCTGTAAATTCAGCACAGAAGCGATATAAGCTTTATCTTGCGAAAAATAAAGATCTTTTCGTGTAATACCCCCATCCAAATACAAACTTGGTCCGGCATAAACTTGCTCCACGGAATGCGCAGTTGGAATTCGATCTTCGTAACCTACCCAACTTGAAGTCGGAATGTACATTGCCAGACCTAACACTGCGGTGTAAGCGACCAATTCCAGCAAAGCACGTACACGTACAATTTGCCACGTCTTGCGAACCACCATCTCCACAGCGATATAGCCCAAAATAGCTCCAAGTATATAGCCGAAGATAGACCAGTCTTTACCTTGTCCGCCTACGCCATTAAAATAGTCCCCTACTAGCAGCATAGCGCACAGCATCACACCTGCTTTGAATAAGGGCTGGAAGAAGGTAAATGCCATTGCTTGCGTTGCCTTCTCTACCAGCCGTTTGCGATACAACACATAGCTCAAGATCACAAACAGCAGAGAAACACCAATATAAACAAGCAGTTCAATATATGAAAATGGAATTCTTAGCAATTCCGTAAAGCGAATAAACGGCGATAAAGAATGCCAAATATTATTGTTACTACGTAACTCCATGCCATCACTATAACGAACTATTGTTCCACTGACCTGATAGTAACCGTACAAATGATGCCCCAGAAAGCGACTAATCATGGATGACAGAAAGAAGGGGAGCACCATCAAAACGTACACTACAGCAATTTGCAGCAGCGATTGCCCTACGCAAATACCTACAAACACAGTAAAGGCGAAAAGAAAAATGCTAATGACCGAGACGACCAATGCCCATGATCCAACATCATTCATGTGAAAAATATAAGGCAGATCATTCGTCGCGTTAACCCAAGCCGTCACTCCGGCCGTGAGCCACACGGGTACGAGCAAGAGGATAAGACCACTGACCAAATGTGCCGTTAGCAGATGTTCCCTGCGTAATGGCAGACTGTGATACAAATCAGATGGCCCCTGCCGCTGAATAAAACGAGTCAACATCACACCGGCCAGCACCGGTACGGTCAATAAAATCATATTTTGCAAATCATTATCTGAGTTTGCCCTATTGAACAAGCTTCTCAAAACCTCGTGCACCCGTTCGTCTCCGATGCTCATAAATAACGGGAGCGGCACTGTAAACAATAATCCCGCCAAGTACAACAGACCGATCCAGCCATGCTGTCTCAGGCTTTGGCGAATCACGCCGCCGCTACAGAAGAATCGGTTGGATGTCATAACCTGCGTCCTCCATTTCATAAATGAAAATTTCCTCCAGCGTCAACGGCAGCAAATCGAATACATGCGGCTCATACGCCTGAATCGTCTCTGTAATCTGCTCTCGTTCACCCCGGATAATAAGCAGCAGAACACTGCCTCTGCTCTCCTTATGTACAACCGAAAGTTGTCCGCAGACGACCTCCTCATGCGTGCTGTCACGAAAGGCAACCTGCACCTTATGCGTATCGGACTTGAGGTCGTCAACCTCTTTCTCCAACAGCATACGTCCCTGATGCATAATGCCGACATGATCACACATGTCTTCAATTTCACGCAAATTATGGGATGAAATCACGACAGTCATCTCACGTGCGGCGGTTTCCTGGAACAGCAAATTTTTGATCATCCGCCGCATCACAGGGTCCAGTCCGTCGATCGGCTCATCCAGAATCAGCAGCTCTGGCATGCAGCTCAAGGCAAGCAAAAAAGCGGCCTGACGCTTCATCCCCTTGGAAAAACGGTGAAGTTTACGCTTCGGGTCAAGCTTGAAAATGTCGGTAAGCTGTATGTAGCGTTCCTCACTCCAGCTCGGATAAATGGAGCGGTAAAACCGGGCCATCTGGCGAATCGTCGCTTGCGGGAAAAAATAAGGGGTATCCGGCATAAACAGAATGCGCTGCTTGACTTCTGGCTGCTCATACACCGGCTGTCCACCGATTAGCACCTTGCCAGTATCCGGTCTGTAAATCCCGGCGATGATTTTGAGCAGCGTCGTTTTACCTGCTCCGTTGGAGCCCAAAAGTCCAAAAATAGAGCCTTTCTTCACCTTAAGGGCGAGCTGATCGACAGCCTTTTCTTCTGTAAATGTCTTTGTGACTTCCCTTAATTCAATCAAGGGACATCCCCCTTTCCTTCAATTGCGTAGCTTCCACGTATAAGGCGTCCACTTCCTGCTGCGTAAAACCGAAATGGACAGCTTCGATCATCTGCTTCAACAGCGCCGCCCGAATCTCATCCCGCTTCATTTGCTGCGGCTGATGCTCGGCAGGGGTGACAAAGCTGCCCTTGCCTTGGACGGAATAGATGTATCCTTCGCGTTCCAGCTCTCGATACGCCTTCTGAATCGTATTGGGATTCACCGTAAGCTGAGCGGATAAAACCCGTACAGAAGGCAATTGCTCATCCGGCTGAAGCGATCCGTATACGATCATTTCCTTTACCTTGTCTATTAACTGTTCGTAGATCGGCTTACGACTGCGGATATCCAGCTCGAACATGGACTTCCTCCTTTCAAGACTTGATCAGATTCATCTGCATCCTTTCAACTGTTCTAACTGTACTATTATTAATAATACAGTTAGAACAGTTTGTCAATCATTTCTTTAGTTATTTATTACAGAAAAAAAGACCAACTCAGAAAGCTGGTCTTGAAATCAACGTTAACCTGTAATGATTTCGGCAAAAGTTTGTTACATATTTTTTGACTTCGTATGTATCCCAAAAAACATAGATTTCACGATAATACATACAAGAGACAATACAACAAAAAGTAGGCCACTCCAAACAACATCTCCTGTTCCTAATTGAGAAATAAACCAGCCTCCCATCGCTGTCCCTATGGTGACACCCAAATTTGAAAAAGAAACATACAGACTATTCGCAAATTCCGGGGCTTCTGGAGCCTCCGAGGTAAGCCAAATTTGACTTACAATCAATCCACTCGTATGAACAGCTCCCCAGACAATAATAATCCCACTTGTGAGAAGAAGAGTTGCACCCACATATTGAAGCAGTAAATAACAAACCCCTAAAGCAACAGGATAAAGCAACACCGTTTTCAACATATGATGGTTTAACATTTTTCCCGAGTACCAGTTACCAGCCACACCACTAATCCCGAAAAGCACAAGCATCGTGCTAATCCATTCTCCACTCATATGCGTTTTCTCTCCTAGATACTCCGCAAAATAACTATATACAGAAAACATCGCAGCAAATATGAAGCATGCACTACCGATATTCAACCACAATGTGGGTTTCCTCAATATTTTAAGCTGGTTCCTGACAGGTACTTCCTTCTGCTCCAATCTGGAAGGAACCATGAGCCCTATTCCAACACACGCAATAATATTTACAACAGCAGAGAACAGAAATGAAGTGCCAAGAGAGAATTGATCAGCAATATAAGAAGTAAGCGGAACCCCCAATACCATCCCCACACTAACTCCAAGAAATACCTTTGCACTTGCTTTAGTAGCCTCTTCTTTCTTCGATAATGCAACAGCTAGTACGAAGGCAATGGAGAAATACACCGGATGAAAAAAGGCAGGGATTATTCGGAATACGACAAGTGTATAAAAGTTCGATGCAAAAGCTGATATCACATTCGAGATGGAAAAAATAATCATGATGCTCATCAGTAACCATTTACGATTCCATTTTGAAAATAGCAGAGTTACCCATGGCCCAAAAATGGCAATAGTGAGTGCAAAAAGACTGACCAGTATTCCAGCTTGTGGTGCAGTAACGTTATACTTATCCATGACCATTGGCAAAATCCCAACGACTCCAAGCTCCGTATTTATAATGCCAAATATACCTAATGCAATAAAAAATAATGGACTGTTTTTGTTCACGATTTCCATCTCCTTGATCTCATAATGCATATATTCGAAAATCTATATTTATAGATATAATATACACAAAAAAGTAGGTAACCTTGTTCATTATGGCTCTTCGCTCTATTGGATGGGTAACGCCGTATAGAAATAGGTTCATAGTCAAGCTTGTTTCAGTAGATTCTTAAA